>NZ_LLWJ01000072.1:0-427485 GCF_001529285.1 Pseudomonas sp. TAA207 | reverse complement strand
ATCTCTCGTTAGCGGGAGGCGAATTCTACAGCGTTACACGCTGCTGTCAACACCTCATTTCCTGCTTCGATGATTTGAAGCTAGCACCGTCGAAAACCGTTCAACTCATTGATACTCAAGGAGTTTTCCGTTTCGACTACGCCGGAAGTGGGGCGAATTATAGGGTGTTTTAAATCTGCGTCAACCCCTAATTGAGCGACTCTATCAATTACCTTTAACAGCCCAATAAAACCTCTATATAGAAGAGGGAGCTAACGCCCCCTCCTTACAGACAGCCACATCAAACCGCGCCTGATTTACGCAGCCCTTCCAACGCCCCCGCAGTCAATCCCAGCACACGCTGCAATACCTCATCGGTATGCTCTCCCAGCAAAGGTGGAGCGTTGCGATACTCGACAGGCGTCTGCGATAAGCGAATTGGACTGGCAACCTGCGGCACACGCCCAGCCAGCACATGAGGCAACTCTATTGCCAACCCGCGCGCCTGCACCTGAGGGTCCTGAAACACCTGCGCCAAGTCATTGATCGGCCCGCAAGGCACACCCACCGGCTCCAGCTGAGATACCCACTCAGCCGTCGTTTTGAAGACAGTCACCTGACGTATCAACGGCACCAACACCGCTCTATTCGCCACACGCGCCTTATTAGTCGAAAACCGGGAGTCCTGCGCCCACTCCCCGCGACCTGCCAGTTCAGCAAATTTTCGAAACTGATTGTCATTCCCCACGGTAAGAATGAAGTCACCATCGGCAGTAGGAAAATCCTGATACGGCACAATATTTGGGTGCGCATTACCTAGCCGCTTAGGAGAAACACCTGTAGTCAGATAATTCATTGCCTGATTCGCCAGGCACGCCACCTGAACATCCAGCAGCGCCATATCGATATGCTGACCACCGCCATCATGCTGACGATGGGCCAGCGCCGCCAGAATGGCGACAGTCGAATACAGCCCCGTCAATATATCCGTCAACGCCACACCCACTTTGACCGGACCCGCCCCCTCCTCACCGTCAGGGCGCCCCGTCAAACTCATCAGACCACCCAACCCCTGAATCATGAAGTCATAGCCTGCGCGCTTGGCATACGGCCCCGTCTGACCGAAACCAGTGATCGAGCAGTAAATCAAATCCGGATTGACCTCCTTGAGCGACGCATAGTCCAAGCCATAGGCCTGCAACCCACCTACTTTGAAGTTTTCGATCAAAATATCGGACTTCGCCGCTAACTCCCGCACCAGCCGCTGACCTTCAGGTTGAGTGAAGTCAATGGTCACCGACTGCTTGTTGCGATTAGCCGACAAATAATAGGCCGCCTCCCCGGTGCTCTCACCATAAGCATCTTTAAGGAAGGGCGGCCCCCAGGCTCGCGTGTCATCACCATTGCCCGGACGCTCGACCTTGATCACTTCCGCCCCAAGGTCTGCCAGGATCTGCCCGGCCCACGGACCAGCCAACACGCGCGACAAGTCCAACACCCGCAAATGCGATAAAGCACCCATGAGCCGAACTCCTATTAATAGAACGCCTGAAGACCCGTCTGCGCACGCCCAAGAATCAGAGCATGCACATCGTGCGTACCCTCATAGGTATTCACCACTTCAAGGTTGACCAAGTGACGTGCCACGCCGAACTCATCAGAAATGCCGTTACCACCCAACATGTCACGCGCCATGCGGGCGATATCAAGTGATTTGCCGCACGAGTTACGCTTCATGATCGACGTAATCTCTACCGCTGCCGTCCCCTCGTCCTTCATCCGACCCAAACGTAGGCAACCTTGCAGGGCCAGGGTAATTTCAGTCTGCATGTCAGCCAGTTTTTTCTGAATCAATTGGGTCGCCGCCAAAGGACGACCAAACTGCTTGCGATCCAGCGTGTATTGGCGTGCCGTATGCCAGCACGACTCAGCCGCCCCCAGTGCGCCCCACGAAATGCCGTAGCGCGCCGAATTCAAGCAGGTAAACGGCCCCTTCAAGCCACGCACATCCGGGAAAATGTTTTCTTCAGGCACAAACACGTTATCCATGACGATCTCGCCGGTGATCGATGCACGCAAACCCACCTTGCCGTGGATCGCAGGCGCACTCAGACCTTTCCAGCCTTTCTCCAGAACAAAGCCACGAATGTCACCTGCATCATCCTTACCCCAGACCACAAACACATCCGCGATAGGGCTGTTGGTGATCCACATCTTGGCGCCCGTCAGGCTGTAGCCGCCCTCTACTTTACGCGCGCGAGTAATCATCGCACCCGGATCAGAACCATGATCAGGCTCTGTCAGACCAAAACAGCCGATCCACTCGCCCGACGCGAGTTTGGGCAGGTACTTCTGCTTCTGAGCCTCAGTGCCAAACTCATTGATCGGCACCATCACCAGCGAAGACTGCACACTCATCATTGAGCGGTAGCCGGAGTCCACACGTTCTACCTCACGCGCGATCAGGCCATAGCTCACATAATTGAGACCGCTGCCGCCGTACTGCTCAGGAATCATCGCCCCCAGCAAGCCGGTTTCGCCCATTTCCCGAAAGATGGCAGGGTCTGTCTTCTCATGCCGGAAAGCCTCAAGCACACGCGGCGCCAACTTGTCCTGGGCAAACTGTTCAGCGCTGTCACGCACCATGCGCTCTTCTTCAGTGAGCTGTTGATCCAGCAGAAGTGGATCGATCCAGTTGAAGCTTGCTTTACCCGCCATGAGTGAACCCTCGCGAAATAGATCAAATGTCGTGGGCCAATCCTAGGTCCCTTCTATATAGAAGGACAAACGAGGATTGCGCACCCTCTTGTGCTAATTTCTCACTCCGTGAACATCGAAAACGCCATATTTGACTGCCTTTAGTGAGGAAGCCGTACATGCGCCGCAAGATTCCCAGCACGACCGCGCTCATCAGTTTTGAGGCCGCCGCGCGCCACGAAAGCTTCACCAAGGCTGCGCATGAACTCTCTCTCACTCAGGGCGCCATCTGCCGCCAGATCGCCAGCCTTGAAGCATTTCTCAGCGTCGAACTTTTCAGGCGCTCCAAGCGCGGGGTCAAACTCACCGAAGCCGGTCTTTCCTACAGCAGGCGCATTGCAACCCAACTGGACGCCGTAGAACGCGACACCCTTTCGATCATGGGGCAACAAGGCGCTAACGTTATTGAACTGGCCGTTGTGCCCACCTTCGGCACGCAATGGTTGCTCCCCCGACTCAAAGACTTCCAACAACAGCACCCTGACGTCACGGTCAACCTTACAAACCGTACCCGCCCCTTCCTCTTTGCCGACACCGACTTTGACGCCGCCATCTATTTCGGCGATGCCGACTGGTCAGGCACCACGTCCTACCGCCTGATGGGGGAAAACCCGGTCCCTGTTTGCAGCCCCAACCTGCTCAACACCCACAAAACCCTCAGCGCATCAGCACTCGCCGAACTCCCCTTACTGCAACAGACCACCCGCCCCTACGCGTGGCGGCAATGGTTCAACGCACAAGAGATGAGCGTGCCACGCGACATGACCGGTCCACGCTATGAACTGTTTTCGATGCTGGCCCAAGCGGCCATGCACGACATGGGCGTCGCCCTTATCCCGCCTTTTTTGATTCAACGCGAGCTGACCGAGCAGCGCCTGGTGATTGCCCACTCCGCCACGCTACCCAGCACCAAGGCTTATCACCTGATGATTCCAGAGCGCAAAATCGAATCTGCCTCTCTCCAGGCGTTTCGCGACTGGCTCATCCAGCAAGCCCGGCGCTACAGCTTGCTGTAGCCAAGAGCAACGTCCGTAAGGGTTATGTAGTGCAGCATCAAATAACCCTACATATGTACGTAAATGTCGCTTTATAAGACCCTAAACTTATGTCTATCTGGACAAACCTGTAGGCCAGTAACCACGCGGCCTACAGGGTATTTCCGAAAGTTATGCCCGGATAACTAAAAGAAATGTGAAAAAAACTCGAAAAGCACCTTTAATCCCTAGAAGCCCCGTCGTTACTGGCGCCTGGCGTATCATTGCGACATTCGGTCACGGCATGACTTGTAGTAAAAATTCCGTCACCCTCCATAAGTTCTTGAAGGGCTAAAAAATCGCCTGCATTATGCGGCGCCCCGCCCTGATTCTGGTGGGGTCGTGCTGATCGGCCGCCCCAGACGCACCCACCGCAGTGCGCTGGCTTTCTTATAAAAGATCACGCAGGAGATATGACGTGCACATTGGTGTTCCTCTCGAAACCCACACGGGTGAAACGCGGGTTGCTGCAACCCCGGAAACCATCAAGAAGCTGATCGGCCAAGGCCATAAGGTGACTGTTGAAAGCGGCGCAGGCATTAATGCCAGTGTTATCGACAGCGCTTATGAAGCCGTCGGCGCAACCATTGGCAGCGCCCAAGACGCCTTGGGTGCCGAGCTGATTCTCAAAGTGGTTGCCCCCAATGACAGCGAACTGGCCCTGATTAACAGCGGTGCCGTGCTGATTGGCATGCTCAACCCGTTCAGCAATGAAACCATTGCCAAACTGGCGGGGCACGGCATCACAGCTTTCTCTCTCGAAGCGGCCCCACGCACCTCTCGTGCGCAAAGTCTTGATGTGCTGTCATCCCAAGCCAACATTGCGGGTTACAAAGCCGTGTTGCTGGCCGCTCACTACTACCCGCGTTTCATGCCCATGTTGATGACCGCAGCAGGCACCGTTAAGGCAGCCCGCGTGCTGATCCTTGGCGCCGGAGTTGCAGGCTTGCAGGCCATCGCCACCGCCAAACGCTTAGGCGCCGTGATTGAAGCGTCGGATGTACGGCCTGCGGTTAAAGAGCAGATTGAATCGCTGGGAGCCAAGTTCGTCGACGTGCCGTATGAAACGGACGAAGAGCGCGAGTGCGCCGTCGGTGTGGGCGGCTACGCACGGCCCATGCCTGCGAGCTGGATGCAGCGCCAGGCTTTGGCCGTTCACGAACGCGCCAAACTGGCTGACATCGTCATCACCACTGCGCTGATCCCCGGCCGTAAGGCCCCGGTACTGCTCAGCGCAGAAACCGTGGCGCAAATGAAACCCGGCTCAGTGGTCATCGACCTCGCCGCGGCGCAAGGCGGCAATTGCCCGCTGACCGTGGCGGATCAAGTCGTGATTGAGCACGGTGTCACCCTCGTGGGCCACACCAATCTGGCTGCAATGGTTGCCGCAGACGCCTCCGCGCTGTATGCCCGCAATTTGCTGGACTTCCTCAAGCTGGTCTTCACCCCTGAAGGGCAGTTTCAGATCAACCTAGAAGACGACATCGTCGCTGCGTGCCTGATGTGCCGCGACGGGCAAGTCGTGCGCAAAAACGGCTGAGGATAAAAACAATGGAAGAGCTGATCTCGCCCGGCATCTACAACCTGATCATTTTCGTGCTGGCCATTTACGTTGGCTACCACGTGGTCTGGAACGTAACCCCTGCCCTGCACACCCCACTGATGGCCGTCACCAATGCCATTTCGGCGATTGTGATCGTCGGCGCGATGCTCGCCGCCGCGCTGACAGTCACCCCGCTGGGTAAAACCATGGGCACCCTGGCCGTCGCGCTGGCAGCCGTAAACGTATTCGGTGGATTTTTGGTCACCCGGCGCATGCTGGAAATGTTCAAGAAGAAAGCACCTAAAGCTAAAGAAGAGGTGCGTAAACCATGAGCATGAATCTGGTCACTGTGCTGTATCTGGTTGCATCGATTTGCTTCATTCAAGCGCTTAAAGGCCTGTCGCACCCGACCACCTCACGTCGCGGCAACCTGTTCGGCATGCTCGGCATGGCTTTGGCGGTGATTACCACCGTAGGGCTTATCTACAAACTGGGCGCTGAAATAGCGACAGCGGGTATCGGCTACGTGATTGTCGGCCTGTTGGTCGGCGGAACCGCTGGCTCGATCATGGCCAAGCGCGTTGAAATGACCAAAATGCCCGAGCTGGTTGCCTTCATGCACAGCATGATCGGCCTGGCGGCGGTGTTCATTGCCATTGCCGCCGTCGTCGAGCCGCAATCGCTGGGCATCGTCAAGCACCTGGGCGACGCCATTCCTGCGGGCAACCGTCTGGAACTGTTTCTGGGTGCTGCCATTGGCGCGATTACCTTCTCGGGTTCGGTGATCGCTTTCGGCAAACTGTCGGGTAAATACAAGTTCCGCCTGTTCCAGGGTGCACCGGTACAGTTCGGCGGCCAACACAAGCTGAACCTGGCACTGGGCCTGGCCACCTTGGCGCTGGGCATCACCTTCATGCTGACCGGCAACCTTAATGCCTTCGCATTGATGCTGGCTCTGGCGTTCGTACTGGGCGTGCTGATCATCATCCCCATTGGCGGCGCAGACATGCCGGTCGTGGTGTCGATGCTCAACAGCTACTCAGGCTGGGCGGCAGCAGGTATCGGCTTCTCGCTGAACAACTCAATGCTGATTATTGCCGGTTCGCTGGTGGGCTCCTCGGGCGCAATCCTGTCGTACATCATGTGCAAGGCGATGAACCGTTCGTTCTTCAACGTGATTCTCGGTGGTTTTGGCGGCGCAACCGATGTTGCCGGCCCTGCGGGTGCGCAAGAAGCCCGTCCGGTTAAATCCGGCTCGGCAGACGACGCCACTTTCCTGCTGACCAACGCTGACACCGTCATCATCGTGCCGGGTTATGGCCTGGCCGTAGCGCGGGCACAGCACGCACTTAAAGAGCTGACCGAGAAACTGACCCATCGCGGCGTGACCGTCAAATACGCCATCCACCCGGTAGCGGGCCGGATGCCAGGCCATATGAACGTGCTGCTGGCCGAGGCCGAAGTGCCTTATGACCAAGTGTTCGAAATGGAAGACATCAACTCCGAGTTTGGTCAGGCCGACGTAGTGCTGGTGTTGGGCGCCAACGATGTGGTCAACCCGGCGGCCAAGAACGATCCCAAATCCCCGATTGCGGGCATGCCGATCCTTGAGGCTTACAAAGCCAAGACCGTCATCGTTAACAAACGCTCAATGGCCAGTGGCTACGCAGGTCTGGATAACGAACTGTTTTACTTGGATAAAACCATGATGGTCTTCGGTGACGCCAAGAAAGTTATTGAAGATATGGTCAAAGCGGTCGAGTAACATCCCCGCCACTGCACGACTGAGAACCCCGGCGCTGAATTGACCGGGGTTTTTTATTCCCCAAAGATCCCGACCAAAGGGTCTAAATCGCCGTCAGGCATTCGACCATGGTAGCGGGACGCCAGCCTTTGAAAATGAATAGACTGCGCATCTTGCTTCCGTTGCCCGAGATAACAATCCATGTACCGTGAACGTATTCGCCTAAATTCCCTGCACGATAAGGTCATGAGCGCCGAAGAAGCCGCCGCCCTTATCCAAGACGGCATGACCGTCGGCATGAGCGGTTTTACCCGTGCCGGCGAAGCCAAGGCCGTCCCAAAAGCATTGGCCGAGCGCGCTAAAACATCGCCCCTGAAAATCACCCTGATGACCGGCGCCAGCCTGGGCAACGATCTGGACAAACAACTGACCGAGGCCGGTGTCCTGGCTCGTCGCATGCCGTTCCAGGTAGACAGCACCTTGCGCAAAGCTATCAATGCTGGCGAAGTGATGTTCATTGACCAGCATTTGTCCGAAACGGTTGAACAGCTGCGTAACAATCAACTGAAGCTGCCGGATATCGCAGTAATTGAAGCCGTCGCTATTACCGAGCAAGGTCATATAGTTCCAACGACTTCTGTAGGCAACTCCGCCAGCTTCGCGATTTTCGCCAAACAAGTGATTGTCGAGATCAACCTGGCGCATAACCCGAATCTGGAAGGCCTGCACGACATCTACATTCCGACCTACCGTCCCACGCGCACGCCCATCCCGCTGGTCAAAGTCGACGACCGTATCGGCAGCACTGCCATCCCGATTCCGCCAGAAAAAATCGTCGCCATCGTTATTACCAACAAGCCCGACTCACCGTCCACGGTGTCCGAGCCAGACAGCGAAACCGACGGCATCGCGTTCCACCTGATCAACTTCCTCAAGGCCGAAGTTGAAGCTGGCCGCATGACCAACAAACTCGGCCCGCTGCAAGCGGGTATCGGCAACATCGCCAACGCCGTCATGTGCGGCTTGATCGACTCGCCGTTCGAAGACCTGACCATGTACTCCGAAGTGTTGCAGGACTCGACTTTCGACCTGATCGACGCTGGCAAGATGAGCTTCGCCTCGGGCAGTTCGATCACCTTGTCTGAACGTCGCAACTCGGACGTATTCGGCAACCTGGAGCGCTACAAGGACAAACTGGTCCTGCGCCCGCAAGAAATCTCCAACCACCCTGAAGTGGTACGGCGCCTGGGCATCATCGGCATCAACACGGCCCTGGAATTCGACATCTACGGCAACGTGAACTCCACCCACGTCTGCGGCACACGCATGATGAATGGCATCGGCGGTTCAGGCGATTTCGCCCGTAACGCTCACCTGGCGATCTTTGTGACCAAGTCCATTGCCAAGGCTGGCGCAATCTCCAGCGTCGTGCCAATGGTCAGCCACGTCGACCACACCGAGCACGATGTGGACATCCTGGTGACCGAACAGGGCCTGGCCGACCTGCGCGGCCTGGCACCTCGCGAACGCGCTCGTGTGATCATCGACAACTGTGTGCACCCGGATTTCCGTGAAGCACTCAATGACTACTTCAGCAAAGCCTGTGCAATCGGTGGCCACACCCCGCACATCCTGCGCGAAGCGTTGAGCTGGCACATCAACCTGGAAGAAACCGGGAAAATGCTGCCGTAACACGCGAGTTAGACAGCCGCCGCAGAAAACACTGTTTTCTCGGCGGCTTTTTTGTGCCTGGAGTTTCAAAAACTGTACTGCTGTACTGGTCATTTCCTACTCTTACCACGGCAATTTCTGACTAAATTGATCAAAAATGCACCAACTTAGTGCCGACAGGTACAGTTGCGCCCTTTTATGGCCGTACAGCACCCATAAACAGTTAACTGGCTCATCACAATACAAGTGAACTGTATCTAGAGACTCTCGACACGGAGGAGGATCATGGGCACCAGTTAAACCACTCGCCAATGCCGCCACAAGCGGAAGGATGCCATCATGGAACGTACCCTCAGTTCCGATCTGTTCAATGAAAGCAACACTGTAAACACCCAGGCTTCCATGCCTTTGCGCGTACTTGCCAACCTGATGTTGTGGCAGCGCCGTATCTCCAGCCGCCATCAACTGGCTCGCCTGGATTCGCGTCTTCTGGCGGATGCCGGGATTAGCGAAGCACAGCGTTACGAAGAGCTGAGCAAGCCGTTCTGGCGCTAACAAGCGCTCGCTGGCCCTGACCACCGGTCCACCGCCAGCACCCAGAATTGAAAAAACAAAACCCGTCGCGGGCAACCGCTGACGGGTTTTGTCGTTTCAGCAGCCCTGTTTACGTAAGCCACAAGCGAATAGGTACAGTTTTAAATTCAGCACACACAAACAAGTACAGTTATAGAAATCCTTGAGCCAGAGCGCTAAAACACCCGCTACAGGTAAAACATTCTTTGCCCCGCGCAGCACTCGGCCTACTATTCGCCCATAACGTCTAACGTATAAGCACCTGCCAAGGAGTATCACCATGTCCACACTTCGCCTACTGAGCGCAGCGGCTTTGCTGGTTGTTGCCGCCAGCGCCAATGCTTCCAGCTTCATCGTGACCACCGATGCCATCGTAGGCACGCTCAAGGCCACCACCGACCTGACCTCAGATGCCACCAACTCCATCCGCGACAACAAGATAGTGCGTGCAGCCCGTGACGACGCCGCCAGCTTTGTCGCCAGTGAAGGCACTATCCGTGGCGTTAAGCTCGAAAGCGCACTGGACTTCATCCGCCAGCAAGCACCACAGCTGCAAGCCTCCGACACCCAATTGGCTCAGGCCATCCTGACCCTCTGACAGAGCGTCTTCCTGTAGGAGCGCGCTTACTTGAGATAAAGCCCGCCCCTACATGAAGAACACGCCCCCCGCTCTGGCCCTGCCCCGCCCATTACGCTAGCCTTGGCCCTCGCTCAACCAACGTCGAGACCCATGCGCTTTCTCTCTATCGCTTTACTTGCCCTTTGCTGGGTTCAATCTGCATCCGCCTTCGACACCAGCACACAAACCACAGTGCTCACCGGTTATGTCACCAGCAAAGTGACGTCGGCACCTTTGGACAACAAACTGATCCTCGCCGCTCAGGATGACGCTGCCGCTTTTATCGCCAGTGACGGTCAACTGCGGGGTTCGCAGTTGGAGTCTGCGTTGCGCTACGTGCGCCACAGCCAACCAAAATTGAGTGCCAGCGACTTTGAACTGGCACAAGCGATTCTCGTCCAATAAACACCCGCGTTTTCAGGAGAAATGTCATGCGTAGCCCGTTGATTGTCGCCACCCTTGGCCTGTTGTTGCTCGCCGATGTGGCGCAGGCACAAACCCTGGTGCAAACCAGTAACATCATCGTTCGCGCATTCGGACGCACCATCGACTTCACTTCTGACACCACCACCTCGATCCGCGACTCAAAAGTAGTGCGCGAGGCCCACGATGACGCCGCTACCTTCGTTGCCAGCCAAGGCGACATTCGCGGCGTACAACTGGAAGCGGCCTTCAACACCCTGCGCGATCGCGTACCTGAAGCACGCAACGCCAGCGATCAAGTACTCGCCGAAGCCATCCTCGCACTGTGAGGCCGATAGCGCGCTGGCTCGCCGCCTGTGGCCTGCTGCTGATCGGCAGCAGCGCCCAGGCCGCGCTGCATCTGCAACTCAAGACCGACGGTCTGAGCCCGGCTGAGCAACAGGCGACCCAAGCCTTGCTCGACGAGGCCATGCACAAGCTGCCACCGCGCTTGATCGAGCAATTGGACCGCCAGATTCTGGTGGGCTGGACCGAAGGCATGCCGAGCAACGCCTACGGCCAAGCCTCACTGGTGTCCGAGCTGGACCTCAATCGCAAGCTACTGGCGAGCCTGACCGACGGTTCGGCCGCCACCGAGCAAACCAATCGCCCCCACGGCACGGTACGCCGCGAATTACTCGCCACCGTGCTGCACGAGCTGACGCACATCTACGACCGCGCACGTCTGTGGCCTGCTGCCGAGCGCACCCAAATCCAGCGTTGCACGCGCCAGCACAACAGTGCCGGGCTGATCGGCCTGCCGGACGACTGCCGAGGCCAGGCCGAACGCCGCTTCACCCTCAGCGACGATCCGCGGCTGCTTGACCTGGCAGGGTGGCAGCAATACGTCGGCCGCCGCGGCGAACGGGAGCAAGACAACCATCAGGTGGTGCGCAGCCCCGACCTCTACGAGGTCAGCAACCCGCGAGAATTTGTCGCGGTCAACATGGAGTACTTCCTCCTCGACCCGGCCTACGCCTGCCGCCGTCCGGCGCTGTATCGCTACTACAAAGAGCGCTTCGGCTGGGCGCCCGCGGCCAAGGATGAATGCCCCAAAGGCTTCGCCTTTCTCAATGCCGGTAACGACTTTGCCAAACAGCCGCTCGGCACCGTCGACCCTGAACGCGTGTATGCCGTGGACTACTTGCTTGCCGAGGCCAACCAGGAATGGGCCAGCCGCTGGGGCCACAGCATGCTGCGGCTGGTGATCTGCGCGCCGGGGCGTCCTCGGGGCCCGGATTGCCGGCTCGACCTGCAAGAACATCTGGTGTTGTCCTACCGCGCATTCGTCAACGACGTACAGCTGTCGAGTTGGGATGGCCTGACCGGGGCTTACCCCTCACGCCTGTTTGTATTGCCGCTGGCCCAGGTGATCGACGAATACACCAAAACCGAACTGCGCAGCCTGGCGTCCGTGCCGCTCACACTCAACCGCGCCGAAATCGAAGACGTGGTAGAACACGCCGCCGAAATGCACTGGAGCTACGATGGCAACTACTACTTCATCTCCAACAACTGCGCGGTCGAAACCCTGAAACTGCTGCGCAGCGGCAGCGACAATTCGCAGCTCAAAGGCCTGGACAGCATCATGCCCAACGGCTTGCTGGAGGTGCTCAAGGCCCGTGGCCTGGCTAATACCAGCGTGCTGAACGACAAAAAAGAAGCACTGCGTTTGGGTTATCGCTTTGACTCGTACCGCGACCGTTATCAGGCGATGTTCGATGTACTCAAGACCCGTCTGCCGATCAAGCAAACCAGCGTCGAAGACTGGCTCGCGCTCAGCCCGGATGAGCGTCGCCCGTGGATCGGGCAAGCCGACCTGCGCGCCAGCGCAGCGTTGTTACTGTTGGAGCAAGCAGCCTTTCGCCGCCAACTGCTGTTGGCGCAAGACGAGGTTAAACAGAAGTACTTGAAGGTACGCGGCATTGAAGGCGCCGGTATGGACAAGGCCAATCAGACACTGCAAGAGATCCTCGCCAGCAGCGGCTTTCTCAGTCGTCCGGCCGAACTGCTTGGCAGCAGCGGCTATGGTTTGCCACAGGCAAAAGAGTGGGAAATGCTCGAATCAGAAAGCAGCCAGCGCCAGCAGCAGTTACTGCGCCTGACCGGTGATTTGGACAAAGAAGTACGCAGCCTGCTGGAGCCGGCGCGCGCGGCTGAAATTGCCGCGACCGAGGCCAACGTCAAACACATCGGCGAACATCTGCGAGCGATCCACAAAGCCTCCGGCGGCCTGCAACTGCCATAAGCCCTGTAGTCGTTGACGAGCAGCGCGAGGCTGCGATCGCAGCCTCGTACCTCGACAGCGGCTACGGCTTACACCGGTGCGTCTTACGCCCCCGGTACGAAGTGTTTTTGTGCCGTGCCGTGGGCTATTAACCGCGAGAGGTAACCCATCTTCGCCGCATCCTGGTCCACGAAGCGAAAGGTCAGTTGCAACCAGTCACTGTCGGGCTTGGGCTCGTAAGCCACGACGGCGTGCAGGTAACCATTCAAACGCGCTACTTCGGCGTTGTCGCCCTGCTCAAGGTCGAGCACTGCACTTTCCAGTACCTGTGGCAGCACTTCACCCCTACGCACCACCAGCAGCGCTTCCTTCAAGCTCAGCGCCTTGATCACACACGCTTGAGTACCGCTCGACAGGCGCAATTGCCCCTGACCACGTCCGGTCGGGGTTTGGCTGGCGGCTTTGGCCGCCGGGGCCGCAACGGTCTGCGGGCGCGCAGCCGTTGCTAGGGCCGGGGTTGCCAGTTGGGTCTTGCCACCGGTCAACGCGCTCAACGAGTCATTGCCGAAGGCCGAATTCATGCGCGTCGGTGCGCACGCCATCACCGCGTCCATCAGGCCCGCTTTGGTGAAGGCTTTTTTCACCTTGGTCAGTAACTGCTCATTGGTGAACGGCTTGCTGACAAAATCCGAAACACCGGCCTGAATCGCCTGCACCACGTTCTCTTTGTCGCCACGGCTGGTGACCATGATGAAGGGCAAGGTTTTGAGAGGGTCTTGCTCGCGGCACCAGGTCAGCAGCTCAAGGCCGGACATCTCTGGCATTTCCCAATCACACAGCACCAGATCGAACGCATCACGGGTCAGCATGGCCTGTGCTTTGCGGCCGTTGACCGCGTCTTCGATCTTGATGCCCGGAAATGCATTACGCAGGCATTTTTTAACCAGATCGCGAATAAACGACGCGTCATCCACCACCAACACACTGACCTTGCTCATCGATTGCTCCTCTGAAATCTTGACAAGCATGCGCCGAATGATGGCCATGTGCCAAATCTTGGGGGCACCCCGAATCACTTTACGTTCGCAGAGCGCCTGAATATGAACGCCGAAAAGCAAAACGCCTGGCTAGAGCCAGGCGTTTTCATCTCGGGCAGTCTTATTTATCGTCAGGTGGTTGCGGAACATTAGCGTTATCACCGCCTGTGCCTTCAACTTCTTCACGCATGCGCTTAAGGCCCATGTGGCGCACGTCTGTGCCACGTACCAGATAGATGACCAACTCCGAAATATTGCGCGCGTGATCGCCAATGCGTTCCAGCGAACGCAGCACCCAAATGATGCTCAGCACCCGCGAGATCGAGCGCGGGTCTTCCATCATGTAGGTGGCCAACTCGCGCAACGCCGTTTTGTATTCACGGTCGATGATTTTGTCGTACTGCGCCACCGACAGCGCCAGGTCGGCATCGAAGCGGGCAAATGCATCCAATGCATCGCGCACCATGTTGCGCACCTGATCGCCGATGTGTCGCACTTCAACATAACCACGCGGCGCTTCGCCCTCTTCACAGAGCTGAATCGCACGGCGGGCAATTTTGGTCGCTTCGTCACCGATGCGCTCAAGGTCGATCACCGACTTGGAAATGCTGATGATCAACCGCAGGTCAGAGGCCGCAGGCTGACGACGGGCCAGAATGCGCAAGCATTCTTCGTCGATGTTGCGTTCCATCTGATTGATCTGTTCGTCGATCTCACGCACTTGCTGAGCCAGCCCGGAATCGGCCTCGATCAACGCCGTGACCGCGTCGTTAACCTGCTTCTCGACCAGCCCGCCCATGGCCAGCAAGTGGCTGCGCACTTCTTCGAGTTCCGCGTTGAACTGCGCGGAAATGTGATGGGTGAGGCCATCCTTTGAAATCATGGTTCTGCTCCGCAAAAGCTGTGAGCCGCAAGCTATACGCTGCTAGCCAAATGTGTCGTTACCGCGAACTGTAAAGCCCGCCCCCACTAGCCATAGCGCCCGGTGATGTAGTCTTCGGTCTGCTTTTTGGCCGGGTTGGTGAACAAGGTGTCGGTGTCGCCGTATTCAACCATTTTGCCCATGTACATAAAGGCGGTGTAATCCGACACCCGCGCAGCCTGCTGCATGTTGTGGGTCACGATGACGATGGTGAACTTGGACTTAAGCTCGTAAATCAGCTCTTCGACCTTCAGCGTCGAGATTGGGTCGAGTGCCGAGCACGGCTCATCGAGCAACAACACTTCGGGTTCAACCGCGATGGTACGGGCGATCACCAAACGCTGTTGCTGACCACCGGACAAACCCAGCGCCGAGTCGTGCAGGCGGTCTTTGACCTCATCCCACAACGCCGCACCTTTAAGCGCCCACTCAACGGCTTCGTCGAGGATGCGTTTTTTATTGATGCCCTGAATCCGCAAGCCGTAGACCACGTTCTCGTAGATGGTCTTGGGGAACGGGTTGGGCTTCTGGAACACCATGCCCACCCGGCGACGCAGCTCAGCCACGTCCTCGCCCTTGCGGTAAATGTTGTTGCCGTACAGGTTGATCTCGCCTTCAACGCGGCAACCGTCCACCAGATCGTTCATGCGGTTGAAGGTGCGCAGCAACGTGGACTTGCCGCAACCCGAGGGACCGATAAAGGCGGTCACACGCTGCTTTGGAATGTTCAGGCTCACGTCAAACAGCGCCTGCTTTTCACCGTAGTAAAGGTTCAGGCCCGGGACTTCAATGGCCACTTCTTCGTTGGCCAGGTTCAAGCTTTGTTTGGTGCGACCCAGGGCGGACATGTTGATGCCGTGGGCGGAGGATTCATGCTGCATGGGTTGCTCCATACGCTAAACATTCGTGTCGGTCGTTCTGACCGGGCTTTTCATCTGCTGTAGCAACGAACTGGCTCACACTCCAGACACCTCGGTCCCACCTTGAGACCCTGCCGATGCCTTCAACGAGCACGCTCGCGCCTACAGGTGTTGCGTTATCAGCTTTCCAGCGCCTTGTACTTCTCGCGCAGGTGGTTACGAATCCACACTGCCGACAGGTTCAGGGTCGCAATCACCAGCACCAGCAGCAGCGCCGTGGCGTACACCAGCGGTCGTGCGGCTTCAACGTTCGGGCTTTGGAAGCCGACGTCATAAATATGGAAGCCCAAGTGCATGATCTTCTGGTCAAGGTGCAGGTACGGGTAGTTGCCGTCCAGCGGCAGCGACGGCGCCAGCTTGACCACACCCACCAGCATCAGCGGTGCCACTTCACCCGCCGCGCGCGCCACGGCGAGAATCATGCCGGTCATCATGGCCGGGCTGGCCATCGGCAGCACGATCTTCCACAAGGTTTCGGATTTGGTCGCGCCCAATGCCAGCGAGCCTTCACGCACGGTGCGCGGAATACGCGCCAGCCCCTCTTCAGTGGCCACGATCACCACCGGCACCGCCAGCAGCGCCAGCGTCAGCGACGCCCACATCAGGCCCGGCGTACCAAAGGTCGGCGCGGGTAAGGCTTCGGCGAAAAACAGGCGGTCAACCGAGCCACCCAGTACATACACAAAGAAGCCCAGGCCAAATACGCCGTACACAATCGCCGGTACACCCGCCAAGTTGTTCACCGCGATACGGATGATCCGGGTCAGGGTGTTCTGTTTGGCGTACTCACGCAGGTACACCGCTGCCAGCACGCCAAACGGCGTCACGATCACGGCCATGATCAAGGTCATCATCACGGTGCCGAAAATCGCCGGGAAGATCCCGCCTTCGGTGTTGGCTTCACGCGGGTCTTCGCTGAGGAACTCCCAAATGTTGCTGAAGTACATCGCCAGCTTCTGCCAGCTGTTCATGGCGTTGGGCTGGTAAGCCTTGACCACTTTGCCGATGTTGATTTCCAACTCTTTGCCGTTGGCATCGCGGGCCGTCAGGCTGTCGCGATTGAACTGTGCATGCAGCTCGCCCAAACGGTCTTCGATGGCTTTGTAACGTGCATTCAGCTCGGCACGTTCGGTTTCCATGTCCGCCTGGGCTTGCGGCGTCAACTTGCCTTCGAGTTCCAGCTTGCGGCTGTGCAGACGAATGCGCTCCAACCCGTAGTTGATCGCGCCAATGTCTTTCTTTTCCAGTTGGCTGAGTTGCTTGGCCAGCTCGTTGACGCGCTTGACCCGGGCTTGCACCTCAGGCCAGGCCGCCGCGCCTTCAGCGACTACCTTGCCGTTTTCTTTCACATTGACCAGGTAACCGTAAAAGTTGCCCCACTCGCGACGCTCAATGGCCATCAACTCGGGGGGCGTCTTCTGGTCAGTCAGCCACTCGCCGACGACCCAGGTGAAGTCGTTACCGTTCAAGTCGCGGTTGCCGACCTTGATCAGCTCGCGGGTCATGAACTCCGGGCCTTGGTCGGGCACTGGCAAACCGGCGCTTTTGAGGCGTTCGCGCGGCACTTCTTCCTTTTGCACCACTTCGCCCAGTACGACGTGATTAGCAGAGCCGGGCACGTTGTATTGCGCCAGCACCAGATCCGCGGGCCAAAAATGGCCCAACCCGCGCACCGCAATCACTGCCAGCAAACCAATGGTCATGATGACCGCGAGCGACACCGCGCCACCGCTGATCCAGACACCCGGAGCGCCGCTCTTGACCCAACCTTTGAGGGAATTCTGTTTCACAGACTTCTACCTTCCTTAAAGCGACGAATATTTCTTGCGCAGACGCTGACGAATCAGCTCGGCGAGAGTGTTCATGATGAAGGTGAACAACAACAGCACCAGCGCCGAGAGGAACAGCACGCGGTAATGGCTACCGCCCACTTCCGACTCTGGCATCTCCACCGCCACGTTCGCCGCCAAAGTACGCAAGCCTTCGAACAGGTTCATTTCCATGACCGGCGTGTTACCCGTGGCCATCAGCACGATCATGGTTTCGCCCACTGCACGGCCCATGCCGATCATCAGTGCCGAAAAAATCCCTGGGCTGGCGGTCAGGATCACCACACGGGTCATGGTCTGCCACGGTGTGGCACCCAGCGCCAGCGAACCCAGGGTCAGACCGCGCGGCACGCTGAACACGGCATCTTCAGCAATCGAGTAGATGTTGGGGATGACCGCAAAGCCCATCGCCAAACCCACCACCAGAGCGTTGCGCTGATCGTAGGTAATGCCCAGATCGTGGGAGATCCACAGGCGCATGTCGCCACCAAAGAACCACGCTTCCATGAACGGGCTCATGTACAGCGACAACCAGCCAATGAACAGAATCACCGGGATCAGGATCATGCTCTCCCAACCCTCCGGCACGCGCAGGCGGATCGACTCAGGCAGGCGGCTCCAGGTGAAACCGGCCAGCAAAATACCGATTGGCAACAGCATCAGCAGGCTGAAAATACCGGGCAAATGGCCTTCGACATACGGCGCCAGAAACAAGCCGGCAAAGAAGCCCAAAATCACCGTCGGCATCGCTTCCATCAACTCGATCACCGGCTTGACCTTGCGGCGCAGGCTCGGCGCCATGAAGTAGGCGGTGTAGATCGCTGCCGCTACAGCCAGCGGTGCCGCCAGCAACATGGCATAGAACGCCGCCTTCAACGTACCGAAGGTCAATGGCGCAAGGCTCATCTTGGGTTCGAAATCGGTGTTGGCGGCGGTCGATTGCCAGACGTATTTCGGTTCATCGTAGTTCTCGTACCAGACCTTGCTCCACAGCGCGCTCCAGGACACTTCCGGGTGCGGGTTCTTCAAGGTCAGAGGCAGCAGCTTGCCGCCCTCTTCCACGATGATGCGGTTGGCACGCGGCGACAACGCCATGATGCCGGGGCCTTCTGCGACTTTTTCCACCAGCAGGGTGCGGTGCGCGGTGCTGTGGAACACGCCGATTTCACCGGCTGCGTCCAGGGCCAGGAAGCCTTTGCGACGCTGCTCAGCGGTGATTTCAACAATCGGCGAGTCGCCCATTTTGAAGCTGCGGATGTGCTTGAAGCGCGATTCGCCATCCGGGTCGCGGGCCATGAACCACTGGCTCAGGCTGCCGGTCGAGTCACCAAAGATCAGCGAAATACCGCCCACCAATTGCGTACTGGCAGTGATTTGTGTGGTGGCGTCGTCCGCCAGCTTGTAACGGCCATTCAGGCTCTTGTCACGCAGGCTGAACACATCGGCCTGGGCGCGACCATTGATCACATACAACCACTGCTGACGCGGGTCGATGTACAGCGCTTTAACCTGCTCGGTCATTTGCGGCAAGTCGATGCGGGTCTCGGAGTTCGTGACCTCGCCCGTCATCATGTTTTCTTCGCTGGCCAACGACAGCACGTTTAATTGCGAACCCGCAGAGCCGGCCAACACCAACGTCGAGTCATTCACATTGAGGTTCACATGATCCAGCGCACGCCCTTGCGGGTCGAGGGCGATGGGCGCTTGGCCATACGGGTATTCAACCGCCGGGGTGATGGTTTTTTTGCCATCCGGGTAGCTGACTTTATACGTGTGACGGAACACCAGCGCCTGGCCATTGGACAAGCCCAATGCCACCACCGGGTTACCCGGCTGGTCTTCACCCAGCGAGGTCACTTGCGTGCCGGGCGGCAGTGGCAGGTTCACGCGCGACAGTTCTTCGCCATTCTTCGCATTGAAGAACAGCACCATGCCTTGGTCGGACACGCGCATCCCGACCTGATTTTGCTCCTCGACGGAAATCATCAGCGGTTTACCGGCGTCCTGCATCCAGACCGGCGTGATCGCCTGCTTGGCGTTCAGGTCCGCGCCCTGGAACAGCGGGAACACCACATAACCAAGGAAGAAGAAAATCAGGGTGATTGCGCCGAGCACGGCAAGCCCGCCGATAAACACATACCAGCGGGTGAGGTGATCTTTAAGCGCGCGAATGCGCCGCTTGCGTTGCAGTTCAGGCGTATTGAAATCAATGCGCTTGGGAGCGGATGTCGTAGTCATTGGGGAATTGGCCAGATCATTCATGCGCACACCCTAGCGGTCCTGTATGACAAAAAGATGACAAAGCAGTGACGCAAAAAAGCCGCTGCCCAGTGGAGCTGGCAGCGGAGTGGAAAATTGAGGTGAATACAGCTCACAACGCGTAGCAGCTGCCGCAGGCGGCGTCCGACGGCGTAGCCGTCGTCATTTCGCACGTAGCCTTCGGCAACTGCTACAGGTTTAGTTACCTTCTTTCAAACCCAGGTCAGCCAAGGCTTTGGCAGCGACTTTGGCGGGCAGCGGGATGTAGCCATCTTTGACGACCACTTCCTGACCTTGCTTGGACAGCACCAGCTTGATGAACTCGGCTTCCAGCGGGTTCAACGGCTTGTTCGGCGCCTTGTTCACGTACACGTAGAGGAAACGCGACAGCGGGTATTTGCCGTTCAATGCGTTTTCTTCGGTGTCTTCGATGAACTCAGAGCTGCCTTTTTTGGCCAATGGCACGGTTTTCACACTGGCCGTTTTATAACCAATGCCCGAGTAACCCACGCCGTTGAGCGAGCTGCTGATCGATTGCACCACCGAGGCAGAACCGGGCTGTTCGTTAACGTTTGGCTTGTAGTCGCCTTTGCACAGGGCTTCTTCTTTGAAGTAGCCATACGTGCCCGACACCGAGTTACGACCAAACAGCTGTACCGGCTTGTTGGCCAGATCGCCGGTCACACCCAGGTCACCCCAGGTTTTGACGTCTTGTTTGGCGCCGCACAGACGGGTCGAGGAGAAGATCGCGTCCACTTGCTCCATCGTCAGGTGCTTGATCGGGTTGTCTTTGTGCACGAACACGGCCAGGGCATCCACCGCCACCGGGATTGCGGTTGGCTTGTAGCCGAACTTTTGCTCAAAAGCCGCCAGTTCGTTGTCTTTCATCTTGCGGCTCATCGGGCCCAGGTTAGCGGTGCCTTCAGTAATCGCAGGGGGCGCGGTCGAAGAACCGGCAGCCTGAATCTGAATATTGACGTTCGGGTATTCTTTTTTGTAAGCCTCAGCCCACAGGGTCATCAAGTTCGCCAGGGTATCGGAACCAACGCTGGACAGGTTCCCCGACACACCGGTGGTTTTTACGTAGGGCTGAATAGCCGGGTCAACACCAGCGGCAACCGCATTGGCAGTTGCAACGCCTGCGGCGACAAAAGTCAGGGCCGCCATCACACGCTTCAGTTTCATGCCTTACTCCTAGCAAACGGGGTTAGATGAATCGGGGGCCAGTATCTGTAGGCCATGTGACTACTCTATGAACCGATTGTGACAATTAGATGAAAGGCCAGCATTCGCAACGAATGGCTGGCCTTCTAAAGGAGCGAGGGTTAGCGTCTAAAACGCTATAACCCGTGTATCAGCGGCCCTGCTTCCACAAATAAGCCCCCACCAGCAAACCCATCGTGCAAATGATGGCGACGTAATAGGCAGGGCCCATTGGGCTTTCTTTCAGCAGCAACGTCACCGCCATCGGGGTCAAGCCGCCGAAAATGGCGTAAGCCAAGTTGTAAGAAAACGACAAACCACTGAAACGCACCACCGGCGGGAAGGCTTTCACCATCACATACGGCACCGCGCCGATAGTGCCTACAAACAAACCGCTCAGTGCGTACAACGGAAACAGCCAATCCGGGTGCTGCAACAGGCTGTGATAGAAGGTCCACGAGGTAATCAGCAACGCGGCACAGCCGAATACGAACACCTTGCCCGCGCCAAAGCGGTCAGCCAACGCACCCGAAGCGATACAGCCCACGCTTAAAAAGACGATGGCCAAGCTGTTGGCTTTCAGTGAGACCGTGGCTGAAAAACCGTAAATGGTTTGCAGCACCGTGGGGGTCATCAAAATCACCACAATGATCCCGGCCGACAACAACCAGGTCAGCAGCATCGAAACGGCAATCGCACCCCGATGGTCACGCAGTACGGTTTTAAGCGGCACCTCTTCGGCCAGCGCCTTGCGCAGTTGCAGCTCGGCAAATACCGGCGTCTCATGCAGCCAGCGACGCAAGTACACCGAAAACAGGCCAAATACACCGCCCAGCAAGAAAGGAATTCGCCACGCGTAGTCAGACACTTCGACCGGGGTGTAAAGCGTGTTGATTGCCGTGGCCACCAGCGAGCCCAGCAAAATACCCGCCGTCAGCCCGCACGTCAGCGTGCCGCAGGCGTAGCCCACATGCCGCGGCGGCACGTGCTCGGCCACAAACACCCACGCCCCCGGCACTTCTCCGCCGATTGCCGCGCCCTGAATCACCCGCATCAGCAGCAACAGGATCGGCGCCCACATGCCGATCTGCGCGTAGGTCGGCAGCAACCCCATGATCAGGGTCGGGACAGCCATCATGAAGATGCTCAAGGTGAACATCTTTTTGCGCCCCAGCAGGTCGCCAAAATGCGCCATGACGATGCCGCCCAATGGCCGTGCCAGGTAACCGGCCGCAAAAATACCGAAGGTTTGCATCAGGCGCAGCCATTCGGGCATGTCAGCGGGGAAGAACAGCTTGCCGACTACCGTGGCGAAGAACACAAAAATGATGAAGTCGTAAAACTCAAGCGCGCCGCCCAAGGCAGACAGCGACAACGTCTTGTAGTCATTACGGGTCAAGGGGCGCGAAGGCGGCGCGGCGCTGGAAGGCTCAGTGATCATGGGGTTTGGGCATCTCTTATTAGGCTAGGCAAAAGCGTCAACACCGCGGGCAATGGCCGGGCGGTCTCGAAAGATAACAAATTGCCTGCAAAAGCACAGAGGTAGACGTGTCGCCCGTTTAAAAAGCAGAATCAGACGGTCGTCGACGGCGTTGTCGCCCGATATACTCGCCAACCGTAAGAAACTACCTACGGCTTCTGAGTGGCTGTGCGAAACACCTTAAGGTGTCCTTCAGCCGATCTCACAGAGTTTCCCCTTGGCGCGGCTTGGGAAGAACGTGACGAACGTAGTATGTTCGGGCTGAATCGTTTTTCTAAAGACGCTTTTTCACCCGCAATACACATGATGAATCACGGGTCAGAGGCCCTTCGGCATGCTAGAGCTCGAACAAGAAGATCCAATCCCGCAAGGCGACCTGGCCTTGCAAATCACTGCCCTGCCACGCGAAACCAATGGTTTCGGCGATATTTTTGGCGGCTGGCTGGTGTCCCAGATGGACCTCGCGGGCACCGCGATGGCTAGCAAAGTTGCCGGCGGGCGTGTAGCCACCGTCGCTATTGACCGTATGGCGTTTCTGGTTCCTGTGGCAGTCGGTGCTCAGTTGTCGTTCTACACCCAAGCGCTGGAAATCGGCCGCAGCTCGATCCAGATGATGGTTGAAGTGTGGAGCGACGACCCGCTGTCCAGCGAATGGCGCAAAGTCACCGAAGCCGTCTTTGTGTTCGTGGCCATCGATGGCAGCGGTCGCACGCGCTCGGTGCCACCGCGTCGTTAAACCTCGCGCGGTTTTGCCTGTCTACTGCTGCCCCTGCCATTTAAAGAGAACCTGCCATGCCCAGCCATAAGTTACTCCCAAGCACATCGTTCAAATTGGGCAGGCTGGACTGTTGGCACTTTATCCACGGCAACGCTCAACTGCTGGTCGCCAAACAAGGCGCGCAGGTGCTGAGCTATCAGGTGGGCGAAGATAAGCCGATCATTTGGCTTAACGAAAAAGCCAAGTACGAACACGGTAAAGGCATTCGTACCGGCGTACCCATTTGCTGGCCATGGTTTGGCAACCTGGCACTCAACCCGCAAAGCGTGCAAGACATGCGCGCCAGCGAGCAGCCCGCCACCGCCCACGGGCTGGTGCGTACGCGCGAATGGGAACTGCTCGATTACGACGACGCAGGCGAAGCGCTGCATATAGAACTCGGCGTGCCACAGATCGAAGGTGGCCTGCCCGGCTGGCCCCATGACGTGGCACTGACCCTGAGCATTCGTCTGGACACGCAACTGCACCTGAGCCTCACCAGCCATAACCGCAGCGACACCGCCGTGAGTATCAGCCAGGCGCTGCACAGCTATTTTGCGGTCAGCGACGTGCGTAAGGTTCAGGTCAAAGGCGTCGACGGCCTGACCTACATCGAAACCCTCGATGACTGGAAACACGTCAAACAGGCGGGCGACTTGACCTTCAGCGGCGAAACCGACCGCATCTACCTCAACACGCCGGACACGCTGAGCATTGTTGACCCCGACTGGTCGCGCAGCATTGAACTCAACAGCCGAGGCTCGCGCAGTGCCGTGATCTGGAACCCGTGGATCGGCAAAACAGCCAGCTTCAGCGACATGGCCGCCGATGGCTGGCAACGCATGCTCTGCATCGAAACCGCCAACGTGATGGATGACGTGATTACCCTGCAACCCGGCGCCAGCCATACGCTGGGTGTGAGCATCGGTACTCGACCACTCACGGCGTGATCCCGATCACGCAGAGCTGCGAGCTTTTAAGCTTTACAGACCGCAGCCTTACAAATCTTCTTCCTTCACCACCCTCACGTTGCCCGCCTCCAGCGCATAGGCGGCATCGGCCAGATCATTGCTGACCTGTTCAACCTTCAGCGTGCCCGTGACCCACAGCGGCGTGTAGATATCGTCCAGCTTCAAGCCTTTGGGGTAGCGCACCAGCACCAGTTGATTGGGCGGCGGTGGCGGGACGTGAATGCATGCGCCTGGGTAGGGCACCAAAAAAAACAGCGTGCTGCGCCCTTTGGCATCGGCTTCCAGGGGCACCGGGTAACCGCCCAAACGGATGCGTTTGCCATTCATGCTGGCCACGGTTTTGCTCGAATACATCACGGCCGGCAGGCCCTTGCTTTGTTTCAGGCCGCCTTTATCGGTAAACGTCCCCTGGGCTTCAGGCGAGTCATGGTCGATTTCAGGCATTTGTTCGAGGGCCAGTTGATCCGACTTCGGCATCAGGTCGAGCCAGTCGGTTTCCGGCAGATCAGCCGCGTGGGCCAGGCTTGCGCCCAGCAAAAGAAAGGTCAGTACAAGACGGCGCATGGCAGGCTCAATTAAGAAGGACTGGGGACGCCGCGCATTCTAGCCCTCTCTGCGGCTGGCGCAGAGAGAACCCGACACTCAATCAGTTCTTTTTCGAGACCATGCCGTAAATCACCAGCAAGATCACAGCGCCAACGACTGCACCGATGAAACCGGCACCTTCGCCCGCCTTGTAGATACCCAGCGCCTGACCGCCATACGTGGCTGCCAGCGAACCGCCGATACCCAGCAGGATGGTCATGATCCAGCCCATGCTGTCATCGCCCGGTTTCAGGAAACGGGCCAGCAGGCCAACGATCAAGCCGATAAAAATGGTTCCGATGATGCCCATGGGCGCTTCCTCTCTATAGATGGCGTTAAACCAAAGCCTAGTCAGCACTTTGGCATCACGCCATCAGAGAGCGGCGGCCACCGAATGGTTCCCGCCGATGTTCGTCTTACGCGTGGTCGATCAGTGCTTCAACGCGCAGGATCTGCGCTTGCAAGGTCGCCATGTCAGCGCAGCGCAGGTTGGCGTGACCGACCTTGCGGCCCACCTTGAACGCCTTGCCATAGTGGTGCAAATGGCAGTCGGCAATCGCAATCACCTGCTCAACCGGCGGCACCGTGCCGATAAAGTTGAGCATGGCGCTTTCGCCCACCTTGGCCGTGGAACCCAGCGGCAAGCCTGCAATGGCCCGCAGGTGGTTTTCAAACTGGCTGCACTCGGCGCCTTCTGTGGTCCAGTGCCCCGAGTTGTGAACACGCGGCGCGATTTCGTTGGCCTTAAGGCCACCGTCGACTTCAAAGAACTCGAACGCCATCACGCCCACGTAATCCAGCTGCTTGAGCACACGGCTGGAGTAGTCTTCAGCCAAAGCTTGCAGCGGGTGATCGGTACTGGCCACCGACAGCTTGAGAATGCCGCTGTCGTGGGTGTTGTGCACCAACGGGTAAAACTGTGTTTCCCCATCACGACCGCGCACGGCGATCAGCGACACTTCACCCGTGAACGGTACAAAACCTTCCAGCAGGCACGCTACGCTGCCCAGCTCGGCAAACGTACCCACCACATCGGCAGGGGTGCGCAGCACTTTCTGGCCCTTGCCGTCGTAACCCAACGTGCGGGTTTTGAGCACTGCGGGCAGGCCGATGCTGGCCACGGCGGCGTCCAGGTCTGCCTGGGACTGGATGTCGGCAAAGGCCGGGGTCGGAATGCCCAAGTCTTTGAACATGCTTTTTTCAAACCAGCGATCACGGGCAATGCGCAACGCTTCGGCACTCGGGTAAACCGGTACAAATTGCGACAGGAAAGCCACGGTTTCAGCCGGTACGCTTTCGAACTCAAACGTGACCAGGTCGACTTCATCCGCCAATTGGCGCAAGTGGTCCTGATCGCCGTAGTCAGCACGAATATGTTCACCCAAAGACGCCGCACAGGCGTCGGGAGCCGGATCAAGGAAAGCGAAGTTCATGCCCAGCGGGGTCCCCGCCAAAGCCAGCATGCGACCCAACTGGCCGCCACCGATTACACCGATTTTCATCGTTAAAACCTCAGGCCAGGCGCGGGTCTGGATTGTCCAGCACGCTGTCAGTCTGTTCAGCACGGAATGCTTTCAAAACGGTATGGAATTGGGGGTGCTTGGCGCCCAGGATGCTGGCGGACAGCAGCGCCGCATTGATTGCGCCGGCTTTACCGATGGCCAGTGTCGCAACCGGAATGCCCGCCGGCATTTGCACGATGGACAACAGCGAGTCGACACCCGACAGCATCGACGATTGCACGGGCACACCAAGCACCGGCAAATGGGTTTTCGCGGCACACATGCCGGGCAAGTGGGCTGCGCCACCGGCACCGGCAATGATGACCTCGATGCCGCGGCCTTCGGCCTCTTCGGCATACTGGAACAGCAGATCCGGAGTGCGGTGGGCAGAGACCACTTTCACTTCGTAAGGGATGCCGAGTTTTTCCAGCATATCGGCGGTGTGGCTGAGGGTGGACCAATCGGACTTGGAGCCCATGATCACGCCTACCAGTGCACTCATCGTCGCGCCTCTTCTCTTGGGCGCCCGCAGGCGCGTCAAAAAACAACAAGCCACGTGGGGGATCCGACGTGGCTTGTTATAGGAATTAAGGCCGGTCAAGCCAGCCGAAGGCCGCGCAGTATACCCCAAAGAAGTGCGTTAAAAGCACCTTTGGTGACCATCTGTCTGCGCCCCTCTAAATCCCACAAACGCCCGGTTTTACTGACCTTCAGGTCAAGCCATGAACAGCCGGCAACGCCCCGCAAAAACCTGGCACGCGGCTACCTGCTGCCGCGAAAAGAGCCACGACTCGTAGCGAATCCAGTCAGCTGCGAAATGCACTGCGCCGCTCTAACCTTCAGCTTCACCCGGGGCCATGCGATGCCTTCATGGCACCCCGCGACATTCAGCCCTCAGCCAGTCATGCACAGGAGGAGTTACATGAACCCCATCAACCTCAATGCGTTCATCCACAACAGCGTCTCTGACGCCACCTATCAAAACCTCAAAACCTTTAACTTCGATCATTTCGTGCAAGAGCTGGGCAACATCAGTGGTCGTCAAATCAACGTTAACCTCTACGAATACGTACCGGGCGTCACTGACTTCGACTACAAAAGCCCTGATACCGCCACGAAAGTGAATGAATGGAACACCGTGGCTAACCAGTTCGCCAAAGACATCGGCGTGACCCCCTATCAAACTGACCGCAACATATTGGTCATTGATGGCTTTATCACTGACTCCGTCGCGGGTGCGGCCCAGTCCGGCGTTAATGCAGGCAACTCGGTGATTGCTTCCACCGTTGACGCCACCACCATTGCGCATGAGGTAGGCCACACCTTTAATGCCAAACACACCGGCGTGATGCAAACCCCCGACCCTGCCAACCGAGGCAATGTGCTTTCAAGCTACATGGCCACAGGCGATGAAGTGGGCAGCGGCAGCCTTTTGCGTTTCAGCACCATCAACCGCGATCGCATTAAAAGCTTTCTAGGCAAACTTGAATAACGCCCGCCACCTGGCTTTGCGCCGTTTGGGCAAAGCCAGGTCACCCTCACTCAGGCTGCGTACCACTTTCCAGCTTGCGCCACAGCAACCGCACATTGGCCTTACGCACCAAGGCGCAGCGATACAGGCGAATCTCCAACGGTACGTGCCATTGAGGCCCGCCACACACCACCAATTCACCGCGCGCCAGTTCGGCCCGCACACTTAAATGCGGCACCCACGCAATGCCCAATCCTTCGAGCGCCATGCTCTTGAGGCTGTCCGCCATAGCGGTCTCATAAATAGTGGTGAAACGCAGGCTGCGTTGGCGCAGCAACAAATTGACTGACCGCCCCAGAAACGCGCCCGCGCTATACGCCAGCAACGGCACGCTTACATCGCCTTCCAGGTCAAACAACGGCTTGCCGTCTGCATCCGCCGCACACACGGGCAACATTTCGGTATTGCCCAGGTGCAAAGACGGGAAAATTTCCGGGTCCATTTGCAAAGCGGCGTCAGGATCGTAAAAAGCCAGCATCAAATCGCAGCCGCCTTCGCGCAATGCATGCACCGCGTCTCCGACGTTAGTCGCAACCAGACGCGTCGCGATGTTCAGCCCTTCATTGCGCAATTGAGCGATCCAGCGCGGGAAAAAACCCAGCGCCAGGGAGTGCGCTGCCGCCACTTGCATGACCTCGCCCTGCCCGCCTTCGAGGTGGTGCAGGTGACGCAACACCTCGCCCAGTTGCTCAACCACGGTGCGTGCCGTGACCAAAAACAGCTGACCGGCCGCAGTCAACTCCACCGGGGTGCGGGAACGATTCACCAACGTCAGCCCCAGCGCGGATTCAAGGCTGCGAATACGTCGACTGAAGGCCGGCTGCGTCACAAAACGACGCTCCGCCGCCTGAGAAAAACTGCGCGTGGCGGCAAGAGCACTGAAGTCTTCGAGCCATTTACTTTCGAGATTCATCGAGCCTCCCAGAGGCGCACCAATTTGGGTCACACGTCCGACGCGCTTGTCGCGTCACGTCGCCATTATGCCGTTTATGCATAGGATAGTGTTTAAAGGCATTGGCCCAAAATAGACCGCAAGCCTAGGATTCGCAGCGTTCCGGCCTATACCGGGTCCTTATCGAGATGATTTCTATCATGTCCTCCGCTGCATCTTTCCGCACTGAAAAAGACCTGCTTGGCGTACTCGAAGTACCCGCTCAAGCGTATTACGGCATCCAGACCCTGCGAGCGGTGAATAACTTCCGTCTCTCCGGCGTTCCGATTTCGCATTACCCAAAGTTGGTTGTGGCCCTGGCCATGGTCAAGCAAGCCGCGGCAGATGCTAACCGCGAACTGGGCCACCTCAGTGCACCCAAGCACGCGGCGATCAGCGAAGCCTGTGCCCGTTTGGTGCGCGGCGATTTCCACGAAGAGTTCGTGGTGGACATGATCCAGGGCGGCGCTGGCACTTCAACCAACATGAATGCCAACGAAGTGATCGCCAACATCGCACTGGAGGCCATGGGCCACCAGAAAGGCGAGTACCAGTACCTGCACCCTAACAACGACGTCAACATGGCGCAGTCCACCAACGACGCCTACCCGACGGCCATCCGCCTGGGCTTGTTGCTGGGTCACGACGCGCTGCTGGCCAGCCTCGACAGCCTGATTCAGGCGTTCGCTGCCAAGGGCGTTGAGTTCAACCATGTATTGAAGATGGGCCGCACCCAATTGCAAGACGCCGTACCGATGACCTTGGGTCAAGAGTTCCGCGCCTTCGCCACCACCTTGGGTGAAGACCTGGCTCGCCTTAAAACACTGGCGCCAGAGTTGCTGACCGAAGTGAACCTGGGCGGCACGGCGATTGGGACCGGCATCAACGCCGACCCGCGCTATCAACTGCTGGCCGTCAACCGCCTGGCGACCATCAGCGGTCACCCGCTGGTGCCTGCGGCCGACTTGATCGAAGCCACGTCCGACATGGGTGCCTTCGTACTGTTCTCCGGCATGCTCAAGCGTACTGCGGTCAAACTGTCGAAGATTTGTAACGACCTGCGCCTGCTGTCCAGCGGCCCACGTACCGGCATCAACGAAATCAACCTGCCAGCGCGTCAGCCAGGCAGCTCGATCATGCCTGGCAAGGTCAACCCGGTTATCCCGGAAGCCGTTAACCAGGTGGCGTTCCAGATCATCGGTAACGACTTGGCACTGACCATTGCGGCCGAAGGTGGTCAACTGCAACTGAACGTGATGGAACCGCTGATCGCCTTCAAGATCTTCGACTCGATCCGCCTGCTGCAACGTGCAATGGACATGCTGCGCGAACACTGCATCGTCGGCATCACCGCCAACGAAGCGCGCTGCCGCGAGCTGGTCGAACACTCGATTGGTCTGGTGACGGCACTGAACCCGTACATCGGCTATGAAAACGCCACCCGCATCGCCCGTATCGCCCTTGAAAGCGGCCGCGGCGTGCTGGAACTGGTGCGCGAAGAAGGCTTGCTCGACGACGCCATGCTCGACGACATCCTGCGCCCGGAAAACATGATTGCTCCGCGTCTGGTGCCTTTAAAGGCCTGATGCTGTAACACGCTCACCAGGTCGAGGGACTAGACACCTCTCACCTTTTGAGGGCTTGCAGATGTATCTGCGGGCCCTTTTTTTTGCCTGCGATTTGGCGTTACTTACGTAACGGTTGCCGAAGGCGGCGTCCGCGGCGCATCCATCGCGATCACGCGCGCGTACAGGAATGACAGCGCCCTAAAAAGTGAATTTTCAGACGGCATGTATATGAAAAATCAATGGCTTATGCAGACGCTTCCACTGCGCCTAGGTATAGTGCCCGCCCTCTTGCCATGCATCGGCCCCGCTACAGCGGCCAGCGGCACTGCGCAAACAGCATCGTAAACCAAGCAGCAACATGGCCAGGGTCGCCTTGATCGCCTACGTTTATGCCCTGCACACACGGGTGTAACGCGATATTTCGATCTGGCCGTTTTGCCATCAGATAAAAACAGCGAGGAATAATCCATGCTTGAAGTCATCAATGACTTCCTCTCAGGGAAAGTGCTAATCGTGCTCATGGTCGGGCTCGGTGGCTACTTCACGATCCGCTCGCGTTTCGTTCAGTTTCGTTACTTCCTGCACATGTTTGCGGTGTTCAAAGACAGCCTGCGCAGCAGCGCTGGCCAACTCAGCTCCTTTCAAGCCCTGATGCTCAGCCTGGCGGGCCGTGTGGGTGCGGGCAACATTGCCGGCGTCGGCATTGCCGTAACCCTGGGTGGCCCCGGTGCCGTGTTCTGGATGTGGGTGACCGCACTGGTCGGCATGTCCAGCAGCCTCATCGAATGCACCCTTGGCCAGTTGTACAAGCGCCGCGACGCCGAAGGCCAGCTGCGTGGCGGCCCCTCCTTCTATATGAAGCACGGTCTGGGCAAAGCCTGGATGGGCAAGCTGATGGCCGTGTTGCTGCTGGTCACCTTTGGCTTCGCCTTCATGGGCCTGCAAGCCCACGCGGTGACGCACTCGCTGCAAGACGCCTTCGGTTTTGACGTGAACTACTCCGGTGTGGCCATTGCCGTGCTGTTGGGGCTGGTGTTTATCGGCGGTATCAAACGCATCGCCTCGGTCGCCGACTTGTTGGTGCCGGTCAAAACCCTGGCCTACATCGCCGTCACGGTGTACGTGATCGTGCTGCAATTTGACCAAGTCCCGGCCATGCTCGGCCACATCGTGAAAAGCGCCTTCGGCATGGACCCGGTGTTTGGCGGCCTGATCGGCAGCGCAATCGTGATGGGCGTTAAACGCGGCGTGTTCGCCAACGAAGCCGGTTTGGGCAGCGCCCCGAACGTGGCCGCCGTGGCGGATGTGGAACACCCGGTTGCTCAGGGCGTGGTTCAGGCATTCAGCGTGTTCCTCGACACTTTCGTCATCTGCACCTGTACGGCGCTGCTGATTCTGCTGTCCGGCTTTTACACTCCAGGCTTTGAAGGCGACGGCATTGCCCTGACCCAAAACTCCCTGGCCGCCGTGGTGGGCGAGTGGGGCCGCGTGTTCATCAGCGTGGCGCTGGCGTTATTCGTGTTCACCTCGATGCTCTACAACTACTACCTGGGCGAAAACAACCTGCGCTTTTTGATCGGTGAAAACCGCAAAGCACTCATCGGTTATCGCGCGCTGGTATTGGTGCTGATCGTGTGGGGCTCGATTGAAAACCTGCAAACCGTGTTCGCTTTTGCCGACATCACCATGACCCTGCTGGCGTTCGTGAACCTGATTGCCTTGGCCATGCTGTTCAAAATCTGCATGCGCGTGCTCAAGGACTACGACGACCAACGTCGTGCAGGGATCAAGACACCGGTGTTCGATTCCAGTAAATTCTCGGACCTGGATCTGGACGTGAAGGCCTGGCCGCCGACACCGGCCGCCAAGGTCGAAGACACAAAACGCTGACACTGACGCGGCGGTTCTGAACAGAACCGCCGCGTTTTTGCTTATGGGGACTTATCAATGACTGTTGCCACCTCCAACGCTGCCAAACGGGTCATGGTGCTCTACACCGGCGGCACTATCGGCATGCAAGCCAGTGCCAATGGCCTTGCGCCCGCCTCGGGGTTTGAAGCGCGCATGGGCGAGTACCTCGCCAGCCAACCTGACCTGAACGTGGTGCAGTGGTGCTTTCGCGAAATGAGCCCGCTGATCGACAGCGCCAACATGACGCCCGCCTACTGGCTGCGCCTGAGTGCGGCGATTATCGAAGCCATTGATCAGCAAGACTGCGATTCGGTATTGGTCCTGCATGGTACTGACACACTGGCCTACAGCGCTGCGGCGATGTGCTTTCAATTGATTGGCTTGCCAGCCCCTGTACTGTTCACCGGCTCCATGTTGCCTGCGGGCGTGCCGCACAGCGATGCCTGGGAGAACGTCAGCGGCGCATTGACAGCCCTTGCTCAAGGTCAGCCCAACGGTGTGCAGTTGTACTTCCACGGCACGCTGATGGCACCGACCCGTTGCGCCAAAGTGCGCAGCTTCGGGCGCAACCCGTTTGTGTCACTCCTGCGCAATGGCGGTGGGACAGCGGCCGACTACGTGCCGAGCGAGCTGCTCTACAACCGGCCCAAGCACCTTGCCAACGTGGGCGTGCTGCCGCTGGTGCCGGGCATCGGCGCAGCGCAGCTCGATGCGCTGCTCAACAGTGGCATCGAAGCCTTGGTGCTGGAATGTTTCGGCAGCGGCACCGGTCCCAGCGATGACCCCGCATTCCTGGCCAGCCTGCAACGGGCGCAGGAAAACGGCATCGTGATCGTCGCCATTACGCAATGCCACGAAGGCGGCGTGGAGCTGGACGTGTACGAAGCGGGCAGTCGCTTGCGTGACGCGGGGGTGTTGTCAGGGGGCGGCATGACCCGCGAAGCGGTGTTCGGCAAGCTGCACGCGTTGCTGGGCGCCGATTTGCCACTGGCCGAAGTGCGCCGTTTGGTTGAGCTGGATGTGTGTGGGGAGTTGGTTTAACCGACCTGCGTCATTCTCCCGTCGCAGCGACCCTTCCCCACCTCGGCACACAACTTGCTCGCTTACAGCACCTTCACGCTGGAAGCGAGCATGCTGCATTCCCATCTCACCACCCTGAACGCGGTGTCGCTGGTGCTCAGCACCTTCAAGGCCGAAGGCCTGCCCAGCGAAGCGCTGCTGGCAGGCAGCGGTATACGTGCCGCGGACTTGAGCCGTGCCGACACGCGCATCACCACCAATCAGGAAATGCGCGTGTGCGCCAACGCCGTGGCCATCCGCCGGGAAATCGGCCTGGAGCTGGGCCGGCGCATGCATGTTTCGTCCTACGGCATGCTGGGTTACGCCCTGCTCACCAGTGCCACCTTAGGTGACGCTTTGCGCCTGGCCTTACGCTACCCGGCGCTGCTGGGAACACTTTTTGAGCTGAGCCTGAGTCTCGAAGACGGCGCGGTGTGGTTCTGCGCTGCGGGCTATCGTGAAAACCCGCAGCTGGCGGTGTTCAACACCGAGTTGTGCCTGGCCTCGCTCAAGGTGATTTGCGAAGACCTGCTCGGCCGCCCATTGCCTCTTTTAGGCGCACGCTTTGCTCACCCCGCGCCGGACTATCACGCCCGCTACGCGGACAACTTCGATTGCCCGCACGCCTTCCAAGCCCCCGACAACGCCTTCGGCTTTGCCCTGCATTGGCTTGATATGCCGCTGCCCCTGGCTGATGCCGTGACCCATCAGGCAATGGCGGAGCGCTGCCGCAAACAAAACCTTGAGTTCACGGGGCGCCAGTCCTGGCTGGACCGCATCCGCCAACTGCTGGCAGCGCAGCTGCATGCCGCGCCGGGGCTTGAGGGCCTGGCGCAACAAATGAACTGCTCGCCCCGCACCTTGCGCCGGCACCTGCATGACATGGGGTGCAGCTATCAAATGCTGCTCGACGACCTGCGCTTTGAGCGCGCCAAGTTGCTGCTCAATGAAACCCAATGGCCGATTTACCGGATTGCCGACACCCTGGGGTTCAGCGAAACCGCGAGCTTTCGCCACGCCTTCGTGCGCTGGAGCGGCGTATCACCGAGCCAGTTCCGCGCTTGAACACCCTGCTTTTTACGATGTTTGCGCCGCCGAGCGTCGCCTTCGACCCCTGCGACGTGGAGCACGTTGATCCGCTCAGGGGCGAATTTCGGTCAATCATTTTGGCCATATCAATCCCCTTTTGGCCGCTCCTGCCGTTCTCTGAACCCCGCGACCCCGCAAGACTGTAGATCACCGATTACGCCTGCGGAGAATAAGAAAATGCTGACGATCTATTCAGACGATCACCACCTGCATCACGGCCGTTGTGAGCTGATGGACGGGCAACTCATGCCCTGCTTCGAAATGCCCTCGCGCGCCGACCACATCCTGCAACGGGTTAAAACCCGTGAGCTGGGCCCGGTACAAGCCCCCCGCGACTTTGGCCGCGACCCCATCGAACGCATTCACACGGCGGCGTATCTGGATTTCTTCCAGGGGGCGTGGGCGCGCTGGGCCGAACATGGCCGCGACGGCGACCTGTTGCCCTACACGTGGCCCGCTCGCACCTTACGTCCGATCATCCCGACCAGCCTGCACGGCCAGTTGGGTTACTACAGCTTTGACGGTGGCGCGCCGATTACGGCGGGCACATGGCAAGCGGCCTACAGCGCGGCGCAAGTAGCACTGACAGCACAAGCAGAAATTCAGCGCGGCGCTCACAGCGCTTTCGCCCTATGTCGCCCACCGGGCCATCACGCTGCCAGCGATTTAATGGGCGGTTATTGCTACCTCAACAATGCTGCCATCGCAGCTCAAGCCTTCCTCGATCAAGGCCGGCGCACGGTGGCCATTCTCGACGTGGACTACCACCACGGTAATGGCACGCAGTCGATTTTCTACGCGCGCAACGATGTGTTGTTCACCTCAATTCATGGCCACCCAGAGGCCGAGTTTCCGTTCTTTCTGGGTTACGAAGACGAGCGCGGTGAAGGGCCGGGAGAAGGTTTCAACTTCAACTACCCGCTGGCCGCAGGCTCCGCCTGGGACCGCTGGAGCGCCGCACTGGAGCAGGCATGCCTTGAGGTAGAGCGGTATAACGCCGATGTGCTGGTGATTTCACTGGGCGTCGACACCTTTAAAAATGACCCGATTTCCCAGTTCAAACTCGACAGCCCGGACTACGTGCGCATGGGCGAACGCATTGCGCGCCTGGGCAAGCCGACGCTGTTTGTGATGGAAGGCGGTTACGCGGTAGAAGAGATCGGCGTCAACGCCGTCAACGTGCTTGAAGGCTTCCTGAGCGCTCAATGAGGACATAACAACAATGAATACCCTGACGCGTTTCTTTACCCCGGTGCTCTGCGCCACCGCGCTGCTCAGCACCGCCGTACACGCCGAAGACCGCACCTTGCGCGTGTACAACTGGTTCGACTACATCACCCCACAAACCCTGGTGGATTTCAAAAAGGACACCCAGGTCAAACTCATCTACGACATTTTCGACACCAACGAAGCGCTGGAAGCCAAGCTGCTCACGGGAAACTCGGGGTATGACGTGGTGGTGCCGTCCAATGTGTTTCTGGCCAAGCAGATCGAAGCGGGGGTGTTCCAGCCGCTGGACCGCAGCAAACTCCCGAACTGGAACCACCTTGATCCCAAACTGATGAAGTTGATTGAAGCCAACGACCCCGGCAATCAATTCGCCGTGCCGTATATGTACGGCACGATTCTGATCGGGTTCAACCCGGACAAGGTCAAGGCCGCGCTGGGCGAGAACGCCCCCGTCGACAGTTGGGACCTGATTTTCAAAGAAGAGAACATCAGCAAACTCAAACAATGCGGCGTGGCGTTGCTGGACTCGCCCTCAGAAATATTGCCGCTGGCGCTGCAACATTTGGGGCTACCGCCCAACAGCAACAACCCCAAGGACTACGCCAAGGCTGAAGCCCTGCTGCTGAAAATTCGCCCATACGTGACCTACTTCCACTCCTCCAAATACATGGCCGACATCGCCAATGGCGACATTTGTGTGGCCGTCGGTTATTCGGGCAGTTTTTCGCAGGCGGCTAACCGCGCCAAAGAGGCTAAAAATGGTGTGACGGTCGACATGCGCTTACCCAAAGAAGGCGCGCCGATCTGGTTCGACATGCTGGCGATCCCTAAAGGGGCGAAAAATACCGAAGACGCCTACACCTTCATCAACTACTTGCTGCAACCCAAAGTGATTGCGCCGATCAGTGACTTTGTCGGCTACCCCAACCCCAACAAAGACGCCACAGAGCGAGTGGCCCCAAGCATTCGCAATAACCCGAACCTGTACCCCACCGAAGCGGCGATGGAAACGCTTTACACCCTCACACCGCTGCCGCGTGACGCCGAGCGAGCGCGCACACGGGCGTGGACCAAAATAAAATCGGGCACGTAATCCCTGCTCCGTAGTCACGGCCCAGGCGGAAAAAGGTCAGCGGTACTTTCGATAAACGGGTTGCTAAGCAACCCTTCGCAGCCTGCGAATGCGACTGCGCGTTGCTCATCTCCAGACCTTGCTCAACCGCGCTAACGCCGCGCGGATATCCGCCTCGGGCACACCCGCAAACCCCAGCACCAAACCGGCACGGTTATCCACAGGCTCGACCGAGTCGCGCAGCCAATAGCGGCTCAAACCGTTGATTTCTACCTGTGCCTGATGGGCCTGCGTCAGCAATATATGCTCGCGCTCAAGGCTGCTGACCGGCACGGTGACGTGCAAACCTGCCACGATGTCCGGTAATTCTCCTACGCCCTCAACTCCCTTTGGCCAATGCGCCAGCAAGGTATTACGCCGACTCAACGCGGCGCGCCGCATGCGCCGGATGTGACGCTGAAAATGCCCTGCGGCCATAAACTCGGCCATGACCGCCTGGGTGCTGACCTCCGAATGGCGCATGTCCAGCGAGCGACGCTGGGCGAAGGGTTCAATCAGAGCGTGGGGTAATACCAGATAACCGAGGCGTAACGCCGGAAAGGCGACCTTGCCAAACGTGCCGACGTAAATGACGCGCCCGGTACGGTCCAGCGCGGCCAATGGCGACAACGGCGCGCCGCTGTAACGGTATTCGCCATCGTAATCATCTTCGACAATCCAGCCTTGCGTGCGCTCAGCCCACGCCAGCAACTCAAGGCGTCGCGCCAGGCTCATGGTCACCCCCGACGGGTACTGATGGGACGGTGTCACGTAGGCCAATCGGCAAGTCGGCAGGCCTGCTAAAGCATCACACTTCATGCCTTCCTGATCGACCGGCACCCCCAGCACTTGAGCACCCGCAATTGCGAACGCTTGGGCTGCCGCGTGGTAGCCGGGGTTTTCCACCGCCACGCCCTCACCCAGCTCCACCAGCAACTGTGCACAAAGGCTAATTCCTTGCTGCGCGCCGCAGGTGATCAAAATTTGTTCAGCAGAGCAGGATAAACCCCGCGATGTACGTAAATACGCGGCAATGAGCCCGCGCAGACGCTCATCCCCGGCCGGGTCGCCGTAACACAGTTGCTGCAAATCCGGCTTACGCCAAAAAGCGGCTTGCAGCTTGCTCCAGACCTCAAACGGGAACAAATCAAAAGCCGGAATGCCCACCCGAAAAGCGCGCGGCGGCCCGCTGGGAGGCAGGTCCAGAGAGTGTCTTGAGACCTTGTGCAGCGCTGTGCTGTGGATAACTTTACTGGACGTAATTACAGGTAAAAAAGGCGATTTTGTGGATAAACCTGTGGGTAACCCTGTTGAAAACCCTGTGGACAAGTTGGTGGACAACTTTTTTGGCGCCTGCGCTTTTTGGGGTAATTGCACGACGTAGGTGCCATTTCCAATCCGGCCTTCTATAAAGCCTTCGGCGTACAGCTGATCGTAGGCGCGCACCACGCTATTGCGCGAAATACCCAGCGCTGCCGCTAAGTCACGGCTGGCCGGCAAACGCGCGCCACCACTCAATCGACCGTCCAGTACCCGCTCGCGTAACGCCTGATACAACTGACGGCTCAATCCTTTTTTAGGATCAAGCTCGATACCCGCAGGGTTGAAAGCGATAGGCAAGGCTGAATCAGGCATGCATTGGACCTACGAAATGGGTCGTTAATGGCTCTTACAACGAGCCAATAGCCTGCCTAGGATGCAGGCATTCGCCAAGAACATTCTCTGTAGGTGCGAAGTCCAGACCTCTTGAATCGCTAAGGAATAGCTTCATGACCGCCAACATCCAGATCAAACCCGCCACTGACGCCGACCACGATGTGTGGATGCCACTCTGGCAGGCGTACCTTACGTTTTACAAAACCGAGTTGCCCGCCGACGTCAGCCAATCCACCTGGCAACGTTTCATGGACCCGGCCGAACCCACTCATCTGGCCCTTGCCTGGCAAGACGATGAAGCGGTGGGCATGGTGCAGACCGTTATTCATCGCTCTAACTGGAGCATTGGCAACTCGTGCTACCTGCAAGACTTGTACGTAAGCCCGCACTTGCGTGGCACCGGGGTCGGTCGCCAATTGATCGAACACGTCTATGCGCAGGCGCGCGCGCTGGAGTGCGCCAAAGTGCATTGGTTGACCCAAGAAACCAATGCCACGGCCATTCGGTTGTATGAACGTATTGCGGATCGCCCTGGCTTCATCCAATTTCGTAAAGCCTTGTCATAAATAAGGAGCACGCCATGTCCGAATCTCTACAACACTGGCAACCGGCCACAATCCCGGATAACCGAACACTTGAAGGGCTATATATACGTCTGGAAAAACTCGATCCAGCCCGGCATGGCGACGATTTATGGCTAGCCTTACAGGGACCCGAGAGCGATCCCAAGCTGTGGGATTACTTGCCTTACGGCCCTTTCCCGGAACGCAGTGCCTTTGATGCCTGGCTTGAAAAAAATGCCGCCAGCGCCGACCCGCATTTCTATGCCGTAATCGACAGTGCCAACGATCAGGCACAGGGCCTGCTTAGCCTGATGTGCATCGTGCCGGAACACGGGCGTATCGAAATTGGCCATGTGGCATTTGGTGCACCGATGCAACGCTCGCCCAAAAGCACCGAAGCCGTCTACCTGCTAGCCAAAGAAGCCTTTGCACTGGGCAATCGTCGCCTGGAATGGAAGTGCAACAATGACAACGCCCGCTCCAAACGTACAGCAGTACGATTGGGGTACACATTCGAAGGCGTATTTCGCCAGCATATGGTGGTAAAAGGCAAGAATAGGGATACTACGTGGTACAGCATAATCAGTACGCAATGGTCACCTGTTGCGGCAGGCTTCGAAAAATGGCTGGCACTGGATAACCAGCCAAAAAGCGGCCAAATCAAGTCTCTGGAAGAATGCAGGGCATCTGCTGTATAAAAAATGATCAGTACGCCCAGCAAGGACTGTTGGGCGTTTTTGGAGCTTAGGCGCAGCTAGAAATTGCGAGACAGCCGAACCACACCCATTTGCAGACCAAAGGGTTTGAACACGGCATTCAGGGACTTGAGCGTGGGATTGCCTTCGTCGTGTTCGATTTGAATCAATGTGCGCACCGAAATTTTGCACATTCGGGCAAATTGGGTTTGCTGCAATTGTGTGACTTCTACCCGCAGCCGCTTAACGGCGGCGCCCAAGGTAATTTTCCCCTGAGCCAAATCAGCCTCAATGGCCTCGATTCTCAGGCTTCGCGCATCAATCGAAATCGTCATTTCAAACCCCATTCGCGCAAATGATGATCAAGATGCTTGAGCGCAATTTGCGGGTGGTCCATCGTCACGCGCGGCAACCCCAGCGCATCGGGTTTTTCCCGCCCTATTTGCTTGATCAGGATTTTTTTTGCGGCCCCGGCTGGCGCAATGTCATGCAAGAAAGCTGGCGCTTTTCTCAAGTGCTGCGCATCCCACCCCAGAGGTACACGAGCACTGACTGACGCTATGAAGGGGCTGTCGACGGACTCCAGGTTTTGCAGCAGATAATCCTGCTTGTAACCAAAACGGCACGGCCCATCGAGCTCTTTCTCCGGCTCAGGAAAAACCAAGGTCATCGCGTCTTGCCATTGGCCAGCACTGTAGAGCTGTAAGGTCAGCTGAAACATTTTCTCACCTGCAATTTAATGCACATAAAACTCGAAAAAGCCTGTAATGACTGCAATATAGTGCACTTGCGGATCTTTATCCTGCCTCAACCTGCATTTAAATACAGAATAAAGAACTTACCTTGAGTGATATCTGCATTAACGTGCAGATTGAAAATTGCACGCAAAAAAAAGGGGAGCACATGCTCCCCCGAGGTTTAAAGCGTTTGGATCAACGGCGCATCAGGCTTCGATTTCGATCAGGATTTCGCCCGGGTTGACGCGATCGCCTTTGATCACATGGATGGTTACCACTTTGCCTGCAATCGCGGCCTGCACTTCGGTTTCCATTTTCATGGCTTCGGTGATGAGTACCGATTGGCCGGCTTTGACCGTGTCGCCCACGGCCACCAGTACGTCGACAATGTTGCCCGGCATGGCGGTGCTGACGTGACCAGGTTCGCTGGCTTGCTTGCGCTTGCTGGAAGCGCCACCGACAAACTCATTGAGCGGCTCGAACACCACTTCTTCGGGCATGCCGTCGATTGACAGGTAGAAGTGACGTTTGCCTTCAGCTTTAACGCCTACACCAGTGATGTCTACGCGGTAGCTCTCGCCGTGCACGTCAATTACAAATTCAGTCGGTACACCCTCGCCGCCCGCCTTGCTGACACCGCCCGCTTCCGGGATCGGCAACAGCACTTCAGGCAAGAGCGTGCCCGCAGCACGCTCTTCAAGGAATTTACGCCCGATGTCCGGGAACATGGCGTAGGTCAGCACATCTTCTTCGGACGTGGCCAATGCACCAATCTCACCGCGCAGCTTGACCATTTCGGGCTTGAGCAGGTCAGCCGGACGGACGTCGATCAGTTCTTCGTTGCCGATGGCCTGACGACGCAGTTTTTCATTCACCACGCCCGGCGCCTTGCCGTAGCCGCCTTGCAGATAGAGCTTCACTTCGTTGGTGATGGTTTTGTAGCGCTCGCCCGCCAGTACGTTGAAGAACGCCTGAGTGCCTACGATTTGCGAGGTCGGCGTTACCAGCGGCGGGTAGCCGAGGTCTTCGCGCACACGCGGGATTTCGGCCAGCACTTCGCTCATGCGGTTCAGCGCGCCCTGCTCTTTGAGCTGGTTGGCCAGGTTGGAAATCATGCCGCCCGGTACTTGGTTAACTTGCACGCGAGTGTCGACGGCGGTGAATTCGCTTTCAAACTGGTGGTACTTCTTACGCACGGCGTAAAAGTACAAACCGATTTCCTGCAACAGTGCCAGGTCGAGGCCGGTGTCGTACTCGCTGCCTTTAAGGGCGGCCACCATCGACTCGGTGCCTGGGTGGCTGGTGCCCCACGCAAAGCTGGAGATCGCGGTGTCGATGTGGTCTGCGCCGTTTTCGATCGCTTTGAGCTGGCACATGGCAGCCAGACCAGCAGTGTCGTGAGAGTGGATAAAGATCGGCAGGCTGATTTCAGCCTTCAGCGCTTTGACCAGATCGCCCGTGGCGAAAGGGGTCAGCAGGCCAGCCATGTCTTTGATTGCCACCGAGTCGCAACCCATCGCCTCCATTTGTTTGGCCTGCGCCACAAACGCTTCGGTGGTGTGCACCGGGCTGGTGGTGTAGGCGATGGTGCCCTGAGCGTGCTTGCCGGCCGCTTTGACCGCCTCGATGGCGACGCGCAGGTTACGCACGTCGTTCATGGCGTCGAAGATGCGGAACACGTCGATGCCATTGACCGCCGCCTTGGCGACGAAGGCTTTGACCACGTCGTCGCTGTAGTGGCGGTAGCCGAGCAGGTTCTGGCCACGCAACAACATTTGCAGGCGGGTAGTGGGCAAGGCCGCACGCAACTGACGCAGGCGCTCCCACGGATCTTCTTTAAGGAAGCGCACGCAGGCGTCAAAGGTCGCGCCGCCCCAGACTTCCAGCGACCAATAGCCCACTTTGTCGAGCTTGTCGCAGATGGGCAGCATGTCTTCGGTGCGCATGCGGGTGGCCAGCAGCGACTGGTGGGCGTCACGCAGGATGGTGTCGGTTACAAAAATCTTTTTGCTCATTATTCTTTTCCTCACAGGCCTGCGTGGGCAGCGATGGCGGCAGCAATGGCCAGTGCCAGCTCTTCGGGTTTGCGCTTGATCGAGTAGTTGGTCAGTTCAGGATGGCTTTCTACGAAGCTGGTGTTGAACTGGCCACTGCGAAATTCCGGGTTACGCAGAATTTCCTGGTAGTAGGCGGCGGTGGTTTTGACCCCTTGCAGACGCATGTCGTCGAGGGCGCGCAAACCACGGTCCATCGCCTCTTCCCACGTCAGCGCCCACACCACCAGTTTCAGACACATGGAGTCGTAATACGGCGGGATGGTGTAGCCGGTGTAGATCGCCGTGTCGGTGCGCACGCCGGGGCCGCCGGGGGCGTAGTAACGGGTGATCTTGCCGAAGCTGGGCAGAAAGTTGTTTTTCGGGTCTTCGGCGTTGATCCGAAATTGCAGGGCAAAGCCGCGGTGCTGAATGTCTTCTTGCTTGATCGACAGCGGTAAACCGGAAGCGATACGGATTTGCTCGCGAACGATGTCGATGCCGGTGATTTCTTCGGTGATGGTGTGCTCCACCTGCACCCGCGTGTTCATCTCCATGAAGTACACCTCGCCTTCAGCGAGCAGAAACTCCACGGTGCCCGCATTCTCGTAGCCCACGGCCTTGGCGGCGCGCACGGACAGGTCGCCGATGTAGGCGCGCTGCTCCGGGGTCAACTGAGGGCTGGGGGCAATTTCGATGAGCTTTTGGTTGCGGCGCTGAATCGAGCAGTCGCGCTCGAACAGATGGACGACGTTGCCAAAGCTGTCACCGAGAATTTGCGCCTCGATGTGCTTGGGATTGACGATGCATTTTTCGAGAAACACTTCAGCCGAGCCAAAGGCTTTGGTGGCTTCGGAGATCACCCGCGGAAACGCTTGCTCCAGCTCTTCGCGGCTGTTGCAGCGACGAATCCCGCGGCCGCCGCCGCCCGAGGTGGCTTTGAGCATGACCGGGTAGCCGATGCGCTCACCTTCAAGCAACGCCTCGTGAATATCCGCCACGTTGCCCTCAGTACCCGGCGTGACCGGCACACCGGCTTTGATCATGCTGCGGCGGGCTTCAGTTTTATCGCCCATGCGCCGAATGACTTCGGCAGCCGGGCCGATGAATTTGATACCGCGCTCGGCGCAGATGTCAGCCAATTCGGCATTTTCTGACAGGAAACCGTAACCGGGGTGCAAGGCATCGCAGCCGGTTTCTACCGCCAGGTTGACCAGTTTGCGTGGGTTCAGATAACCGGCGAGCGGGTCTTCGCCAATGCTGTGTGCTTCGTCGGCGCGCTTGACGTGCAAGGCATGCCGGTCAGCATCGGAATAGACCGCTACAGAGCGAATGCCCATCTCGGCGCAGGCACGCACGATTCGGACGGCAATTTCTCCGCGGTTGGCGATCAGGATCTTTTTTATCACTTGGATTTTCCCTAAAGCCCATGGAACAAACGACCTGCTAGACCAGGTCGGCACGTGTCCAAATGTGTCTGAACCGTTGTGTCGTCACACTAGACCCACGCATTGATAAACAAAAATCAATAATTCTTGGGTCGTGCATAAGTAACAACTTATAGTCAGATCACTTGTCGCTTCGGATAATTTTATAAAAATGCGTAAGTCATTGATGCGTATCACTTTTAGGCAGCTTCAGGTATTCAATGAAGTGTGTGATTTACGCTCTTACAGCCGTGCAGCAGAAGAAATGTCGCTGACGCAACCCGCCGTAAGTCTACAAATTCGCCAGCTTGAAGAACTGGTTGGGCAGCCTTTATTCGATTACGTCGGCAAAAAGCTGTACATGACCGAGGCCGCTGAAGCGCTTCAGCGGGCCAGTCGCGATATTTTTGACCGACTGGAAAACCTTGATATGCAGCTGTCCGACCTGCTCGGTTCGCTACAAGGGCAGCTGAAATTGGCCGTGGAGTCGAGTGCGAAATATTTTGTGCCGCATCTTTTTGCGGCGTTCAAGCGCCTGCACCCCGAAGTCAATTTGCAACTCACGGTGGTCAATCGGGCACAAGCGGTGCGCAGACTTTCAGACAACCGCGACGATCTGGTGATCATGTCGATGGTGCCGCTGGACATGGGTCTGGAATTTTTGCCGTTTTTGAATAACCCGATCATTGCTGTTGCGCCGCCCGATCACCCCTTGGGCCAGCGCGAAACCTTACAACTTCAAGAGCTGGAACCCTTCACGCTGCTGATGCGCGAGCAAGGGTCTGGCACGCGCAGGGCGTGCGAAGAATATTTCAAAGAGAAACGCGTGCACTTCAAACACACGCTGGAGGTGGCCTCGACCGATGCTCAGCGTGAATGTGCGGTGGCGGGGTTGGGCGTGGCGCTGTTGACGCGCCACGCTGTCAGCCTGGAGCTGGCGACCGGCTTGCTGCGTGAGCTGCCGGTCGAAGAATTGCCGCTGTATCGCAGTTGGTGCGTGGTGCAGGCAAAAGCCAAACGCCTGTCACCGGTGGCGCATGCGTTCGTAGGCTTTATTCGCAGCGAGCGTCAGCAAATCAGCGCGCTGGTTGAGCGCTTCGACGGCCATTTACCGGTGGCGCTTGCCAGTAATTGATGGCGCCGAGGTCGGGGTAGTCGGCCGTTTCAAGGCGCAATAAGCGCTGGTCCGTATGGTCTTCAATCGCGCGCCGGAAGGCCATGCGGCGCTGGTCTTCCTGTTGACGACGGGTTTTGACGGCGCTGTTGCGTTCTTCGTAAGGCTGGGCCATTTCGAGTCTCCCAAGGCGTGTACGGGAGCTTTACGATGGACTTTGTTTGTGACAATTGAGCGAAGCCCCAATGACAAAAGAATGAACCCGGTACGACCTCTGTAGGCGCTGGCGAAGGCTGCGATTGTTTACGATCAAAAAATCGCCGCCTGCGAGGTATTTAGGCGGGGTTAATCGTCGTGGTTTTTCAGCGATTTTGGCGACAGGCGCAAACTGCGCAGGCTGCGTTTGACGCTCTTGAGGTGGTTGACCAGGCTCGGGCCACGGGCCATTGCCACGCCCATTGCCAGCACGTCGATCACCACCAGGTGGGCGATGCGCGAGGTCAATGGCGTATAGATTTCGGTGTCTTCGTGAACATCGATGGCCAGGTTCACGGTGGCCAACTCTGCCAATGGCGTTTGGCTGGGGCATAACGTGATCAATGTTGCGCCGCTTTCACGCACCAAATTGGCGGTAATCAGCAAGTCTTTGGAGCGACCTGACTGCGAGATGCAGATGGCCACGTCGGTGGGCTTCAAGGTCACGGCCGACATCGCCTGCATGTGCGGGTCGGAATAGGCCGCTGCCGTTAGCAACAAACGGAAAAACTTGTGCTGCGCATCGGCCGCCACGGCACCCGAGGCACCAAAGCCATAAAACTCGACACGCTGAGCCTGAGACATGGCGGTCACGGCACGCTGCAACGCCACAGGGTCGAGCTTTTCACGCACGTCCATCAGGGTGTGCAGCGTGGTGTCGAAAATTTTGAGGCTGTAGTCAGCGACAGAGTCGTCTTCATGGATGGCGAACTGACCAAAACTGGCACCCGCCGCCAGGCTTTGCGCCAGCTTGAGTTTCAGGTCTTGAAACCCGGTACACCCAATCGCCCGGCAAAAGCGCACGATGGTGGGCTCACTGATACCGACGTTATGGGCAAGGTCGGCCATGGAACTGTGCATTACAGCCGCAGGATCAAGCAGCACGTGATCGGCGACCTTGAGTTCCGATTTACGTAACAAGTGGCGTGACTGGGCGATATGTTGCAGCAAGTTCAAAGGGCAGGACTCGGTCTGAAAAGGTGAGGTACCAGAGATGTAGCAATCTTGTAGTTATACTACAAGAATTCGATTTCTGCCCAACCAATACGTCGCGTACACCTGCGTTTTACCCCCAATACAGGCTACCAAAGCTCTATGTAGCCCTTTTTAGCACTACAAAAAGACTACATTGCTGCGTAATAAATCACCTAAAGCTGAAGGATTAATGGGGCGACTGATCAAATATCCCTGCACCTCGTCGCACTGCTGCGCCTTGAGAAACGCCAGCTGCACGTCGTCTTCCACGCCTTCGGCTACAACCTTTAAATCCAGGCTGTGGGCCATCGCGATAATCGCTTTGGTAATCGCCTCATCCTCGACCGAGCGGCCGACACCGCGAATAAATGTTTGATCGATTTTTACGTAATCCACAGCAAACCGTTTGAGGTAACTGAGGGACGAATACCCCGTGCCAAAGTCATCAATCGCCAGTTTTACCCCCAACTCGTGGAGTTGCTGGAAAGTCGCAACAATGGAATCAACACTGTCCAGCAACTGGCTTTCAGTGAGTTCCAGCTCCAGGCAATGAGGCGCCAGCCCGCTCTCTTCCAGCACTTGACGCACCAAACTGACCAACTTGCCCTGACGCAATTGATGCACTGACAAATTGACCGATACCCGTATCGGCGCCAGCCCTTCGCGTTGCCACTCACACGCCTGATGACACGCCTGGCGCAGTACAAACTCGCCAATGGCACCAATCAGGCCGGTCTCTTCGGCCAAACCAATAAAATCACTCGGGGGCACGCTGCCCAGTTGTGGATGATCCCAGCGCACCAACGCCTCCGCCGCGTGCAAACGCCCTGTGGTCAGGCACAGCTTGGGTTGGTAGAAGACTTTGAGTTGCTGGTCGGCAATTGCCTTGCGCAGTTGGTTTTCCAGCTGCAAGCGTTCAAGGGTACTGTCTTGCAGGCTATGACTGAAAAACTGAAACGTGCCGCCGCCCAAGTGTTTGGCTTGCTGCATGGCTTTGTTGGACTGGCTGACCAGCGTGGCGATGTCCCGTGCGCTGTCAGGCAACAAGCTGATACCCATTGATGCGCTGATGACCAGTTCATGCCCGTCAATCACCAATGGCCGGCTTATTTTGGCCAATAGCCGGGTCGCCACACGCGCCAGACTCGTCAGGCTGCCGTACGCATCGAACAACACAGCGAATTCATCACCTGAGAGCCGCGCAATGGTGTCTGCCTCCGGCAGTGCTTTGGTCAGGCGTCGAGCGACTTTATGCAGCACTTGGTCAGCCAGTTCGGGACTCAGGCTGTCATTGAGCAGCTTGAAACGATCAAGGTTGATGTAGAGCAGCGCAAGGTTGCGGGCACCTTGGCGCACACGCTGATTGGCTTCTTCCAGCCGCTCTTTGAACAACAGGCGATTGGCCAGCCCTGTGAGTTCATCAAAATGCGTCAGATGGCGCACCCGGGCTTCAGAAATACGCCGCGCTGACAGGTCGCTGACAAAGGCCACGATGTGGCTGATACGCCCGTCATCATTACGCACGACTTTAAGTTGCAGCCATTGCGGGTAAAGCTCACCGCTTTTGCGCGTTTCGACCAACTCGCCCTGCCAGTGGTCGTGCTCATCCAGCACCGGCTGGATCATTGGAAAGTGACGGCGGGCATCACGACTGCATGCCAGTTCGTTCACACGCCGCCCGACCAGCTCTTCGACGGCGTAACCACTGATGCGACAAAACGCCTGATTGGCCGCCAACATCCGGTAATCGGGGTCGAGGATCACAATGCCTTCGCTGGCCGCTTCAAACACGGTGGCCGCCAAACGCCGTTGCTCAACCTCGCACGACGCCGGTGCAGTGCGCTGCACGTTGTGCCCCTGAGCCTGCTGCAACACTTCAGGCCATACAGGAGGTGCCAAGCGCCCTCCTTGGCGGCGCTGACTGGCTCGCCAGCCGACAACGCCCAGCAGCGCCAAAAAAAAACCGAGCCCGGTGCCCAATGCCACACCCGACGCGCTAAAACTCTGAATCATCGGCAATATTCTTATCAGTGGATGAGCCAAAAAATGTTGCCCGAGCATACACAAGCCAGGCCCGTGACCAAACTGAGACACGTCATTAAACAGACGAAACAAGACCCTGTAATTGAAGTGCGCACCTGCGGTTCTTTTAAAACACTCACCGCAGCGCTGCGACAGACGGCCAGCCCGAACAGGATAGAAGTTTGCCCGGTTTGAGCCAGCACCCTAGAATGCGCCGATGCGCGATGATCTCTCTCTCTTGTTAAATTCCCTCAACGATGCCCAACGTCAGGCCGTCACGGCCAGTGTCGGGCGTCAGTTGGTTCTGGCCGGCGCAGGTTCCGGCAAAACCCGTGTGCTGGTGCACCGTATCGCCTGGTTGATCCAGGTCGAAAACGCGTCCCCCCACTCCGTACTCTCGGTGACATTCACCAACAAGGCCGCTGCCGAGATGCGTCACCGCATCGAGCAGCTGATGGGTATCAACCCGGCCGGTATGTGGGTTGGCACCTTCCACGGGCTGGCGCACCGCCTGCTGCGTGCCCATTGGCAAGAAGCCGGGTTGAGCCAGACCTTCCAGATTCTGGACAGCGATGATCAGCAACGCTTGGTCAAGCGTGTGATTCGTGAACTGGGGCTAGACGAACAACGCTGGCCAGTGCGTCAGGCGCAGTGGTTTATCAACGGTCAAAAAGACGAAGGTCTGCGTCCACAACACATCCAGGCCAGTGGCGATTTGTTCCTGGCCACCATGCGCAGCATTTACGAAGCCTATGAGGCCGCCTGCCAGCGCGCAGGCGTGATCGACTTCTCTGAGTTGCTGTTACGCGCGCTGGACCTGTGGCGCGATAACCCGGGCTTGCTCGCGCATTACCAAAAACGCTTCCGGCACATTTTGGTCGACGAGTTTCAGGACACCAACGCCGTTCAATATGCCTGGCTGCGATTGCTGGCCCAGGGTGGAGACAGCCTGATGGTGGTCGGCGACGACGACCAATCCATCTACGGCTGGCGCGGCGCGAAAATTGAAAACATTTACCAGTACTCCACGGACTTCCCGGACGCCGAAACCATTCGTCTGGAGCAGAACTACCGCTCCACTGCCGGCATTCTCAAAGCCGCCAACGCCCTGATCGCCAACAACACCGGGCGCATGGGTAAAGAGCTGTGGACCGATGGCGGCGACGGCGAAGCAATCAATTTGTATGCCGCCTTCAACGAGCACGACGAAGCCCGCTACGTGGTCGAAACCATTGAGAGTGCGCTTAAAACCGGCCTTGCTCATAAAGACATCGCTATTTTGTACCGCTCCAACGCCCAATCGCGGGTACTCGAAGAGGCGCTGCTGCGCGAGCGCATTCCGTACCGTATTTATGGGGGCCAGCGCTTCTTCGAACGGGCTGAAATCAAAAACGCGATGGCCTACATGCGCCTTCTCGAAGGCCGTGGGAATGATGCTGCGCTAGAGCGGGTGATTAACGTCCCGGCTCGCGGTATTGGCGAAAAAACAGTCGAAGCGATTCGTGAACACGCACGCCACAGCGACGTGTCGATGTGGGAATCGATGCGCCAGTTGATTGCCAACAAAGCGCTGCCTGGCCGCGCGTCAGGCGCCATCACAGGTTTTGTTGAACTGATCGAGAACCTCGCGGCAAAAGTCATGGAGATGCCGCTGCATCTGATGACTCAAACCGTGATCGAGCAAAGCGGACTGATTGCTTACCATCAGGCAGAAAAAGGCGAAAAAGGCCAGGCCCGGGTAGAAAACCTTGAGGAACTGGTCAGCGCCGCCCGTAACTTCGAGAGCAACGAAGAGGACGAGGAGCTGACGCCGCTGGCCGCGTTCCTGGGTCATGCATCGCTGGAAGCCGGTGACACGCAAGCCGAAGAGCATGAAGACGGTATCCAGCTGATGACGCTGCACAGCGCCAAAGGTCTGGAGTTCCCGTATGTGTTTTTGGTGGGGATGGAAGAAGGTCTGTTCCCGCACAAGATGAGCCTGGAAGAGCCGGGGCGTCTTGAAGAAGAACGCCGCCTTGCCTACGTGGGCATCACCCGCGCCATGCAAAACCTGGTCATGACCTATGCTGAAACCCGACGCCTTTACGGCAGCGAAACCTACAACAAGGTTTCGCGCTTCGTACGTGAAGTGCCAAAAGGGCTGATTCAAGAAGTGCGCTTGTCCAACAGCGTCAGTCGCCCTTTCGGCGGCGGTCAACAGCAAAACACCAGCACCCTGTTTGGCGGTTCGGAGATCCCGGAAACCGAATTCAAACTGGGACAGATGGTCAAGCATGCGGTATTCGGTGAAGGCGTGATCCTCAACTTCGAAGGTGCCGGCGCGCAGGCGCGGGTGCAGGTTAACTTCGACGAAGGCAGCAAGTGGCTGATGATGGGCTACGCCAAACTTGAGGCGGTCTGACAGCAACCCGACAGGCATCGGACGATAAGGTAGGCAATATAGGCTCAGACTTTGTTCTTTCTGGACAATCCGGGCTTTGTTGTCAGCCAACGTTGCAGCACTGAGGGCGAGCTCCAGGCCCGGGCCAGTCTTCATCCTGAAGCGTGGCCTCTCCCTCTGCTGTTATCCGTTTTCACGGCGGCGATACGAGCTGGCTTTTCGACGACCCCAAGGTGAACTACACGATATCGGGAACCGTCCTACTCATATTTAGGCAAAAGCCCGAAACATTTCACTGCTAGCCAGTCACACCTCACCTGTGCAACATGGCGCGCGTGTCATCCACAAATGGGAATTCCCTTTATGAAACGTTTTCTTAGCATCGCCATGGCGTTGTGCATCGGCTTGACGATGAGCCTCGACGCAAACGCCAAGCGCTTCGGCGGCGGTAAAAGCTTTGGTTCGGCCCCAAGCCACCAAACTCGCCAAGCCGCTCCTGCCTCTCCTGCCGCAGCCCCTGCTGCCGCCGGCGCAGCCGCAAAAGCCGGTGGTGCTTCTCGCTGGCTCGGCCCTCTGGCCGGCATCGCTGCTGGCGGCCTGCTCGCTTCCATGTTCATGGGCGGTGGCTTCCAGGGCATGCAAATCTTCGACATCCTGATCATGGCTGTCATCGCGTTCGTGATTTTCCGCTTTATCGCCGCTCGTCGCCGCAAGCAACAGGCTGACATGGCGCCAGCGGGTCACGCACCCATGCAGCGCGAAGTATTCGACGCCAAGCCTGCGCCAACATCAATCTTCGGCGGCGGTGCTTCAGCGGCGCCAGCACGCCCGGTGATCAACGCCCCGGCGTGGTTCAACGAGCAGAGCTTTCTTGAAGCCGCGCGTAACCATTTCCAGTCCCTGCAACAGCACTGGGATGCCAACGAAATGGATAAAATCGCCGAGTTCGTTACCCCGCAAATGCTCGATTTCCTCAAGCGTGAGCGCGCGGATCTGGGTGATGGCTTCAACTCAACCTACATCGATAACCTGACCGTTCAGCTGGACGGCCTGGATGATCGCGCCGACAAAACCATCGCGACCCTGACTTTCAGCGGCCTCTCGAAAACGTCGCGTTTTGACCAAGGCGAAACCTTCAGCGAGAGCTGGAACATGGAACGCGCTCAAGGCGAAAACCAACCTTGGCTTGTAGCCGGTATCCGTCAGAACGGCTGATCCCTGCGCTCCACACGCAACACCCAAAGCCCCGGACTTGTCCGGGGCTTTGCATTTCACGATTGCACTTATAACGAGCTACTGTATAAAGCGCGTCATATAAACCGCGCCATAGAGTATGAGGATTGAGGTCGTGGAAGAGATCATCGAAGAACTGCGTGAAAAGAACGAACCTGTGCCTGTTCCTCTGGAACTGCCTGATGACGATCAACTGGTGGAAATCGAAGAACAACTGTTCATCGACATCCCCTTTGTGTTCAAAGAGTTTCTGCTGACCGTCAGCGACGTGGTGTATGGCAGCCTGGAACCGGTCACCGTGACCGACCCACAATCCCATACCTACCTGCCAGATGTCGCAGCTACCGCATGGGATGCTGGCGTCCCACGTGAGCTGATCCCGATTTGTCAGGACGGCGACGACTATTACTGCGTGGAAGAAGATGGCACCGTGGTGCTGTGGTCCGCAGAAGAAGAGTTGGTGACCGAAGAAACCTGGGAATCGGTCTGGCACTGGGCACGGGATGTCTGGCTGGAAAGCTGATTTTCTTTTGTAGGAGCGAGCTTGCTCGCTCCTACAAAAACTCAGGACAGTGCCGCTAGTGCCCTGTCTCCTTGTGATTGTCCAGCGTCTCCAACAGCGCAACTTGCATGCGCGTGTGGATGCGCACAAACCAGCGCCACAACACTGCCGCCACTCCCGCCGCCACGACCGCAATCACGATCAGCAATTCATTGGTCGGCAAGATGCTGGCAGACAATGCCGACAGCAATAAAAAAATCACCAGTAGCGACAAGATCGGAATCACCTCAGCGATCACCCGGCGCACGCGTTGCGTGTGACGCCCCGCCATTTCGGGTTTAACCCCCATCTCCGCCAAGAGCATCGACAGCGCCTTGAGCTTGCGATATGCCGCGATCAGGAACGGTAACGACAACAGTAAGGCAGCGCCCCAAATCAAGCCGTTTTGCCAGCTCGATTTCATCACCCAGCCCTGTAAATAATCTGCAATGCGGGGGGCGAAATACCCGCCCGCAAAGAAAATCGCGATAACCAACGCCAGATTGACGCCTACCTGTAGCAGGATTTTTCTGATCATCGCCGCCAATAAAGCACCCTCGCCCTGGGGCTGGATGCTCCTCAGCCACTCGCCATACAAAGCAAAAACCCGCGACACCCGATTTGGCATGACCTGCGCCAGCTTGAGCGAAAGCGGATCTGCGGCACGAATCAAGTAAGGCGTCATCAAGGTCGTCAGCACAGACACAGCAACCGCCACGGGGTACAGGAAGCTGCTGGTGACCTGCAAGGTCATGCCCAGTGCCGCGATGATGAACGAAAACTCTCCGATCTGAGAGAGGCCCATCCCGACTCTCAGAGAGGTGCGTCCATCATTACCGGCGATAAAAGCACCTAACCCACAGGACAGCATCTTGCCCAGTACCACTGCACAGGTGATGACGACAATGGGTAAGGCGTATTCCCACAAGATGGCGGGATCGAGCATCAAACCGATGGCGACAAAAAAGATCGCGCTGAACAAATCGCGCACAGGCTCGATCAGCCTTTCGATGTTCAGCAGTTGCCGTGATTCAGCCATGATCGCGCCGATTAAAAATGCGCCCAGGACCATGCTGTATTCCAGCTTGACCACCAGCAGGCAAAAACCAAAACACAGCCCGAGCACGGTAATCAGCAGCATTTCATTGCTTTCAAACTTGGCCACATAGGCCAAAACGCGTGGCACCAGCAAGATACCGATGACCAGCGCCACAATCATGAACAACGACAGCTTGCCAACGGTGGAGAACACTTCTTCCGGGCTGACGCTGCCGCTGACGGCAATGCTCGACAGCAACGCAATGATGCCGATGCCCAGAATGTCTTCAACGATCAGCACACCGAAAATCAGCTGCGCAAAGCGCTCGTTTTTCATTTTCAGGTCATTGAGCGCTTTAACGATGATGGTGGTCGATGAAATGGCCAAAATGGCGCCCAAAAACAGCGAATCCATCGTGTTCCAGTCGAACCATCGGCCAATTTCATAGCCGATCCAGATCATCAGGGTGATTTCCATGAATGCCGCAATAAAGGCCGTGGCACCCACTTTGAATAACTTGCGCAGGCTGAACTCCAGCCCCAGGCAGAACATCAAAAAAATAACCCCCAGCTCAGCCAGGGTTTTGATGGTTTCTTCGTCATGAATCAGACCGAATGGCGGCGTGTGCGGGCCAATAATAAAACCCGCCACGATGTAACCCAGCACCACGGGCTGTTTAAAACGGTGAAAAAGAATAGTCACCACACCTGCGACCAACATGATGACTGCCAGATCCTGAATAAAGCTGATGGCATGCATGGCGTGTCGCCTCCTTGTGTGGGTGCTGCCCGACAACAGAACGACAGACACAGCGAGTCTCGCAGTATGTATCGACTGTTTTAAGTGTAGGAAATACCCGTCAAACGGGCTTTGGCAGGTTAACACCGGGACTTAACGCAGAAAGGCGGCGCAATATATGGAAACATGTACGCCAGAGCGTGACGACAGCCCAAACGGTAGCGTCCCGTTCCTGTCTGTTTCAAAAAATCGAAAAGTATCCACAGAGATACCCATTTCACTGCTGCAACACTACCGCGAGCCTGCTGCTATGGAACCCGGAAACGCCCAACTGTCGATGACGGTCTTGATGACCCCGGACATGGCCAATTTTTCTGGCAATGTTCACGGCGGAACCCTGCTCAAATACCTCGACGAAGTCGCCTACGCGTGCGCCAGCCGCTATGCCGGGCGTTATGTGGTCACTTTGTCCGTGGACCAGGTTATTTTTCGTGAGCCGATTCATGTCGGCGAGCTGGTGACCTTTCTGGCCTCGGTCAATTACACCGGCAACACGTCGATGGAAGTGGGGATCAAAGTCGTCACTGAAAACATTCGTGAGCGCTCGGTGCGCCACACCAACAGCTGTTTTTTCACGATGGTGGCAGTGGACGACGACCGCAAACCGGCGACTGTTCCGCCTTTGCAACCCGTTAACAGCGAAGACAAACGCCGCTTTATTCAAGGCAAACAGCGTCGCCAGATCCGCCAGGAGCTGGAAAAACGCTATCGGGAATTGAAAGACGAAACCGTCTAGGCCTTTTGCCACCGGTCCAGCATCGCGCAGATAAAACGTGTCGCTGACGAGGAGTGCGAGGCTGCGTCCAGCGGCGCAGCCGTGGTAAACCATTCAACGCAGTGCCTCAGACACACCGCACTCATCCGGTTTACGACCGCTTCGCGCCCGAGCAGCCTTGTGCCTCGGCAGCGCCTACAGGGCTCGACGATGCCCCTAGGGCAAGGATTACAGGTTGATCGGCGTAGCCTCAAAGCGCACACGCGGGTGAGCAATACGGTCTTGAGCACGCACCAATTGCAGCTCGTAACTGGCACATGCCTGGGTTTCGAGCAGCACTTCATGCACCGCCGATGCCGCAAATTCAAATGCGGCCACCAGGCTGTCTCCCAACAGTACCCGTGCCAGGAATAAGCCGGACGTCAGGTCACCCACGCCTACAGGCTGGCGCGGAAACGCTAATAACGGGCGGCGCAGGTGCCAGCTCCCGTCATTCGTCACCAGCAACATCTCAAAACTTTCTTCAGGCTTGCCGGGGTATGACAGGTGCTTGACCAGTACCGCTTTGGGCCCGCGTGCCAGCATGCTGCGCGCCATCGCCAGGCAATCGAACAGCGATTGCGGATGGCGACCACAGAAGCTGTCCAGTTCCAGCTGGTTAGGACACAGAAAATCCGCTACTGCGGCCGCCTCATTCAGCAGAAAATCACTGACTTCGTACGGCACGATGCAGCCTTTCTCCGGGTGCCCCATAACGGGGTCGCACAGGTAAAGCGCATTGGGGTTAACCGCCTTAATGCGCGCGACCCCGCTGAGGATGGCCCGACCCTGTGCCGCGCTACCCAAATAGCCAGATAACACTGCATCGCAGTTACCCAGTTCGCCAATCGCGGCAATACCGTCAACCAGCGCAGGAATTTGCTCAGGGGCCAGCACTTCGCCAGTCCACTGACCATACTGAGTGTGGTTCGAGAACTGAACCGTGTTCAAGGGCCATACATTTACACCCACGCGCTGCATAGGAAATACGGCTGCGCTGTTGCCGGCATGGCCGAAAACCACGTGGGATTGGATAGCAAGTAAGTGAGGCGTACGTTTCATGCCGGATTCCAGACTGCGGGTGGATTCAAGCCACGCAGTATGCGACGAAAAGCAACCTGTACGACAGGCTGAAGACGCAGTTAAGCTGAGCCTATTCTGTTGGAGCCCACGTCATGCTGACCCTTGGAAATATGTTTGTGCTGATGCTACTGGCCACTGCTGCTGCCTGGCTGTGGCACAACCACGGTATGCGCGAGCGAGCGCTGGAGCGCGTCAAACAGCACTGCAACAAGCTCGACATCGAATTGCTCGATGAAAACGTGGCCCTCAAGAAAATCGGATTCATTGCGGACGCCAAGGGCAATCGACGCTTGGCCCGTGTGTATAACTTTGAGTTCACCGTCACCGGCGATCAACGCCATGCTGGCACCATCACTCAATTTGGTGCCCACAGCGCGAAGATCGAGCTGGCACCCTACCCGTTCCAAGCACAACCTGAGCCTGAGCATCGCGACATCCCCAGCGCAAAAATCATAGAGCTGAGCCAATGGCGCCAGGAGCACACCAAACCGCCCCAGTGATGAATCTCGAGGAGCGCTCCCTGCCTGAGCGCCTCTTTCTCGCCTTTTTTAGTTCCCCTGTGGATAACTTTTCGTAAAACCCGCCAAAAGCGCTGAAACCTTTGAAATAGACACTTCAATGAGGTTAAAACAGATGGCAAAAACAAGGATTGTAGGACAACTTTACCAGTACAAAATGGCGTATTAATCCAAAATCAGCCCCGAAATCGATCAGGGCCGACAGCTCATTCAGCAAGTGCGCCCGCGTTAACCGTGAATGCCTACAGGGGATGAATGAGGCAGTCTTGCAGCCCTTTTTTGAGTGAATTCAGATCCTGAGGGCTTTCGAAGATCAATTCAATGCGCGAATCGGTGCGCCACTCGCTGGCTTTCCAGGATTGGAGGCTGTTTTCGAGGCAATTGACTGAAAACCACCCTGAGGGCGCATGCACAACGAGCTTGGCGCGCAGCCAGTTCAGCCCCTGAAGCCAATGATTGAGCAGCACCAGGTCAAATAGCAGTGAGGCGTGCCATTTCCAGCCAATACTCCACGCCTCAGGCTGCTGTTGCGTCATCACGAAAGGGGTCTGCGGGTCAGAAAAAACGCTTAGTACTGAATTAAAATCCTTATAAATCAATGAGTTATCCACAGCATGAATATCGCTCATAGTGGCTACAGGCAGCGTATTTAGCGGCATGTAGCCCTGCTCGGTCCATAAAACAGGGCACTTTGGCAGGCTGCATGCAATCTGCTCACGTTGCTCATTTTGGACACTATTAGATTTATTCATGACCACTAAACCGGCCATTTTCAAGGCTTCTTGTTGGGTTGCAGGCACCGGTTTACCCAAGGCTAACGCCTCGGCATCCAGCACTATTACGCACGGCTGCAAGGCTAAAACACCTAACCAGGGCGCAGCGCTGAGCTGCTTGAGGATTTGTGCAGGATGCCCGAGACCCGAAGGCTCAATGAATAAGCGATCAGGCTTTGCCTGACGTAACAGACGGCTCAAACCAATCTGAAAAGGCGCACCGTTCACGCAACAGACACAGCCGCCCGCGACTTCAGTAATAGCGATTGCATCACCGCTTTGGCCCATCAAAGCAGCATCCAGACCTATTTGACCGAACTCATTCACCAGTACCGCCCAACGTTCGTGCACAGGTTTCTGGGCCATCAGGTGTTGAATCAGACTGGTTTTGCCTGCGCCCAGCGGCCCGGCGATCACATGTGTAGGAATGTTGTGCAGCATCATCAAACGCTTCTGTAGGGATTGAAGGTTGCAATATGCCTCAGGCCAGCCAATCCAGGGTCAAAATCAGCCGTCGTTCGCCGGCTTGCAGCGCAGGCGAACGATGGATCAACCCTGCACCCTCGTTGCCTTGCCACTTTTCGCCTTTAAGCAGCGCCACATCTCCCGTGTTCAGTTGCTTAATCAACGCTGCATGCGTCGGCTCTGCCTGCGCCTGGCCCAGTTGCTGACGTGCCATCACGCCCTCGGCGAGCCACTGACTGCCCTGCCCTGCGTAGGTGGTGATCAGGCGGGCTGGCACATGATCAACGTGAAAGCGTGGGCACATGGCCTTATCCAAGGCCCTGAGACGCAGCCCAATGCGTTTGGCGCCTAACAAACAAGCGTAGGCGCTGACCAACCAGGCAACATCCGCCATGAAGCTTTCATAGCCTTCCAAATCGTTGAACCTGTGGGCAAGCCCATGAAGGTTGGGCTGAGTGTTTTCATCGTTCATTTCCAGGCTCAAGGCATCCGCCAAAGGCTCATCCAACGACAGCAGTAAATCGCTGAAATCAGCTATATGCACAGGCAAGTGGCGCTGCCAGACGGCCAAATTGACGTCTTCATCCAGTACGCGCGTGAGGATGTGGGGAGTGGCCCCACAGACCTGTTTTATCGTCATGTTTGGGCTGCAAGCGAAGGCATTCATCAGGCGGCCACCTCGTCATACCAGCCACCAAACGGGTCGCTCATCTGCTGCCAGCCCTCTACACCCAAGGCCATCTCTTCATCAGTCAACAGGCAGGAATCGAGTTCATGTGTGAGCTGATTGAAGTCGATATGTTGGCCAATAAAGACCAATTCCTGACGACAGTCAGCGGTGTCGGGCAGCCATTTTTTGAGGATTTCGGCCTTGGCATCTGCCTCTTGCGGCCACTGATCACGGGGTACAAATCGCCACCAGCGCCCGGCATATCCATAGCGCATTAAACCGCCCGCCTGTGACCAACTGCCAGCTTCCTGGTACTTGCTGGCCAACCAGAAAAAACCCTTGGAGCGCAGCAATTTACCGTTCGTCCACGGTCGATCAATAAAATTAAAAAAACGTTCCGGGTGAAAAGGTCGACGTGCCCGGTAAGCCGTCGAGGCAATGCCATATTCTTCGGTTTCAGGCACATGTTCACCGCGCAGTTCTTGCAACCAGCCCGGCGCTTGAGCTGCACGCTCGAAATCAAAACGCCCCGTATCCAGAATTTTATTCAGCGGGACTTCACCCATGACCATTGCAATGATTTCAGCCTGAGCATTCAGTCGTTGAAGAATGGCCATCAATTCCTGACGCTCAACACGGCTGATGAGGTCTATTTTGCTGACCAAAATAACGTCGGCAAACTCGATTTGTTCGATTAAAAGATCAGTGATCGAGCGCTCATCTTCCTCCCCCAATGTCTCACCGCGCGTGCCAAGGCTTTCGGCGGCCTGGTAATCGTGTAAAAAATTCAGGCCATCAACGACAGTGACCATCGTATCGAGGCGCGCGATGTCGGCCAGGCTTTGGCCCTCGTCGTCTCGAAACGTGAAGGTTTCTGCGACAGGCAGCGGTTCAGAAATGCCTGTGGACTCGATCAATAAATAATCAAATCGACCTTCCTTGGCCAGTTTGCTGACCTCTTCCAGCAAGTCTTCACGCAGGGTGCAGCAAATGCAGCCATTGCTCATTTCGACCAATTTTTCTTCTGCCCGGTTCAGGCTCACATCGCGCTGAACCTGGGCACCATCAATATTGATTTCACTCATGTCATTCACGATGACCGCGACGCGCAAGTTGTCGCGGTTACGCAGAATGTAATTGAGCAGGGTGCTTTTTCCTGCACCGAGAAAACCAGACAGCACTGTCACGGGTAGACGATTAGGCATGGAAGTTCCTCATCAGGGTCGGCAGGTCAAAGCGCCCGCTTGTGGGGGCGATGATCAAATCGCCACGAATGATACATTATAACAATACAAAGCATTAGAATTGTTATCTTGTAACGCTACCCTCTTCCCCCTGGATGAAATCTTTTATGAACGCCCTTACTCTCCCCGACATTGCCTCACAAAACGCCCGACAAACTGTTCCGCTGGAATGGGTCGGCATGTGCGGCATTGCGCTGCCTGTTGTGATAAATGGTCAGCGTTTAGCCGCAACCGCCGATGCCGGTGTCAGCCTTGATGACGGCGAGGCACGTGGCATCCATATGTCGCGCTTATATTTAGCGCTCGAAGTTTTAGATTCGCAGGCTCTGAACCCGCTACTTTTGAAGAAAATTTTGCAGCAGTTTTTGGACTCGCATGACGATTTATCCATCTGTGCCTACCTAAGAATCCACACGCAGGTGCTGTTGAAACGACCCGCATTAGTCAGCGCATTAAGTGGATGGAAGAGCTATCCAGTCAGCATCGAAGCTTCACTGAAAAATGGAATGTTCCACGTGGAACTAAAAATCGACGTGGACTATTCATCCACTTGCCCTTGTTCAGCCGCGTTAGCACGCCAACTTATCCAACAACAATTTGTCGATGACTTCGCGAACAAACCACTCCATCACGCCGAAGTGTTGACATGGCTTGGCAGTACTCAAGGCATTGTGGCTACCCCGCATAGCCAGAGAAGCACGGCTCACTTGCAGCTGCATCTCGGTCGCGAGCTGCAAAGTTTTCCGATCAACAACATCATTGATGAAGCAGAAACAGCCCTGGGCACAGCAGTACAAACAGCCGTAAAACGCGCAGACGAACAAGCCTTCGCATTAGCCAATGGGCAAAATTTAATGTTTTGTGAGGATGCTGCGCGACGCTTGAATGTCGTGCTGAAAAGTACAGCGGGGATAAAAGGCTTCAACCTTAAGGTGGTGCATGCCGAGAGTTTGCACAGCCACGATGCGGTGGCTGAGAGTCGCTGGAATTGGCGAAATGCCTAGAGGGCGATCCGCGTACTGATGGGCCCAGTGCGCGGACAGTTTGAATCATGTACGAGGTTTGACGGTTCCACAGTTTTGGCCCAGCCATACCGCACGGGTATCCATGCTGCCTTTTTGCTGAACACCCGTGGCGTTGAACGTGCCGTTTACTTGGGAACTAAACTCTCTGTCGCTGGCAAATGTGGCAACCCCTGCGCCTTGGACTTTTGGGCAACTAAAGCGAAACTTCCACTGATTTCCACTACGCTCAGTGATCTGCTGATTACAACCGGACTTCGGATCTGTCAGCGGGATTGCATCTGATTTGACCTGCTCAGGCGTCAGGCATACCCGCACACCTTTACCCCCAACGGTGATCCCTTGGTTTTCCAATTGCGCCTGTTGCTCCGGGGACAACATGGTTTGCAATTGGCCCAACATCACTTGCAGGTCAGGAAGCTGTTGGCCATCGACTTGCATATTGCTGGTGGTCAGCTCCCAAAGACCCGGTTGCAGCATTTGGGCTTGAGCCACAGGTATCGATAAACCACAGGCCATGAGCAGCCCAAGCAGACGAACATTCATCAAGTAGCTCCTACGCATATGTGGGGGTTAGACGTTGAAAAACAGCAAGCGTTGCATCAGCAAACATTTAGGGACATTCATTGCACAACGTGGTCTTTTAGTACGCAGCGTCACACATTGAGGAGCAAGGATACGCATGGATTATCTCGGCCCGCACGTTTTCGGTTATCTGATTTTATTGATCCACACCTTGGGTTTGATTGCCGCCGTGCACGCGGTATTAACCGTGAGAACCGCTCAAGGTGCAATTGCCTGGGCCATGTCATTGTTCTTCATTCCCTACTTCACGCTCATCCCATATTTGATTTTTGGCCGTAGCACCTTCGACGATTACATCCGCGCCAGACGTCAGGCCAATCAGGAAATGCGTGAAGCCATCGCAGATCTGGACTGGCGACCTTGGGTCGAGGAAGCCCTTGCCGCACGTAACTCAAAGGCCTACACCTCCTTGCGCGCGATGCCCAGGTTAGGCCGCATGCCGTGCCTGGCGAACAATCAGGTGAGCTTACTGATTAATGGCACAGCGACCTTCAACGCTATTTTTGAAGCCATCCGCACCGCCGAACAGGTGGTCCTGGTGCAGTTTTTTATCATTCATGACGATGACCTTGGAATGAAACTGCATGCCCTGCTGCTCGAAAAAGCGGCTCAAGGGGTGCAGGTGTATGTGTTGTACGACAGCATTGGCAGTCATTCTTTGCCCAATAGTTATTCCGAATCATTGCGTGCGGGGGGCGTTCAAGCGCAAGCATTTGCCACCCGCGGCGGCTGGATCAGTCGCTTTCAGGTCAACTTTCGTAACCACCGCAAAGTGGTTGTGGTGGATGGTGTGAAAGGGTTTGTCGGCGGGCATAACGTTGGCGATGAATACTTGGGAGCCAAACCGCCTCTGTCTCCGTGGCGCGATACCCACGTCGAGGTCTGCGGGCCGGTGGTGGCTTGCCTGCAAGAGTCGTTCGCCGAAGACTGGTTCTGGGCTGCGCGCAAACTACCGCCGTTGATCCTGCCGCAGGCTTACCCGGAAGGCGGTGTACTGTGCCAATTTCTAGCCAGCGGGCCAGCCGATCCGTACGAAACCTGCTCACTGTTTTTTGTTGAAGCCATCCATGCCGCCACTGAACGGGTGTGGATAACAACGCCTTACTTCGTGCCGGATGAAGCGGTTTTTTCCGCATTGAGGCTTGCCGTGTTGCGCGGGGTGGATGTACGCATCCTCATTCCCTCACGGCCCGACCATAAAATTGTGTATGCGGCCTCCAGCCTGTATGCATTCGAGGCGGTGCGTGCTGGGGTGAAAATGTTCCGCTACCAGCCAGGGTTCATTCATCAGAAGGTTGTGCTGGTCGACAACGAAATCAGTGCAGTCGGCAGCGCCAATATGGACAACCGCTCGTTCCGCCTGAACTTTGAAGTGATGCTGCTGACGGTCGACGAAGCGTTTGCCCGCGAAGTCGAACATATGCTGCTGGACGACTTTGCCCTGGCGCGTGAAATCACCGAAGACGACATCAAAACCACGCACCGTTTGCAGCAACTTGGCATGCGTGTGGCGCGCCTGGTTTCGCCTGTTCTATAAAAAAGGGCCGTGTCACTGAGTGACACGGCCCTTTGACGATCACCGAAATCTCGACCGTTCAACGATAAATATCGGCCCTCGTCGATGGCAGCTCAAGCGAACCGTCGGCATATGGTTTGGCGGCGAGGATCTGATGGATGTTGATCCAGCCACGCGCAAACGCATACGCGCAGCCAGCAAGGTACAGACGCCAAATCCTTAATGTCTGCTCTGGCACTTGCTTGGCAGCCGCCTCAAGGTTTTGTTCAAGGCGCTGACTCCAATGCTCCAGCGTGCGCGCGTAATGCAAACGCAGACTCTCGACATCGACCACTTCCAGTCCAGCCTCGCTGATGTGTGCACTGATCATCGACAAGTGCGGTAATTCGCCGTTAGGAAACACATAGCGCTCGATAAACTCCCCCGCACCGCGACCCACTTGGCGCCCGTCGGTGTGTTTGGCAGTAATGCCGTGGTTCATCACCAAACCACCTTCGCGCACTGCGTTGAACAATACTTGGCAGTACTCTCGCAGGTTGGCGTGGCCGACGTGCTCAAACATCCCCACGCTGACAATTTTGTCGAAGCGGCCATCTTGTGGCAGGTCACGGTAGTCGAGCAGTTGCAAATCGACCTTGTCTTGCAGACCTTCTGCCTTGACCCGCTCTTGAGCCAACGCGAGTTGCTCTTTGCTCAGGGTGATACCAAACACCTTGACCCCGAATTCGCGTGCTGCAAAACGTGCCAACCCGCCCCAGCCACAGCCGACATCCAGCAAGTACTCACCTGGCTTGAGCCGAAGTTTTCGGCACAAGTGGCGAAACTTGGCTTGCTGAGCTTCATCCAGGCTCTCTTCACCGGTCTCAAAATACCCGCAGGAATAGACCATCTCGCGGTCCAGCCATAACTGATAGAAGGCGTTGGACAGGTCGTAATGGTAGGAAATGGACGCTGCGTCCGTTGCCTTGTCGTGGTAGTTGCGCGCGGGTGTGCTGTCATCATCCTCGTCGAGCAACGCTTGGCTGAGTTCATCGCACACGCGTACGACTTCGCTGATTGACCCTTCAGCCAGTTCCAGTCGACCTTCGACGAACGCACTGCCCAACAAGTCGAGACTGGGATGCATGAACTCAGAAACGATCTTCGGATCCTTGACCACAATGGTCACGCTGGGGGTTGGCCCCAGATCCAGTTCATGTCCATCCCAGAGCTTCAGGCGAAGTGGAATTTTAAGATTCTGTAAAGCTGGTGGCAGTTGCGCGAGCATCAGTCATCCTCCCTCATTTCAGACGTCAAAAAATAAGGGTAGTCGATTAACGCAAACTGTCAGCCTCACGGGCTAGAAGGTATGGGCTAGAGCGGATGAAACCTTTTTTAAGTTGTACCGCAAGGCCACACCGACTCAGGCGAAAACAGGTCTATAAAAAACGCCAGACCCCACGCGACGAGGCTTAAACCCGCCAGTCCAGCCCCCAACCGATGCAGCTGAGAAGCCTGAGCACTCGCGCGTTGAAAACGAGGAAGGGATTCAAGGCCACCCTCCTCGACCTCTAAATCGACATGTATGAACGCTCTCACTTCTGAGATATGTAGTTGCGATATAACAGAAGTGGTGAAACTTTCGTCGACCCGGCGCAATCTTCTTTTTTGGAAAAGATCGCGCCGAGGCACGATTACTGCGGGTGAGTGATCAACTGTTTGGCCAGTGCTTCGAAGGCCGGAATGGTCACAGGATCATTGGCCGAGTTGCTGGCAATCGGATTGGAGGCGAACCGCACGATCACCATTTCAGCTTTCGGATCGATGTAAATCCGTTGACCGTATACACCGCGGGCCATAAAGGCTCCGTCCGGGTTATGCGTCACCCACCACATGTTGCGGTAACTGCCGCCTTTGAGCTGGTCATAACCGGCTTGGGCAAACGCCTGTTTGTCACCGCCTGCTCGAATATCATCCACCACGGCTTTAGGGACGATTTGCTGGCCCAAGTACTTGCCGTCATTGCGAATCATCTCGCCAAAGCGGGCCAAATCCCGCAGCCCTGCATTCAAACCACCGCCCGCAAACGGGGTGCCGATGGAGTCGACGGTGAAGTAGGCATCTTGTTCGGCGCCCACACGCTGCCAGATTCTTTCTGACAACAACTGCGCAACATTACGCCCAGTCACACGGGCAATCACCCAGCCCAATACATCGCTGTTCACGGTTTTGTAGGCGAACGCTTTACCGTGCTCACCTGACGGCTGCACGGTTTGCAGGTACTCCATGTACGTTTGCGGTCCGGTGTAGTCCGCAGGTTTTGGCAGCGGATTACCGGCCATTGCGTGTTGCCAGACTTCAGCGTTGGGATCTGCATAGTCCTCGCTGAATTTGAGCCCGGTGGTCATGTCGAGCACTTGGCGCAAGGTGGCATTGGCAAACGCTGACTTGGCCAACTCGGGGATGTAATCGACGATTTTTTTATTGGCATCCAGCGTGCCATCCGCCACTAACATCGCTCCCATCGTGCCTACCACTGACTTGGTGACCGACATCGCTGCGTGCTGCTTTTGTGGATTCAACACACCAAAATAGCGTTCGTACACCACCTTGCCGCGATGCAAGACCACAATGCCATCCGTGTAATTGGCCGCCAGCGATTGCTCCCACGTCATGGGCTTACTGGCACCGGTCGGGGTAAACGTCAGCGCGTCGATGTCCTTACGTAATGCACGATTCAGCGGCACCGGGGCGCCCAAGCCACGCGACACATTGGTCGTGGGCATCAATTGACGGAAGTTTGAAACACTCCAGCGCATGGCCGGAAACTTGAAATAACTGCCATCGGCAAAACGAATAATTCGATCAGGCGGCGGCGGAGAACCAACCATCCATCCCATCTTGGCGGGGTCACTGGCAGCGGCATCCGGGTATGTGGTGTCGGCTGCACAGGCAATGGAAGACGCCAGGCAAGAGAGCAGAAAAGCACTGGCGCGAGCGGGTTTTGAAAAAAACTTAAGCATGTAAAAGCCCCATGAAAGGAACGTAACATTGGCCCAGTACTGAATTGAATGTTCCCTTTTCGATTCATGGCCGCACGCCACCTTGCGCGATAAGAAGGACTTTGCATAGCCAAAATAGACCTTCTTCACGCCACGCCAGCAACGGCGTTCAATCGGGTCTTTTACCAGTTAAATGGATTTGGCATCGGGATGCTCCTCTGTAAGGTTCATCTTCACCCTACAGTGGCGCGTACTTCAGCCGTCTCAAAAAACAAAATTCACCTTTTGATTTTTTGCACCAGCGCTTCCAACTGATGGAAATCGTTTTGGGTGTTTCTGTCTTTGCACCAGATCATGTCCAGGGTGAAGGTCGGAAAACCTGGCGGTGGCTTTAAGACTTTTATCTGGTCCGGCACTTTCAACGTGCTTAATACGTGCGTGGGCACGGCGATCAACGCAGGCACCGAAAGCAAAATATTGACCCCGGCGTGATAGGAGTTGGCTCGCGTCATGATTGTGCGACTGCGGCCCTGTTTACTCAGCCAGTCATCCACCATGTTTTTTTCAGACAACCACGGCGTCGGAAATACCTGCGGTGTCTCGCAGAATTCGTTGAGGTCCAAGGTGGTTTTGGCCTGGTGCTTGTGCACGCTGGACAGGCACACAAAAGAATCGTCCCCCAGGCTTTGGTAACTCAAGAGAGGGTGCAACTGATGATAACCAGGACCGAAACCGAAGCAGACATCGGTTTCACCGGCTAACAACTGACTGATGGGCAGATCCTGACCCAAGCGGCTCACACTCAATGACCAATTGCGACCGGCTTCACGGATGTGCTGCAACAACGCAGGCAACATCAAGATTTCAAAATACTCGGGCGCCGTGATATTCCACTGACGCACGGAGGGCGCCTGCGCAACGCCTTCTTTCGCACATTGATTGATGCACTGCACCATGCTTTGCAAGTACGGCTTCATCGCCAATACGCGCGCTGTTGGCTGCATCGCCCCTTCTGTGTTTTCAAACAATGTGTCGTCAAAGCAATGCCGCAGCTTCTTCAAGCTGTAGCTGATACTCGACTGACTCACGTTCAATATTTCCGAAACCCGCTTTGCACTCCTGTTTTCAATCAGCAGCAAAACGATGGAAAGGTCCTGCATATCCAATTGTTTTAATGCGTTGCTATGAAACATGCCTTTTCCTTATGGCCGTTGCCCGCAGGCCAGTAACGATTCGACCCGCATGGGCGGGTCGAAAGGTTAACGTTTTATCAATCCGGTGATGTTTATTCCACTGTCACGGACTTCGCCAGGTTACGCGGTTGGTCGACGTCGGTGCCTTTCAATACGGCCACGTAGTACGACAACAATTGCAGCGGCAGCGTGTAAAGGATGGGCGCCAATACATCGTGGATGTGCGGCATGTTGATCACATGCGTGCCTTCGCCATTGGTCATGCCCGCTTGCTCATCTGCAAACACAATCAGTTCACCGCCACGGGCGCGCACTTCTTGCAGGTTGGATTTCAGTTTTTCCAGCAGCTCGTTGTTGGGGGCCACCGTGACCACCGGCATGTCGCTGTCTACCAGCGCCAATGGACCGTGCTTCAACTCACCCGCCGGGTAGGCTTCGGCATGGATGTACGAAATTTCTTTGAGCTTAAGCGCTCCTTCCATCGCTACCGGGAACTGAGCACCACGGCCGAGGAACAAGGTGTGGTGTTTATCAGCGAACAATTGCGCGACTTTTTCAACCGTGGTGTCCATTGCCAGCGCTTCGCCCAAACGAGCTGGCAGTCGACGCAATTCTTCAACCAACTGGGCTTCGACACCCGCTTCCAGGGTGCCACGCACCTGACCTAATGACAGGGTCAGCAGCAGCAAACCGACTAATTGAGTGGTGAAGGCTTTGGTGGATGCCACACCAATTTCACGCCCTGCCTGGGTAAGCAAGGTCAGATCAGACTCACGTACCAGCGAACTGATGCCGACGTTACAAATAGCCAGGCTGCCAAGGAAACCCAGCTCTTTGGCGTTGCGCAATGCCGCCAGGGTGTCAGCCGTTTCACCGGACTGCGAGATCGAAACAAACAAGGTATCGGGCTGAACCACCACTTTGCGATAACGGAACTCGCTGGCAACTTCGACCTGACACGGAATGCCGGCCAACGATTCCAGCCAATAACGCGCAACCATCCCCGCGTGGTAGCTCGTTCCGCAGGCAACGATCTGAACATTGCGCACCTTGGCGAACAGTTCAGCCGCTTGTGGGCCGAAAGCCTGAACCAGCACATGGTCCTGCCCTAAACGATTTTCCAGAGTGCGTTGCACAACAGCCGGTTGCTCGTGAATTTCTTTGAGCATGTAGTGACGGTACTCGCCTTTGTCGGCTGCTTCAGCACCATCGCTGTATTGCACCGCTTCACGCTGAACGCTTTGGCCGGTCACATCCCAGATTTGCACGCTGTCACGATGGATTTCAGCAATGTCGCCTTCTTCCAGGTACATGAAGCGATCCGTCACTTGGCGCAGAGCCAATTGGTCGGAAGCAAGGAAGTTTTCGCCCAGACCCAGGCCAATCACCAAAGGGCTACCGCTACGCGCTGCTACCAGACGATCCGGTTGCTTGGCGCTGATCACAGCCAAACCGTAGGCACCGTGCAATTCTTTGACGGTGGCTTTGAGCGCGGCCGTCAAATCGTTGTTGTCTTTGAGCTTGTGGTTAAGCAGGTGAGCAATGACTTCAGTGTCAGTGTCCGAGGTGAACACATAGCCCAAGCCTTTAAGTTGTTCGCGCAGGGCTTCATGGTTTTCGATGATGCCGTTATGCACCACAGCCAGGTCCGAACCCGAGAAGTGCGGGTGCGCATTGCGCTCGCAAGGTGCACCGTGCGTGGCCCAACGCGTGTGGGCAATACCCAGGCGTCCGACCAGCGGTTCACCGGCCAGGGCTTGTTCCAACTCAGCGACTTTGCCATTTCGGCGCATGCGCTCCAGTGTGCCGTTGTTTGTAAAAACAGCCACACCGGCGCTGTCATAGCCACGGTATTCAAGACGCTTCAGGCCTTCGAGCAGAATGGCCGTGATATTTCGTTCAGCGACTGCGCCAACAATTCCACACATAACGTTCTCCTAACTAAGTGCCGCGCATAACAAGGTTATGCCTCGGGCCTGAATCTGTTCGCGAGCGTCTTTTGGCAAGCGATCATCAGTAATAAGGGTATGGACGCTGCTCCAGGGCAGTTCCAGATTGGGTATTTTGCGGCCGATTTTGTCGGACTCGACCATGACAATGACTTCACGCGCGACTTCAGCCATAACCCGGCTCAGCCCCAGCAACTCATTGAAGGTGGTGGTGCCGCGTTGCAGGTCGATCCCGTCAGCGCCGATAAACAGTTGGTCGAAATCGTAAGAGCGCAGCACTTGCTCCGCCACTTGGCCCTGAAAAGATTCGGAATGCGGATCCCAGGTGCCACCCGTCATCAACAACACCGGCTCGTGCTCAAGTTCAGTGAGGGCATTGGCGACATGCAACGAGTTGGTCATGACCACCAGGCCAGGTTGCTGGCCTAACTGAGGAATCATCGCCGCGGTGGTACTGCCACTGTCGATGATGATGCGTGCGTGTTCTTTGATCAGTGCCACAGCAGCACGAGCGATCGCTTGTTTATAAGCAGACACCGGCTGAGTGGGGTCTATCACCAACTCTTGGGGCAAGGTAATAGCGCCGCCATAACGACGCAGCAGCAGGCCATTACTTTCGAGTGCTGCCAAGTCCTTGCGAATCGTAACCTCTGAAGTTTCGAAACGTTTGGCCAGTTCATCCACACTGACTTCACCTTGCTCAGTAAGCAGGGCAAGAATGTTGTGTCTGCGTTGAGGCGTATTGCGCTTGGACATAACGACCTAAGTTTCGTTTCGAAAGATAACGAAAGCAATGAAACCCGATCTCAAAATTTTCGTCAACAAAAAACTCCATACGCGCGGTTGTGCATAACTTTTCATGACAAGGATTTGCAGGGGTGTAAGCCCTGTTTGCGGGTTATTAAAAAGCCCTTATCCACAAGGCATGGATAAGGGCTTTAGCTAACAGATTGATTTTTAACAAATATGTAACAATCAAACTTACCCACAAAATGCTTTTTTAGCGTGTGGATAACACCCTCTCAAGCCTTCGGTAGCTTAACGGGGCGCTTCCAGCCTTCGATATTGCGCTGGCGTGCACGACCAACGGCAAGCTGTTCAGCGGGCACGTGCTGATTAATGGTCGAACCGGCAGCCGTGGTAGCGCCGTCAGAGATATCCACAGGTGCAACCAGTGAGTTGTTGGAACCAATGAATACATCTGCGCCCAACACTGTCTTCCACTTATTGGCGCCATCGTAGTTGCAGGTAATGGTCCCGGCGCCGATATTGGTGCGCGCACCCACTTCAGCATCGCCCAGGTACGTCAGATGGCCACACTTGGCGTCTTCACCGAGGTGGGCATTTTTCAGCTCAACAAAGTTACCCACATGGGCACGGGCATCAAGCACGCTACCTGGTCGTAATCGGGCGAATGGGCCTGCATCGCTGCCCTCGCCCATGATGGCACCGTCCAGATGACTATTAGCTTTGACCACCACACCTTTGCGCAAGGTGCTGTCCTTGATCACGCAATTAGGACCAATCACCACGTCGTCTTCAATCACTACGCGACCTTCGAGGATCACGTTAATGTCGATCAGCACATCACGCCCGACGCTGACTTCGCCGCGCACATCAAAGCGCGCCGGGTCGCGCAAGGTGACACCCAATGCCATCAGACGGCGGCCTTCACGCAACTGATAGTGACGTTCCAGTTCACTGAGTTGCTTGCGGTCGTTGGCGCCCTGTACTTCCATCGGGTCCAGCGCATGTTCGGTGGCCACGACCAAACCATCGTTCACCGCCATCGCGATCACATCGGTCAGGTAATACTCGCCCTGTGCATTGTTGTTCGACAGGCGGCTCATCCAGTCCGCTAAGCGATGGGCCGGCAACGCAAGAATCCCGGTATTGCCTTCCGAGATTGTGCGTTCAGCTTCGCTCGCATCCTTGTGCTCAACGATGGCACTGACCTTGCCGCTGGCATCACGCACGATACGGCCATAACCGGTCGGGTCTGCCAGGTTGACGGTCAGCAGGCCCAGTTGCTCGGGGCCGACTTGCTTGAGCAGGCGTTGCAGGGTCTCAACTTCGATCAACGGGACATCGCCGTACAGGATCAGCACGTTTTGTGCCGTTATAAACGGCAGTGCCTGAGCCACGGCGTGGCCGGTGCCCAACTGCTTGTCTTGCAGCACAAAATTCAAGTCTTCTGCGGCCAGACGTTCGCGGACTAGTTCAGCCCCATGGCCGATCACTACGTGAATACCGGTTGGCTTGAGTTGGCGGGCGCTGTGGATAACATGGCCCAACATGGAATTGCCGGCCACCGGGTGCAATACCTTGGGCAAGGCCGAACGCATGCGGGTGCCCTGACCTGCGGCGAGAATGACGATATCGAGAGACATGACTGGCTACCAATCCTGGGTGGTCAGCGGCTGCGACCAAAAAGTATTTCGCGGAAAAAGAAAAAGGGTAGCCGAGGCTACCCTTTTTAATCAATCACACAATGAAGCAGGAGCCTTAGCCGCCGAACTTCTTGCGGATTTGCTGGACGGTGCGCAGCTGAGCTGCGGCCTCGGCCAGTCGTGCAGCAGCAGATCCGTAATCGAAATCTGCGCCTTTTTCGTTCAGGGCCTTCTCGGCAGCCTTAACGGCTTCCTGAGCGGAGGCTTCATCCAGGTCGGCAGCACGTTGCACGGTATCGGCAAGTACCTTAACCATGTTCGGCTGAACCTCGAGGTAACCGCCGGAGATGTAAAACACCTCGGCATCCCCACCCTGTTTGATCAGGCGGATCGGACCTGGCTTGAGTTCAGTGATCAGCGGAGCGTGACCCAGAGCGATCCCAAGATCACCCAGGCTGCCGTGCGCAATCACCATCTCAACCAGACCGGAAAAGATTTCTCCTTCCGCGCTGACGATATCGCAATGGACTGTCATAGCCATCTGATTGCCTCAACCTAAATTAGCGCCCGTTACCGGGCGCTGGGATTACAGTTTCTTGGCTTTCTCGATCGCTTCTTCGATGCCGCCGACCATGTAGAACGCTTGTTCTGGCAGGTGGTCGTAGTCACCGTTGAGGATGCCTTTGAAGCCAGCAATGGTGTCTTTCAGGGAAACGTATTTACCCGAAGCGCCAGTGAAGACTTCAGCCACGAAGAACGGCTGAGACAAGAAACGCTGGATCTTACGAGCGCGGGATACCAACTGCTTGTCGGTTTCCGACAGCTCGTCCATACCCAGGATCGCAATGATGTCCTTCAGTTCTTTGTAACGCTGCAACACGTACTGAACGCCGCGAGCGGTGTCGTAGTGTTCCTGGCCGATTACGTTAGGGTCCAGCTGGCGCGAAGTCGAATCCAGTGGATCTACCGCTGGGTAGATACCCAGGGAAGCGATGTCACGGGACAGAACGACAGTGGCGTCCAAGTGGGCAAACGTGGTCGCAGGCGACGGGTCAGTCAAGTCATCCGCAGGTACGTATACCGCTTGGATCGAAGTGATCGAACCGTTTTTGGTCGAAGTGATGCGCTCTTGCAGAGTACCCATCTCTTCAGCCAGAGTCGGCTGGTAACCTACTGCCGAAGGCATACGGCCCAGCAGTGCGGATACTTCAGTACCGGCCAAGGTGTAACGGTAGATGTTGTCAACGAACAACAGTACGTCGTTACCTTCGTCACGGAACTTCTCGGCCATGGTCAGGCCAGTCAGTGCTACGCGCAGACGGTTACCCGGCGGCTCGTTCATCTGACCGTAAACCAGTGCCACTTTGTCCAGTACGCTGGAATCCTTCATCTCGTGGTAGAAGTCGTTACCCTCACGGGTACGCTCGCCCACACCAGCAAACACAGAGTAACCGCTGTGTTCCATGGCGATGTTACGGATCAGTTCCATCATGTTTACGGTTTTGCCTACACCGGCACCACCGAACAGACCCACCTTACCGCCTTTTGCAAACGGGCAGATCAGGTCGATAACCTTGATGCCTGTTTCCAGCAGGTCGTTGCCGCCAGCTTGCTCAGCGAAGGACGGTGCAGGACGGTGAATGCCCCAACGCTCTTCGGTGTCAATCGGGCCAGCTTCGTCGATCGGGTTGCCCAGAACGTCCATGATCCGGCCCAGAGTCGCTTTACCGACTGGAACGGAGATGGCTGCGCCAGTGTCGGTGACTTCCAGACCGCGCTTCAAGCCCTCGGTGGAACCCATCGCAATGGTACGAACCACGCCGTCGCCCAGCTGCTGCTGAACTTCCAGAGTGGTTCCGGCCGCGCTTTGTACTTTCAGCGCGTTGTAGATGCTCGGTACGTTTTCGCGTGGGAATTCCACGTCGATCACGGCGCCGATGATTTGAACGATACGTCCGCTACTCATAGCTGGATCCTCTGAATATTTGAACCGTTAAACCGCGGCAGCGCCGCCGACGATTTCCGAGATCTCTTGGGTGATCGCAGCCTGACGCGCCTTGTTGTAGATCAGCTGCAAATCGCTGATCAAATCACCGGCGTTATCAGTGGCGTTCTTCATTGCGATCATCCGCGCAGCTTGTTCAGCTGCACTGTTCTCGACCACCGCCTGGTACACCTGCGACTCCACGTAACGCACCATCAAGCCGTCAAGCAGCTCTTTGGCATCTGGTTCGTAGAGATAGTCCCAGTGGTGCTTGAGTCCTTGATCCGGGGTCGCCACCAGTGGAATCAGTTGTTCCACAGTAGGCTGTTGCGTCATGGTGTTGATGAACTTGTTGGATACCACAGAAAGGCGATCAATACGGCCTTCCAGGTAAGCATCCAGCATCACCTTAACGCTGCCGATCAAGTCATTGATCGACGGTTCTTCACCCAGATGGCTGATTGCAGCAACGACGTTACCGCCAAAGTTACGGAAAAAAGCCGCACCTTTGCTGCCGACCACGCACAGATCAATCTCGACGCCGTTTTCGCGGTTTACCGCCATGTCCTTGACCAAAGCCTTGAACAGGTTGGTATTCAAACCACCGCACAAACCACGGTCACTGCTCACAACCACATAACCCACACGCTTGACAGCACGGTCGATCATGAATGGGTGGCGGTATTCCGGGTTGGCGTTGGCCAAATGCCCAATAACCTGGCGGATGCGCTCCGCATAAGGACGGCTAGCAGCCATGCGCATTTGTGCCTTGCGCATTTTGCTGACCGCCACTTTTTCCATGGCGCTGGTAATTTTTTGCGTGCTTTTGATGCTCGCAATCTTACTGCGAATCTCTTTTGCGCCTGCCATGTAACACCTATCAGGTTAGCAAGCGGGAGCCTTGCGGCTCCCGCTGCGGCTTACCAGGTTTGGGTGGCCTTGAACTTCTCGATACCGGCTTTGATGCCAGCATCGATGTCGTCATTGAAGTCACCTTTAACGTTGATCTTCGCCATCAATTCGGCGTGATCGCGGTTGAAGTAAGCAATCAGCGCTTGTTCAAAGCTACCGACCTTGGTGATTTCGACGTCAGTCAGGAACCCACGCTCAGCGGCATACAGCGACAGCGCCATGTCAGCGATCGACATTGGTGCGTATTGCTTCTGCTTCATCAGCTCGGTAACGCGCTGACCATGCTCAAGTTGCTTGCGGGTCGCTTCGTCCAGGTCAGAAGCGAACTGGGCGAATGCCGCCAGTTCACGGTACTGAGCCAGAGCGGTACGGATACCACCGGACAGCTTCTTGATGATCTTGGTCTGAGCGGCACCACCCACACGGGATACCGAAACACCGGCGTTCACAGCAGGACGGATCCCGGAGTTGAACATGGCCGATTCCAGGAAGATCTGACCGTCAGTGATGGAAATCACGTTGGTCGGAACGAACGCAGAAACGTCGCCAGCCTGGGTTTCGATGATCGGCAGTGCGGTCAGGGAACCGGTTTTGCCGGTCACTGCGCCGTTGGTGAACTTCTCTACGTACTCTTCGGAAACGCGGGATGCGCGCTCCAACAGACGGGAGTGGAGATAGAACACGTCGCCTGGGTAAGCTTCACGGCCTGGTGGACGGCGCAGCAGCAGGGAAATCTGGCGGTAAGCCACTGCTTGCTTGGACAGATCGTCATAAACGATCAGCGCGTCTTCACCGCGGTCGCGGAAGTATTCGCCCATGGTGCAACCGGAGTACGGTGCCAGGAACTGCAGCGCTGCGGATTCGGATGCACTGGCAGCTACGACGATGGTGTTAGCCAGCGCGCCGTTTTCTTCCAGCTTGCGAACCACGTTGGCGATGGTCGATTGCTTCTGACCGATCGCTACGTATACACAGAAAATGCCGCTGTCTTTCTGGTTGATGATCGCGTCGATCGCCAGAGCGGTTTTACCGATCTGACGGTCACCGATGATCAGCTCACGCTGGCCACGGCCGACAGGGATCATGGCATCGACAGCCTTGTAGCCAGTCTGTACAGGCTGGTCTACCGACTTACGCCAGATCACGCCTGGAGCAACTTTCTCGACTGCATCAGTCTCGGTGTTGTTCAGCGGACCTTTGCCGTCAACTGGGTTACCCAGTGCGTCGACAACGCGACCCAGCAGTTCCTTACCAACAGGAACTTCCAGGATACGGCCGGTGCACTTGGCGCTCATGCCTTCAGCCAGAGTCGTGTAAGCGCCCAAAACTACGGCACCTACAGAGTCTTGCTCAAGGTTAAGCGCCATACCGAAGACGCTGCCCGGAAACTCGATCATTTCGCCGTACATTACGTCGGCCAGACCGTGAATCCGCACAATGCCGTCAGATACGCTGACGACAGTGCCTTCGTTGCGGGCTTGAGAGGTCACATCGAGTTTTTCGATGCGGCCCTTGATAATTTCACTTATTTCGGAAGGATTGAGTTGCTGCATTGCTCTGCTGCCCCTTCAAACTCAAGATTTCAATGCTTCGGCAAGGCTTGCGAGTTTCCCGCGAACCGAGCCATCGATAACCAGGTCGCCGGCGCGGATGATGACACCACCTATAAGGCTGGCATCCTCCGCAACTTGCAGGCGCACTTCCCGGTTGAGTCGTGCACTGAGAACCTTGGCGAGTTTGTCTTGCTGTTCTTGGTTCAATGCAAAAGCACTGGTCACTTCAACGTCTACCGATTTCTCTTGTTCGGCCTTGTACAGGTCAAACAGAGCGGCGATCTCCGGCAATAGCGGGAGACGGTCGTTTTCGGCAACGACATGGATGAAGTTCTGTGCTTCTACAGTGAACTTGTCGCCGCACACATCAATAAATGTGGCGGCCTTTTCTGCGCTCGTCAGTCGCGGGGCCTTGAGCACGCGCTGCATAGTGTCGTCTTGCGACACTGCTGCAGCCAGGCCGAGCATGGCTGACCAAGAGGCCAGTTGCTGGTGGGCCTGGGCGTGCTCGAAGGCTGCCTTAGCGTAAGGTCGGGCCAACGTGGTCAATTCTGCCATGATCGCCCTCGCTTAAATTTCAGCAGCCAGTTTATTAACCAGCTCCGCGTGCGCGTTTTGATCGATTGTGGCACCCAGGATCTTCTCTGCGCCTTCAACAGCCAAGCCACCCAATTGGGTACGCAGGGCGTCTTTGACGCTGTTCAGTTCCTGTTCGATCTCGGCCTGAGCCTGAGCCTTCACACGGTCAGCTTCAACGCGAGCCTGTTCACGGGCTTCGTCTACGATCTGAGTACCGCGTTTCTTGGCTTGCTCAATGATTTCAGCTGCTTGAGCCTTAGCTTCGCGCAGTTGTTGACCCGCTTTATCTTGGGCCAACTCCAGGTCGCGAGCTGCTCGGTTAGCAGCGTCCAGTCCAGCCGCAATCTTCTTCTGACGTTCTTGCAATGCCGCGATGACCGGAGGCCACACGAACTTCATGCAAAACAGTACAAAAATGAAGAACGCAACGGACTGGCCAATCAGGGTTGCATTAATGTTCACGCCAACACCTCGCTCGTTCGTTGTCCATCACTCTAATCAACTCGACAATTCGAGTGATTAGCCAGCGAGTTGACCAACGAAGGGATTAGCGAAGGTGAAGAACAGTGCGATACCAACACCGATCATGGTTACGGCGTCGAGCAGACCGGCAACGATGAACATTTTAACTTGCAGCATTGGAACCATTTCTGGTTGACGCGCTGCGCCTTCCAGGAACTTGCCGCCCAACAGGCCGAAACCAATTGCGGTACCCAGTGCGCCCAGGCCGATCAACAGTGCAACAGCGATAGCGGTTAGACCAACTACAGTTTCCATCTTTCCTCCCGACTTTTACGTCGTATGGTTTAGGTTTTTAGATTAAAGCGGTAAAACAAAATCATTTTGCGACGCCCTCCCACCGAAGCAGGAGGGGCACCAGACTCGCCGAGGCGGGCCTTAGTGGTTCTCTTCGTGCGCCATCGACAAGTAAACGATGGTCAACATCATGAAGATGAACGCTTGCAAGGTGATGATCAGGATGTGGAATACAGCCCACGCCCATTGCAGCACCACGCCCAGACCGCTAAGCCAAAGCAGGCCGCTGCCGAACATTACGGCGATCAGGATAAATACCAGTTCGCCAGCGTACATGTTGCCGAACAGACGCAGTGCCAGCGAGATTGGCTTGGCAATCAACGTCACGAATTCGAGCAGGAAGTTAACCGGAATCAGCAGCGCTTGAACGAAGATGTTCTTGCTGCCAAACGGGTGCAGGGTCAGTTCGCCGATGAAGCCGCCGATGCCCTTGATTTTGATGCTGTAGAAGATGATCAGCGCAAATACCGACAGGGCCATGCCCAGGGTAGCGTTAGGATCAGTCGTCGGTACGGCACGGAACGGGAAGTGTTCATCGCCAGTGATCAGAATGGCCAACTGAGGAATCCAGTCAACCGGGATCAAGTCGATGGCGTTCATCAGGAACACCCAGACGAAAATCGTCAGCGCCAGCGGAGCAATAACTGCGCTGCGGCCGTGGAAACTGTCTTTGACGCTGCCATCAACGAATTCCACCAGCACTTCAACGAAGTTCTGCAATGCGCCTGGTTGACCCGAAGTTGCCTTCTTGGCCGCCATGCGGAAAACGAGGATAAAGATCAGGCCGACAAACAGCGACCAGCCGAGTGTATCGACGTGGAATGCCCAAAAGCCCATTTCTTTAGCTTCTGCAACGGTGTGAGCAAAGCCCCAGCCGCCATCAGGTAGCTGCCCGAAGGTCAGGTTCTGTAAGTGGTGCTGGATATAGCCCGAAGCGGTTGTTTCTGCCATGGTTGCCTCAAACGCCCTAAGGTCTCGAAAGTGTTGTTCTCATTAGCAGGGGAGCGAACCAGCTGACCAGTTGGGTCAGCACGAAGACGCCAAATACTGCTAATGGCGCCAATGGCTTCACACCTGCAAACGTCAGCGCGAACAGCACTGCCGTCAAAATTAATTTGCCTGCCTCGCCAGCGTAAAACGACCGGACGATGGCTTGCGCTGCTCGAGCGCCGGAAAACCGGAAAGCCCTGTGAGCAAAGTACACATTGGGTAGCAAAGCAATCAGGCCTCCGCAAAGTCCTGAATAACCGGCGACGACTCCATGCCATTGCCAGAGCCCCAGAGCAGCCAGCAATAAAACGACAAATTGAGCCAGTAAAACCGGAAAAACCGCCAAGCGATGGAACGGCAAGCGGTTTGGCGTGCGTGTTTCCATCACATCTGCTCCTCAAAGGTCGGCTGCCAAAAGTAAGAACTTGGCATAATTTGTGCCGACAAAATGCGCGCAGAGTATAGGGGCGCTTAATTCCCTATTCAACTGTCAGGTAGTGATTTCCGACTGCGCGCTACACGAGGAATTGTTTCAGCGGATGTGTGCAAGCACACCCTGAAGCTCATCCAGAGAATTGTAACCAATTACTAATTGGCCTTTTCCCTTCTTTCCGTGGCGGATTTGCACCGCAGAGCCTAGCCGTTCAGCCAGTCTTTGTTCGAGACGCGTGATATCCGGATCTGGTTTAACCGGTTCTACGGGGTCTTGTTTGCCACTCAACCACTGGCGAACCAGGGCTTCGGTCTGACGCACGGTCAGCCCTCGTGCGACAACGTGTCGCGCCCCTTCAACCTGCTGGTTTTCCGGCAAACCCAGCAAAGCTCGCGCGTGACCCATTTCCAGGTCGCCGTGGGAGAGCATGGTTTTGATCACTTCCGGCAACGAAATCAATCGCAACAGGTTAGCCACAGACACCCGGGACTTGCCCACGGCGTCAGCCACTTGCTGTTGGGTCAGCTGGAACTCTTGCTGCAAACGCTGCAGGGCAATGGCTTCTTCAATCGGATTGAGGTCTTCACGCTGAATGTTTTCGATCAGCGCCATTGCGATAGCGGTTTCGTCCGGCACATCGCGCACCATCGCCGGGATGGTGTCTTTGCCAGCTTGCTGGCTCGCGCGCCAACGGCGTTCACCGGCGATGATTTCAAAGCGCTCGCCGGCAATCGGGCGTACCACGATGGGCTGCATCACCCCTTGGGACTTGATGGAGTTAGCAAGCTCTTCAAGGGCTTGCGGGTCCATATCGCGGCGCGGCTGGTATTTGCCACGCTGGATCAGGTCCAGGGGCAAATGTTGCAGTTCGCTTTGATCAACCTTGACCGCTTGCTCCTCCAGTGAGCTGACCGTAGGGCCACTCAGGAGTGCATCCAGTCCGCGTCCGAGACCTCGTTTCTTGACGGCCATGGGATTTCCTTAAGTTGGCTGAACGGTGCGGGAGCTGCGACGTTGACGACGAACCAACTCGCCCGCGAGGGCCAGGTAAGCAATCGCGCCACGGGAATTTTTGTCATACGCCAGCGCCGGCATGCCATAACTTGGCGCTTCGGCCAAACGGATGTTGCGTGGAATCACCGTGTCGTAAAGCTGCCCGCCAAAGTGCTCCTTGAGCTGCGCCGAAACGTCATTCATCAGGCTCAAGCGCGGATCGTACATGGTCCGCAACAGGCCTTCGATCTTCAGGTTCGGGTTTAGCAGCTCGGCAATGCGTTTGATGTTATCCACAAGGTCACTCAACCCTTCCAGTGCAAAGTATTCGCACTGCATGGGGATGATGACGCCATCGGCGGCAACCAGCGCGTTCAAAGTCAGCATCGACAGTGAGGGCGGGCAATCGATCAGGATGTAATCGTAGCTCTCGCGAACCGGCGCCAGCGCAGTACGCAGGCGGCTTTCTTTCATCTGCATTTCAAGCAGCACGACTTCCGCTGCCGTGAGATCACGGTTAGCCGGCAGCAACTGATAACCACCGTGTTCGGAGTAGTGCATGGCCTGAGCCAGGTCGCATTCTCCGATCAACAGGTCGTACACCGAGTTCTCGAGCGCGTGTTTATCCACACCGCTACCCATGGTGGCGTTGCCTTGTGGATCGAGGTCGATCAGCAGCACCCGACGCTTGGTGGCGACCAGCGATGCTGCGAGGTTGATACAGGTGGTGGTCTTACCCACACCACCCTTTTGGTTCGCTATTGCGAATACCTTAGCCATTCTTGCGTGCGTTCCCAATCATGCCGTGCGGCGCAGTATCAGCAGATGGCGTTGGCCTTGGCAACCCGGAACGGTCAAGGCGTGTTCGCTATCGAGACGAAAATCAGTCGGCAATGCTACCAGCTCATCAGCAGGATGAACGCCCTTCATTGCCAACCAGCGCGTTTGGCTGTCGCCCAAGTGGCGCGTCCAGTTGGAGAAGTTCTCCATGCTGCTGAAGGCTCTGGACACAATTCCGTTGAACGGCAACGCCGGTTGATATTCCTCAACGCGGCTGTGGATAACTTGCAAGTTGTCCAGTTTGAGTTCGAGTTTAACCTGGGTCAGAAAACGGGTTTTTTTACCGTTACTGTCCAGACAGGTCACTTGCGACTCAGGAAACAGGATCGCCAGAGGGATGCCGGGCATGCCGCCACCACTGCCGACATCCAGCCAGCGGCCGTTTTCGATAAATGGCATGACGCTGAGACTGTCGAGCAAATGACGCGACACCATTTCGTCCGGGTTACGCACAGCCGTGAGGTTGTAAGCCTTGTTCCATTTAATCAACAGGGCCAGATAAGCCAGCAATTGCTGGTGCTGGATGTCGGTCAATTCGACGCCCAGTTGACGTGCACCTGTGGATAACTCTTCGGCGTGTTGTGCAGTGACCAGCGAACTCAAGCGTTTTGCTCCAACGTGCGGCCAGCGCCGCGTTTTTTCAGATGAATCATCAACAGGGAAATGGCCGCCGGCGTGACGCCGGGGATCCGCGATGCCTGGCCCAGGGTCTCGGGGCGAGTTGCGCCCAGCTTGCTCTGGATCTCTTTCGACAGCCCGGAAATGACCGTGTAATCGATATCCACAGGCAGTTTGGTATTTTCGCTTGCCCGCAAACGGGCAATTTCATCCTGCTGACGATCGATATAACCCGCATATTTGGTCTTGATTTCAACCTGCTCGGCGACCAACGGGTCTTCAGCGCCTTGCCCGGTCACTTCAACCAGACCGGCGTAGTCGATTTCGGGGCGGGTCAACAAATTCAGCAAATTGTACTCATGGGTCAATGGCGTACCGAATTTGGCAGCAATTGCATCGCCTTGTTCCGTACCCGGTCGCACCCATGTGCTTTTCAATCGTTGTTCTTCCAGCGCAATACTTTCGCGCTTGGTGCAGAAGGCCGCCCAACGCGCGTCATCGACCAATCCCAGTTCACGACCTTTTTCGGTCAGACGCATATCGGCGTTGTCTTCGCGAAGGATCAGCCGGTATTCGGCGCGGGAGGTGAACATCCGATACGGTTCTTGAGTACCCAGGGTAATCAAATCGTCGACCAACACCCCGATGTAGGCTTCATCGCGACGCGGGCACCAGCTCTCTTTGCCTTGTGAAAGCAAAGCCGCATTGGCGCCGGCCAGCAAACCTTGGGCACCCGCTTCTTCGTAACCGGTGGTGCCATTGATTTGCCCAGCAAAGAACAAACCGCCAATGACTTTGGTTTCGAGGCTGTACTTCAGATCTCGCGGGTCGAAGTAGTCGTACTCGATGGCATAACCAGGACGCACTATATGGGCGTTTTCCATACCGCGAATCGATTGCACGATCTGGATTTGCACGTCGAACGGCAGCGAAGTTGAAATCCCGTTCGGGTACAGCTCATGCGTGGTCAGGCCTTCCGGTTCGATAAAGACCTGATGGCTTTCTTTGTCTGCAAAGCGATGAATCTTGTCTTCAATCGATGGGCAGTAGCGTGGGCCAATCCCTTCAATCACGCCCGAATACATCGGCGAGCGGTCCAGGTTGGAGGCAATGATTTCGTGGGTGCGTGCGTTGGTATGGGTGATCCAGCAACTGACTTGCGCCGGGTGCTGTTCTTTGTTGCCCATGAACGACATGACGGGAATCGGGGTATCGCCAGGTTGCTCGGTCATCACCGAGAAATCCACCGAGCGACCGTCGATCCGCGGCGGCGTGCCGGTTTTCAAGCGACCAACTCGCAGCGGTAGCTCACGCAGGCGCTGGGCCAAGGCGATCGAAGGTGGATCACCGGCCCGGCCGCCCGAATAGTTCTGCATACCAATGTGGATAAGTCCACCGAGGAACGTGCCTGTGGTCAAAACCACGGCATCGGCCATGAAACGCAGGCCCATTTGGGTCACTACGCCTCGCACTTGATCCTGTTCGACGATCAGGTCATCAGCGGCTTGTTGAAATATCCACAGGTTGGGCTGGTTTTCCAGAATTTCGCGTACAGCCGCCTTGTAGAGGATGCGGTCAGCCTGTGCACGGGTTGCGCGTACGGCGGGGCCTTTACGGCCATTGAGTACACGGAACTGAATACCGCCTTTATCGGTGGCTATCGCCATCGCGCCGCCAAGGGCGTCGATTTCTTTAACCAGATGGCTTTTACCAATCCCGCCAATCGCAGGATTGCAGCTCATTTGCCCGAGGGTTTCCACGTTGTGGGTCAACAGCAGGGTTTTTACGCCCATACGTGCTGAAGCAAGTGCAGCCTCGGTTCCGGCGTGACCGCCACCGATGACGATCACTGCAAAACGGGAAGGGAAATTCACCACGCACCTCGTGCCTGTTACTAGGGGTTTTTTAGATAGACCGCGAAGTATAGGGACTTCGCCCTTCTTAAAGAACCCTTTGCACAAAATTTAACCAGCTGTGGATAAGGGCAAGATAGATAAATAAATAGAGAAGAAATTTATAAAGCTTTGTTTTTATGTTTATTTCTACTGAGGCACATTTCTGTGGATAGATTGCTACAGGCCATATTCTACGTACTGTACAGGGATTCAAAAGTCTGTGGTCATGTGCCAATGAGGGCCGTGAATAAGTGCTTTAAGCCTGTGGGTAAAACAGGTGCTTATCCACAGGGGTGGTTATCTTCAGTTTTCAGGCCTACTTACCCACTGACCTGAAGGCCAGTTATGCACAGGGCTTATTCCACAGAAAAAGAGTAAATGGGCCAATACACAGACAGGCGAAAGCCGCCTGAATGAAGGATTCATCAAGCGTTTAGTCGATCAGGAAGGAATCAAGGCGATGAATGGCAGGCCCGCATGCCGTCGGTGAAGATGCAGATTAAGGTCAAAAAACATCGGGCTGATGATGGCAATTTACTCCAGAGATGCACAGATCTGCCCCTGTTGCAGGGTAATCAAGCACTGGCCGCAAGCTTCGCGGCGGCATCAATGGCGTATGGGAGGAGTCACTCAGTAGGAATGTGGGTCACGGTAGCAAGATGATTGATCTCTGTAGCCGCTGACACGGTACAAGGCTGCGATGGGTTGTGCGAAGCAGCACCGGCAATCTGAAGCCCTTCGGTCCTTTTCGAAGCCTCGCTACGCCTCTCAGCGGCTACAGTACGTCGTTACTTACCGATACAGAAGCTGGAGAAAATCCGCCCCAGCAAATCATCGGAACTGAAGGCCCCGGTAATTTCGCCCAGTGAATGCTGTGCCTGGCGTAAATCTTCAGCCAACAACTCTCCTGCGCCCGCGAGGGTCAATTGCGCGCGACCGTGTTCAAGCGCTGCACTGGCATGACTCAAGGCCTCCAGATGGCGACGCCGTGCGCTGAAGCTGCTCTCAGAGGTCTGTTCATAGCCCATGCAGGCTTTGAGGTGCTCACGCAGCAAGTCCAGGCCTGCGGTGGAGCGGGCGCTCAGGCTGATCGTGACATGGCCATCTGCGCTGACCTCAAGCGCTATATTTTCGCCGCTCAAGTCGGCCTTGTTACGGATCAAGGTCACTTTCGCAGGGTCAGGACGCTGCTCCAGAAATTCTGGCCACAGAGCAAACGGGTCTTGTGCTTCCGGTGCCGTGGCATCCACCACCAACAGCACACGGTCAGCTTCACCAATGGCCTTGAGCGCCCGTTGCACGCCAATTTTTTCGACATGATCGTCGGTATCACGCAAGCCTGCCGTGTCGACCACATGCAATGGCATGCCATCAATGTGGATATGTTCGCGCAACACGTCGCGAGTGGTACCTGCGATTTCAGTCACGATCGCCGCTTCACGTCCGGCCAATGCGTTGAGCAGGCTCGACTTGCCTGCATTTGGGCGCCCCGCAATAACCACCGTCATGCCATCGCGTAGCAACGCACCTTGCCCCGCTTCGCGCTGAACGGTGGATAACTCTTCACGGACCTTGTCGAGCATGCCCAGCACATGGCCATCTGCTAAAAAGTCGATTTCTTCTTCCGGGAAATCAATCGCTGCTTCGACATAGATGCGTAAACCGATCAGTTGCTCGGTCAAGTTATGCACACGCTGTGAGAAAGCGCCCTGCAAGGAACGTAATGCGTTGCGCGCAGCCTGTGCAGAACTTGCTTCGATCAAGTCGGCAATGGCTTCGGCTTGAGCCAGATCGAGCTTGTCATTCAAAAATGCGCGTTCGCTGAATTCTCCCGGACGCGCCAGGCGGCAACCCAACTGGATGCAGCGCTGCAACAACATATCCAGCACGATCGGGCCGCCGTGGCCTTGGAGTTCCAGTACGTCTTCGCCAGTAAACGAGTGGGGGCCAGGAAAATAAAGTGCGATGCCTTCGTCCAGCACCTCACGGTTTTCTCCGTAAAAAGGGCCGTAATGGGCGTAGCGCGGTTTCAACTCACGCTCACAAAACGCTTGGGCCGCAGCCCGGGCGAGTGGCCCGGAAACACGTACGATCCCCACACCACCTCGGCCTTGGGCGGTTGCTACTGCGGCAATGGTTTGTGCCGGAACACTCATAAAACAGGCCTCAAAACAAAAGTGACGGATAGCAAAACGCCCCACTAGGGGGCGTTTTGAGTGGTGCGCATCAGAGTAAGTTATTCAGCTGCTTTTTTGGTAGCGGCTTCAACTTTACGCGTGATGTACCACTGCTGAGCGATAGACAGGCAGTTGTTCACAACCCAGTACAGCACCAGACCAGCCGGGAACCACAGGAAGAAGAAGGTGAAGATGATTGGCATCAGCTTCATCACCTTGGCCTGCATCGGGTCCGGCGGAGTCGGGTTCAGACGCTGCTGGATGAACATGGTTGCGCCCATGATGATCGGCAGAATGAAGAACGGGTCTTTGATCGACAGGTCGGTAATCCAGAGCATGAACGGCGCCTGGCGCATTTCAACACTTTCCAGAAGTACCCAGTACAAGGACAGGAAGACCGGCATCTGCACCAGAATCGGCAAGCAGCCGCCCAGTGGATTGATCTTCTCTTTCTTGTACAGCTCCATCATCGCTTGCGACATTTTCTGACGGTCATCACCGAACTGCTCTTTCAGAGCGGCCAGTTTTGGCGCCACAGCGCGCATGCGAGCCATCGATTTGTAGCTGGCAGCCGACAGCGGGAAGAAGATCCCTTTGATCAGCATGGTCAGGAAGATGATCGACCAGCCCCAGTTACCCACGATGCTGTGGATATGTTGCAGCAGCCAGAAAATAGGCTGGGCAATGAACCACAGAATGCCGTAGTCGACAGTCAGTTCCAGACCTGGGGATAACTCTTTGAGTACGCCCTGGCTTTTTGGCCCTGCATACAACGTGGCACTGGTTTCAGCGGTTTTGCCCGGCTCAACGGTCAACGTTGGGCCAGTGAAACCGATGATGTAGTTGCCCTGGTTGTCTTTGCGGGTCTGAACGACGTTGTTATCGCCTTTCTGTGGGATCCACGCGGTCACAAAGTAGTGTTGCAACCAGGCAACCCAGCCACCTTGAACGGTTTCTTTCAGCTGGCCTTTGTCGATATCTTTCATCGACACTTTTTTGTACGGCTCTGCACTTGTCCACAGGGCGGCGCCCAGGTAAGTCGCAGTACCGGTGGCGGTGCTGGAAGAAGGATCGGAGCTGGCATCACGTTTCAATTGCGCGAACAGGTTGCCGTTCCACGGCTTGCCGCTCTCGTTATCAATCAAATAAGTGACTTGTACATCGTAAAGGCCACGCTTGAGCGTGAAGCGCTTGATGTAATTGACGCCGTTTTCGCTGAATTTGAGATCAACAACCATTTGATCCTGGCCTGGAGCCAGTTCATAAGTCTTTTTCTCAGCGCTGAAAACAGGGCGACCCGACGAACGTGCATCAGGACCGTCTACGCCTGTCAGGCCACTTTGTGCCAAATAGGTGCGTTCGTTGCCGTTATCGAACAACTGAAACGGAACATCCGGGTGATCCTGGCGACGCGGGTAGAGCGGCAGACGCAACTGGGCGATGTCACCACCCTGTGGATCAATTGCAATATCCAGAACGTCGGTTTTTACATGAATCAGGTCTTTGCTGGCAGCAACCGGTGTTTCGGTCACCGTGCTGGTATCAGCAGAGGCGCTAGGGACATCAGCACTGTTGGAAGCGTTGTTACCTGGAACCGTGTCGGGCAAAGCCGGCGCGGTCGTACTGCTGGCGGCAACATTCTGAGTCGGCAGAGCAGCTTGACCGTAGTCCTGGTTCCATTTGAGAACCATAACGTAGGACACGACTGCCAGGGCGACGATCAGGATCGTGCGTTTAATATCCATGATTACTCGGCCATCGAAGAAGAACGGGAGGTAGGGATAGGTGGAACCGGGTCATAACCACCGGGATTCCACGGGTGACAGCGACCTAAACGACGAAAGGTCAGCCAGCCGCCGCGAAGAACGCCATGATTTTCGATGGCTTCCAACGCGTAGCAGGAACAACTGGGGTAGAAACGGCAGTGGCTGGCCATCAAAGGACTAATGGCATAGCGATAAAACTGGATCGGAACGAGTGCCAGTTTACGCATCAGGACTGCCTACCCCTACAGTTTCGGTTTTAACCGCTGGAACTGGCGTGTTACGTGCCAGACGCTTCCAGAGTTTGCCGAAATGCTGAATCAATTCGGGGTTCTCTACGTCACCCAAACCTTTGCGCGCGACGATTACGATATCCCAACCAACCAGTAAATCCTGGTGGAGACGAAACGATTCACGCATCAAACGCTTAAGGCGGTTGCGCTCAACGGAGAGCTTTACGCTCTTTTTACCGATCACTAACCCCAGGCGGGGGTGATCCAGATCGTTGTTGCGCGCAAGGAGCAGGAGATTTTTCCCCGGTACCTTGCCGGTGGGGGAGTCAAAGACTGCCTTGAAATGTCGGGGAGTGAGTAACCGCTTTTCCCGACTGAAGTCCTGACTCACCACCATTGTCTGATTATCAAACTGCCAGACGCGCACGGCCTTTGGCGCGGCGACGCGACAGGACGGCACGGCCGTTTTTAGTAGCCATGCGTGCACGGAAACCGTGAGTGCGGGCGCGTTTGATAGTGCTTGGTTGGAAAGTACGTTTCATGTCGTGCTACCTGGTTCGTCCACAACGGGCCGGAATGGCCCCCGTTTTAAGAGACCGGCGATTCTAGAGAATGCAAGCCAATAGGTCAATTTCCAACCAGCCTTTCCTGGTAAATAGATGTCGAGGCTTTTACGCAAACCTTTTGCCTGCCAACTATAGAAATAAAAAAACGAAGTATTTAAAGCTCTTTTAAAGAACTTACTACTCTTATAGAGGCCACCTTCTGTGGATAACTCGCGCTAGGCCATATAAAACAAGGTGTATAGAGAATTGAAAGGTTGTCCACAAGCCGTGCTTTGCCTGTGCCACGCCTTCGGAAAAGCTGTGCATGAAAGGGCTATTTATCCACAGGCGACTTATGCACAGAGTTTCACCCCCACTTGTGCAATGGGCTTAGGCCCGCTTATCCACAGAGCTTACGCACCGACCATTTGTCGCTTTTTTTAGGGATAAAAACCGAATATCTCCTTATAGACAGGCAACCTACATGTGGATAAGTGGGCGAGTGACCGCTACAATGGCGCCTGTTTTTGCCTCACCGGCTTTCAACTTAGGGGATATCCGTGTCAGTGGAACTTTGGCAGCAGTGCGTAGAGCTTTTGCGCGATGAGCTGCCTGCCCAGCAATTCAACACTTGGATCCGTCCACTACAGGTCGAAGCCGAAGGCGACGAGTTGCGCGTGTATGCACCCAACCGCTTTGTCCTCGACTGGGTGAATGAGAAGTACCTGAGCCGTTTACTTGAGCTATTGAATGAGCACAGCAATGGCATGGCGCCAGCGTTGTCCTTATTAATAGGCAGCAAACGCAGCTCGGCACCTCGTGCAGCGCCCAATGCACCGTTGGCGGCCGCCGCCTCGCAACAGGCGCCAGCGCCTGCTCCGAGTGCACCTGCCAATACCGTCAGTGCGCCTGCTCCGGCGCCTAAACAGGCTGCGCAAGCGAGCGAAGAACCGTCGCGTGCCAGCTTCGACCCGATGGCTGGCGCCAGTTCGCAACAGGCCCCGGTCCGGGCTGAGCAACGTACCGTTCAAGTCGAAGGCGCGCTCAAGCACACCAGTTACCTGAACCGCACCTTTACCTTCGAAAACTTCGTTGAGGGCAAGTCCAACCAACTGGCCCGCGCTGCGGCGTGGCAGGTGGCGGATAACCCCAAACATGGTTACAACCCGCTGTTCCTGTATGGCGGCGTTGGCTTGGGTAAAACGCACTTGATGCATGCGGTAGGTAACCACCTGCTGAAAAAGAACCCGAATGCCAAGGTGGTTTACCTGCATTCGGAGCGTTTTGTAGCTGACATGGTTAAAGCCCTTCAGCTCAATGCGATCAACGAGTTCAAGCGTTTCTACCGTTCGGTCGATGCCTTGCTTATCGATGACATTCAGTTCTTTGCCCGCAAGGAGCGGTCCCAGGAAGAGTTTTTCCACACCTTCAACGCCCTGCTTGAAGGCGGTCAGCAAGTGATTCTGACCAGCGACCGTTACCCTAAAGAGATCGAAGGCCTTGAAGAGCGCCTCAAATCCCGTTTCGGTTGGGGGCTGACCGTTGCCGTCGAGCCGCCAGAACTTGAAACCCGTGTCGCGATCCTGATGAAAAAGGCCGACCAGGCTAAAGTCGATCTGCCGCACGACGCTGCCTTCTTTATTGCCCAACGCATACGTTCAAACGTGCGGGAGCTTGAAGGCGCACTCAAGCGAGTCATTGCTCACTCGCACTTCATGGGCCGCGACATCACCATTGAGTTGATTCGCGAATCCCTGAAAGACTTGCTGGCGCTGCAAGACAAACTGGTGTCTGTGGATAACATTCAGCGCACGGTCGCTGAGTACTACAAGATCAAAATTTCAGATCTGCTGTCCAAGCGCCGTTCGCGCTCGGTAGCGCGACCACGTCAGGTCGCCATGGCACTGTCCAAAGAACTGACCAACCACAGCTTGCCGGAAATCGGCGACGTGTTTGGCGGTCGAGACCACACCACGGTCTTGCACGCATGCCGCAAGATCAACGAACTCAAGGAATCCGACGCGGACATCCGCGAGGACTACAAGAACCTGCTGCGTACACTGACCACCTGATGACACCAGCGCAGCTTATTAAGGCAAGGGACTAGACCATGCATTTCACCATTCAACGCGAAGCCCTGTTGAAACCCCTGCAACTGGTCGCAGGCGTCGTTGAACGCCGCCAGACCTTGCCGGTATTGTCCAACGTGCTGTTGGTTGTCGAAGGCCAGCAATTGTCGCTGACCGGTACCGACCTTGAAGTCGAACTGGTCGGCCGCGTTCAGCTAGAAGACATCGCCGAGCCTGGCGAAATCACCGTACCTGCGCGCAAGCTGATGGATATCTGCAAAAGCCTGCCGAACGATGCGCTGATCGATATCAAGCTGGACGATCAAAAACTGGTTGTTAAAGCCGGTCGTAGCCGATTTACCCTGTCTACGTTGCCCGCCAACGATTTCCCGACGGTTGAAGAAGGCCCCGGCTCGCTGACCTGCAACTTGCAGCAAAGCAAACTTCGCCGCCTGATCGAGCGCACCAGCTTCGCAATGGCGCAGCAGGACGTGCGTTATTACCTCAACGGCATGCTTCTGGAAGTGTCCGCCGGCATCATCCGCGCTGTTGCCACCGACGGTCACCGTCTGGCGATGTGCTCGATGAAAGCCGATATTGGCCAGCCAGACCGCCATCAGGTCATCGTGCCGCGTAAGGGCATCCTTGAGTTGGCACGCCTGCTGACCGAGCCGGACGGTGAAGTCAGCATCGTATTGGGCGCGCACCACATCCGTGCCACCACGGGCGAGTTCACGTTCACCTCCAAGCTGGTAGACGGCAAGTTCCCTGACTACGAGCGCGTGCTACCTAAAGGTGGTGACAAAACCGTGATCGGTGATCGTCAGGCGTTGCGCGAAGCCTTTAGCCGTACGGCCATCCTGTCCAACGAAAAATACCGCGGTATTCGCCTGCAACTGGCTAACGGTCAATTGAAAATCCAGGCCAACAACCCGGAACAGGAAGAAGCGGAAGAAGAAGTGGGCGTTGACTACAACGGTGGCTCGCTCGAAATCGGCTTCAACGTGAGCTACCTGCTGGACGTGCTGGGCGTGATGACCACTGAACAAGTGCGTCTGATCCTTTCCGACTCCAACAGCAGTGCACTGGTGCAAGAGTCGGACAACGACGATTCGGCCTACGTTGTTATGCCGATGCGCCTGTAACTTATGCACAGCCTGCGCTAGATGTCCCTCAGTCGTGTCACAGTCACCGCGGTGCGTAACCTGCACCCGGTGACCTTCTCTCCCTCCCCCCGCATTAATATCCTGTACGGCGATAACGGCAGCGGAAAAACCAGCGTGCTGGAAGCAATCCACCTGTTGGGTTTGGCGCGTTCGTTTCGCAGTGTGCGACTCAATCCTGTGATTCAGCATGAACAACAGGCTTGCACCGTGTTCGGTCAGGTCGAGTTGGCAGAAGGCGGAAACAGTGCTTTGGGTATTTCGCGGGACCGTCAAGGAGAGTTTCAGATCCGTATCGACGGCCAGAATGCGCGCAGTGCAGCGCAATTGGCCGAGATACTGCCACTGCAACTGATCAACCCGGACAGCTTCCGTCTATTGGAAGGTGCCCCAAAGATCCGTAGGCAGTTTCTCGACTGGGGGGTGTTCCACGTCGAGCCACGCTTCATGTCGACCTGGCAGCGGCTACAGAAGGCCCTGCGGCAGCGGAACTCATGGCTGCGGCATGGTACACTCGACGCCGTTTCACAAGCGGCCTGGGACCGGGAACTGTGCCTGGCCAGTGCTGAAATTGATGAATACCGCCGCGCCTATATCAAAGCCTTGAAACCAGTCTTTGAGCAGACCCTGAGCGAATTGCTTGAGCTCGAAGGGTTAACGCTGAGCTATTACCGTGGTTGGGACAAAGACCGAGAGCTGAGCGCTGTGCTCGCCGCGTCCGTCCACCGGGACCAGCAAATGGGACACACCCAGGCTGGGCCACAACGTGCTGATTTACGCCTCAAGCTGGGCGCACACAACGCCGCAGAGATTCTGTCGCGCGGCCAGCAGAAGTTAGTGGTGTGTGCGTTGCGCATTGCCCAGGGGCATTTGGTCAGTCAGGCACGCCGTGGCCAATGTATTTATCTGGTGGATGACCTGCCGTCCGAACTGGACGAGCAGCATCGCCAAGCACTGTGTCGCTTGTTGGAAGACTTACGCTGCCAGGTGTTTATCACCTGTGTAGATCACGAATTATTGAGGGAAGGCTGGCAGACGGAAACGCCAGTTGCGCTGTTCCACGTGGAACAGGGCTGTATCACCCAGACCCACGACCATCGGGAGTGAAGGCATTGAGCGAAGAAAACACGTACGACTCAACGAGCATTAAAGTGCTGAAAGGCCTTGATGCCGTACGCAAACGTCCCGGTATGTACATTGGTGACACCGACGATGGCAGCGGTCTGCACCACATGGTGTTCGAAGTAGTCGACAACTCTATCGACGAAGCGCTGGCTGGCCATTGCGACGACATCACCATCACCATCCACCCGGATGAATCCATCACCGTGCGCGATAACGGTCGTGGCATCCCGGTAGACGTGCATAAAGAAGAAGGCGTTTCCGCAGCCGAGGTCATCATGACCGTGCTGCACGCCGGCGGTAAGTTCGATGACAACTCCTACAAAGTATCCGGCGGTCTGCACGGTGTAGGTGTTTCGGTGGTTAACGCCCTGTCTGAGCTGTTGGTTCTGACAGTGCGCCGTAGCGGCAAAATCTGGGAACAGACTTACGTACACGGTGTTCCGCAGGCACCGATGGCAATCGTGGGCGAAAGCGAAACCACGGGGACCCAGATCCACTTCAAGCCATCGGCAGAGACGTTCAAGAACATCCACTTCAGCTGGGACATCCTGGCCAAGCGGATTCGTGAACTGTCCTTCCTCAACTCCGGTGTAGGCATCGTCCTCAAGGATGAGCGCAGCGGCAAGGAAGAACTGTTCAAGTACGAAGGCGGTCTGCGCGCATTCGTGGATTACCTGAACACCAACAAGACCCCGGTCAACGAAGTCTTCCACTTCAATGTTCAGCGTGAAGACGGCATTGGCGTTGAAATCGCCTTGCAGTGGAACGACAGCTTCAACGAGAACCTGTTGTGCTTCACCAACAACATTCCGCAGCGCGATGGCGGCACCCACTTGGTGGGTTTCCGCTCGGCACTGACGCGTAACCTCAACACCTACATCGAAGCTGAAGGCCTGGCCAAAAAGCACAAAGTTGCCACCACCGGTGATGACGCGCGTGAAGGCTTGACCGCAATCATCTCGGTAAAAGTGCCGGACCCTAAGTTCAGCTCTCAGACTAAAGACAAGCTGGTGTCTTCTGAAGTGAAGACCGCAGTGGAACAGGAAATGGGCAAGTTCTTCTCCGATTTCCTGTTGGAGCACCCGAACGAAGCCAAGCTGATTGTCGGCAAGATGATTGACGCGGCCCGTGCCCGTGAAGCTGCCCGTAAAGCCCGTGAGATGACTCGCCGTAAAGGCGCGTTGGATATCGCCGGTTTGCCAGGCAAGCTGGCTGACTGCCAGGAAAAAGACCCGGCACTGTCCGAACTGTACCTGGTGGAAGGTGACTCTGCTGGCGGCTCCGCCAAGCAGGGACGTAACCGCCGTACCCAAGCGATCCTGCCGTTGAAAGGCAAGATCCTTAACGTTGAAAAAGCGCGTTTCGACAAGATGATCTCTTCGCAAGAAGTCGGCACCTTGATCACCGCGCTGGGCTGCGGCATTGGCCGCGACGAATACAACATCGACAAGCTGCGCTATCACAACATCATCATCATGACCGATGCTGACGTCGACGGTTCGCACATCCGTACCCTACTGCTGACCTTCTTCTTCCGTCAGTTGCCTGAGCTGATCGAGCGTGGCTACATCTACATCGCTCAGCCGCCGTTGTACAAAGTGAAAAAGGGCAAGCAAGAGCAATACATCAAAGACGACGAGGCCATGGAAGAGTACATGACCCAGTCGGCGCTTGAAGACGCCAGCCTGCACTTGAACGAAGAAGCCCCGGGCATCTCCGGTGAGGCGTTGGAACGTCTGGTTTACGACTTCCGCATGGTGATGAAAACCCTCAAGCGGTTGTCGCGCCTGTACCCGCAAGAGCTGACCGAGCACTTCATCTACCTGCCAGCCGTGACCCTTGAGCAATTGGGCGACCACGCGGCCATGCAAGACTGGATGAGCAAGTACGAAGCCCGTCTGCGTCTGGTCGAGAAGTCGGGCCTGGTGTACAAAGCCAGCCTGCGTGAAGACCGTGAGCGTAACGTCTGGTTGCCAGAGGTCGAATTGATCTCCCACGGCCACTCGACCTTCATCACCTTCAACCGCGACTTCTTCGGCAGCAACGATTACAAAACCGTTGTGACACTGGGCGCTCAACTGAGCACTCTGTTGGACGAGGGCGCGTACATTCAGCGCGGTGAGCGTAAAAAGGCCGTGACTGAGTTCAAAGAAGCACTGGACTGGTTGATGGCCGAAAGCACCAAGCGCCACACCATCCAGCGCTACAAAGGTCTGGGTGAAATGAACCCGGAACAACTTTGGGAAACCACCATGGACCCAAGCGTGCGTCGCATGCTGAAAGTCACCATTGAAGACGCGATCGGTGCTGATCAGATCTTCAACACCTTGATGGGCGACGCTGTTGAACCACGTCGTGAGTTCATCGAGAGCAACGCACTGGCAGTGTCCAACCTGGACTTCTGATGCGGGTGTAATGCGCAATAAAAAGGCCAACGCTCAGCGTTGGCCTTTTTTATGCGCGATCAATACAGGCGATCAGAACTGCCAGCTCAGATTCAAACCCATGCCATGCGCCTTTTCTTTGTTGCTTAACTGGCCGTTGTAATCCAGCTCCAGGCGCGTAGCTTTACCCAGCGCCATGCCTACCCGAGCGCCCACCACGGCTGCATCGCGTGCCAATGAAACGCTTTGCACGCTAAACGCGGTGCTGCCCGCTACAAAGCTCAAATCCTGATCCGAATGCACGGCGTTCAGGTTGTGTTGCCACCCTAAACTCCCCGCTACGTCCAGCTGTTGATCACGGCCTAATGTGAGGGTTTTTGCGGCCCGTAAGCCCAAGGTCGAGAGCAGCGCTTCGCGATTGTCACGACGACCTTGCAGTGCCGCTGCCCCACCCTTTTCATGGAAGCTGTCGCTGCCCACATGCACGTACGTCAGGTTGGCGAAGGGTTCCAGCGCCAGTGTTTGCAACTCAACGCGATACGCGGCTTCGGTAAACACTTGCGCGGTTTGGGCGTCGCGTTTTGTTTTGTGTTTGGCATCGATGTCGGCGAATTGCACCTCGCGTTTTACATCGATGCGGTTCCAGCTGTAAGAACCCCCAACGCTCAGGCGCAGCGCGTCAATTTCATGCCCCAGATACGCACCCAAGTGATAGCTGTCGGTGGAGGCTGTTGAATGCGTGCCGTCCCCCATGTTCAGGCCGCTGTGGCTATAACCGGTGAACACACCCAGGCGTGTCGCATCGCTTATCAAACCGTCCGCGCCCACCAACATCCCGCCCAAAGAGGTGGTGTAGTTGGCATTGGCTGAGCCTGCGTTGGTTTTACCCCACGCACCGAGGGCTTTGACCCACACGTTGTTTTGCCCTGCTACTTCTGGGCTGGCGCTGTATAAGTCGTGCTGGCGAAGACGATCACCCACGGCATCGCGAAGATGACGGGTGTCGTTGATCAATTGCGTAGCAATCGCGGGATGTATTTCACCACTCAATTGCTGATAGGCCTGACGCGCACTGGCCACCGAAGGTGACAGCAAAACGCCTTCGTAGACGGCGTTGCCTGCGTTTAAGCCTTCAGCTGCTTGCGCCACGGCGCGTTGATTGGCGGTCAACGCGACGCTGGCAAAGGAGGTTGCATTGCGCTCGATACCCAACTGCACTGCCGTGGCGGAGTAATCGAGTTGCCCGCCGATAAACAGATAATTGGGCAACACGTCGCCAAATTGGCCGTCAATTCCGCCGGCCGCTTGCAGGATGTCGAACTGTTGCCCCAACAGGCTTTGGGTTTGCTGGCGGCTTAGCAGCGCGGGGTTATTTTCCAGCGCCAGTGTCACGGTGCCGCCCTTGAGTGTGGCTTTGCCGCCCGCCACGATCCGGTCGCTTTGGGTAGGGGATAACTGCACGGCGTAGGTCGAGCCTGATTCAAACGTTATGTCGCCCGCCACGTTCAGCGTACCGATGGAATTGCCCGGTGCCACAGTGCCGCCGTGGGTCGCCGTGAGCGCCGCGACCTGACCACTGCCGCCCAGGGTGCCGCCAGCGTTCACCGTCACGGCCGAGCTGAGCGAACCATTGATGGCCAGCAGGCCCTGATTGACCGCAGTCGGGCCGCTGTAGGTGTTGGCACCGGTCAACACCAGCGTGCCGAGACCGAGTTTGGTCAGCCCGCCGTGCCCGCTAATATTGTTGCGCCATACATCACGCCCACAACTGATGTCGCTACAACGTCGTTCTGTGGGTTTACCCGCATCGATGAGGGCGCCCACACCGGGCAAGTCCGCCACAAACTGGCCGTTGCCATAAGCCCCTTCAACCCGCAAGGGTTGTGGAATATCGGCATCGGCAATCAACATGCTCGGGCCGTCGATGGCTTTGTGCAGGTTGATCATGCCCCAGCCATACAACTCGTCGATGCCCGGCGCGCCCAGGTCAGTCGCTGTGGACTTCAGCACACCTGCGATCTGCGCACCGGTCATGTAGGGGAAGCGCTCCATCAACACGGCCGCACTGCCCGCCACATGGGGCGCCGCCATTGAGGTGCCGCTTTTGTTGCCATAACCGACGGTCATGTTTTCCAGCGTGGTGCCTTCAATGATTGCGCTGTAAATAGTGCTACCCGGTGCTGACACACAAAAACTCGCCGCATACCCGCAACGGGACGAGAACTTGCTCAGGGTGTAAGGCGTTGTACTGTTGCTGTCCGGGTTTTGCTGCAAGCTGGCGACGGTGATCCAGTTTGGCGCGATGTCCGGTACAAAGTGCGCCAGCCCTGCAATCGCGTCGGGGTTGTTCAGGTTGTAGTCATTGCCGGCGGCAAAAATTGTCACGATACCGCTGCGTGCGGATTCGATAGCGCCGCGGTAAGCGCCCCCGGCTTTGGTGTCGAGCAATGGCAGGATTTGATCGAACTGAGCTTGCGCATCGTTCACCGTGAAATGCGGGTAAGCCGGATTGCTGCCACCGAGGTTGAATTTATCGGTGATGCCAATGCCCCAGCTGTTGTTGATGATCCGTGCTCCGCTGGCCGCCAGTGCATCCCACCCGGCCTTGTACACCGCACCGTCATTGCCGCGAATGATGCCGTCTTCGGGGCCGGGGTCGCCGTTGTCCGCCATGATGATCTGCGCGCCATACGCCACACCGTGCATGGGGCCGCCGTCTCGGTCACCGGCGGCAATGCCGCCGACGTGGGTGCCGTGCGAGCCCAGTTTGCCATTGGAGCCGGCGGACGGGCTGCCATCGTAAATAAACGCGTCACCGGCTTTGACCGCAATGTACGGGTCGGTGTATTCGCGAATCCCTGTAGTCACCACGGTGACCACTTTGTTCGGGCTACTGAATTCGGGGTGTTGGGCGTACACCGGCTGGTCGAAGATCCCGAGCTTGACGCCTTTACCGCTGTAACCTGCCGCGTAAGCGTCTTGCGCGTTGATGGCGCCCAACCCCCAGTCAGCCTTGAATTCAGGGCTGCGCCAGCTGTCAGGCTGCCCGCCCCGCCCTGCTTCTATATAAGGTGCGGCTTGCGCCTGGCCTAGCAGGCTCAGGGTCGCCAGCCCCAGGCTCACTGAAAGCGCACGCTTGCTAAACGGTAGTGCGCGTTTTTTTTGCACAGGCAGACGCTGCCCACGTAGTGATTCCATGCCGGTAACCTTCCTTGGTGGATTGCTGATTAGCCCTGCGCCTTGAGGCACAGGGAGGGATGAACGTTGGGGCATCAGAACTGCCAATTCAGGCTCAAGCCCACTCCGTGGCTTTTCTCCTGAGTGGCCAGTTGGCCGCTGTAATCCAGATTGATCCGCAGATCACGATTGATCGCCAGGCTCGCATGCGCGCCCACCCGTGCGGCGTTGCGCACCAGAGGCGAGCTTTCAATCGCAAAGGAGGGGCCACCCGAAGCGAAACGCAGATGCGCGTCTGAATCGACCGAGCTGAGGGCATGCTGCCAGCCCACACTGCCCGCCAGCTCCAGCGGCTGGGCGGCGATATGCACGGTTTTCAGCGCCCGCAGGCCCACGGTGCTAAGCACGGCATCGCGCTGGTCCTGGCTGGCTTTGAGCGCGGCGGCGTCACCTTTTTCGGTAAAGCCGTCACTGTTCAAATGGATGTACGCCAGATTGACGAACGGTTCCAGGCTCAGCGCGGGTACGTTCATGCGATAAGCCGCTTCGGTAAACAGCTGCACGGTTTGTGCGTCGCGTTTGGTTTTTTGTTTGGCGCTGTTGTCGTTGTAGTGCAAGTCGCGCTTCACCTCGGCGCGATGCCAGCTGTAGGTGGCTGCGCCGCTCAAGCGCACGGCGCCCAGCGTATGGCCGAGGTAGGTGCCCACGTGGTAACTGTCCACCGTGGCGCGCGAATGCGTACCCGCGCCCATGTTCAGCGAGCTGTCGCTGTAACCGCCCAGCACACCCAATTGGGTGTTGTCGTCGAGTGCCCCATCAACGCCCGCCAGCAGGCCGCCAATCGAGGTGGTGTAATCAGCCGTGTCGTGGCGGCTATCGGTTTTGCCCCATGCCCCAAGCGCTTTGATCCACACGCTAGGCGCTGTTGGCGGCGCATTGCGGGTGCCTGCCGGGTTGAGACGTTCGCCTACCGCGTCGCGCAATTGGCGGCTGTCGTTGATCAGCATCGTGCCCAGCGCCGGGTAAATTTCACCGGATAACTGTTGAAACGCGCTTTGCGCCACTGCGATGGAAGGCGCGCTCAGCACGCTCTCATACACCGCATTGCCAGCACCGAGTTGTTCACTGGCCATCGCCACGGCCCGCTGATTGGGCGTCGCCGCGACGTGGGCAAAGGGGGTGGCGTTGCGCTCGATGTCCAGTTGCACGGCCGTGGCCGAGTAATCGAGGCTGGCGCCGATGAACAGGTAATTAGGTACAACGCTGGCGAATTGCCCTTGCACCCCGCCTGCGGCTTGCAGGATTTGATACTGACGGCCGAGCATGCTGCGTGCTTGTGGCTGGGTCAGGACGTCAGGGTCGTTTTCCAGCGCCAGCGTCACAACACCGCCATTGAGCACGGTTGCGCCACTCACGAGCAGGCGGTCACTGTGGGCTGTGGATAACTCCACGGCATAGGTTGAACCTTGTTCGAAGGTCACATTGCCGTCGACCTGCAGGGTGCCAATCGAGTTGCCCGGAGCCACGGTAGCCCCCGCGTTGGCAATCAATCCGCCAACACGGCCCGTTCCGCCAAGTGAACCGCTGTTGTTAACCGTCACCCTCGAGGCCAGCGAACCGTTGACGTTGAGCCTGCCGCCATTGACGGTGGTGGCGCCGCGATACGTGTTGGCGCCATTCAACGTCAGGCTGCCTGCGCCGGACTTGATCAAGCTGCCCTGATATTCACGTTGTGCGCCAGCCGCATCGCGGGCCATGCCAATCGCATAATCGGTGTGCTCTTGCTGACTGGCGTTGCTCGCCAGGCCATGAGTCCAGCCCTTGTCGATTAAGGTTTGTTGCCAGGCTTGGTGCTCAGCAGCGTCTTCTTTCTGGCGCGCCGCCAAGGCGGTATCTGACAGGTTGTTACTCCATACATCCTGTTGCCCGGGCGCCAATTGCACATCGAAGGTGCCGAGTAACTGGCCCGGCCCTTTCATTGCCCGGTCCAGATCGGGCACACCCCAACCCACACGGGTTGTGGGCGTGTCGGTGATCGAACCGTCCAGTTGAGTCGAGGTCGTTAATAGCACTTCCAGGGCTTGCTGATTATTCAGATACGGATAGCGCTCCATGACCAACGCCAATGCGCCAGTGGCATGCGGGGCAGACATCGACGTACCGGATTTAACCCCGTAGCCGTCACCGGGAACGGTGCTGTTGATCAGCGCGCCGGGCGTGGCAATGCACCAATATTTGGCGATACCGCATTGGTTATATTTTTGCTGATTGTTTTTATCCAGCCCCGACACGGCCAGCCAGTGCCCTTCCAGGTCGGGCTGAAAATACGGCAGTGCGGAGCGCACGCTGGCATTGGCCACCCCACTGTTACCGGCACTGAACACGTTAATCACGCCACGGCGCGACACATCGGCCGCAGCATCCAGCCATGTGTTCTGGTTGTAGTGCTGTGCATAGGCGGCGTGCAAGCCGTCGAGGGTTTGGTAGTTCACGTCTTTGGGCTGGCTGCCCCAACTGTTGTTGATGGCGCGTACCCCGGCATCGGCGAGCGCGTTATAAGCGGCCTTGAAATACAGGGCGTCAGGCTTGGGGCCAAACAGAAAGCTGTCGTTTTGATTGGTATTGGCCACATACAGATCGGCATTAAAGGCGACACCGTGCATGCCGACGCCATCGCGGGCGGCGGCAATGGTGCCCGTGACGTGAGTGCCGTGGGAATCGTTACGCGGGTTGAGCTGGCCACTGACTGAAAACGGTGTGCCGTCTGCGGATTGACCGCTGGCTGTCACGGCATGAAAACGTGCGGCTTCGGGATGGCCGGCGTCAAAACCGGAGTCCATCACCCCAATCTTGACCCCGGCGCCGGTGATGCCTGCGGCGTAAGCGGCATCGGCTGACAGACGCTTGAGGCCCCAATCCTGTTGGTACTCGGCCGAGCGCCAACTGGCGACATCGCCGAGCGTACCCTGTTCTTGATACTGCGCGCGGGCGGGGGTTGAAAGCAGTACCAGCAGGCTGGCGCACAGCATAGGCGCGGCGCTGCCACGACGAACGTCCTTGTTCATAAAAGCTCACTTTTTATCGTTATAAGAGCGTGGGCTTCTATAGCGAAGACCCGATTGAAGGGCGTGACTGTAGAACAGGCATCAGGCCTCTGCCGGAATTAACCGCAAGCTGTGGGCTGTTTCGCGTTTTTACCCGAAACCCCAAAGATTACGACGACCAGGTCATCGGACGCCGCCTTCGGCAGCGGTTAAGGGTTCACGGTGCGAGCAGGATGGTTTGTTCGGCTGTGCATAACTCCAGCAAAAAATCCCACACCACGCGTAACCTCACCGACTTGTGCAACTCGCGCCGAGTGCTAATCCAGTAGCTGCGCTGCACGGACTCTTGCGGCAAAACCCGCACCAGTTCGCTGTCGTGGCGGGCCATGTAATTGGGCAGCACTGCGATGCCTAATCCGGCACGCGCTGCTTGCTGCTGGGCAATCACGCTGGTGCTGCGAAATGTCACGGTCGGCGTGCGACAGAAGGTGTTGAGAAATAACAACTCCTGGCTGAACAACAGATCATCGACGTAGCCAATCCAGTGGTGATGCGCCAGATCATCGCGGTGGTTGAGCGGCGGAGCCTGCTCCAGATAGGCGGGACTGGCGTAAAGCGCGAGGGTGTAATCGGTGAGTTTGCGCGTGATCAACATGTCGGCGTTGGGCCGCTCCAGATGAATACTGATTTCGGCCTCACGGTTGAGGATGCTGACAAACCGTGGAACTGCGACCAATTCCACTTCCAGCCCCGGATAGCGCTCAAACAAACCGCGCAGGCGTGAGGTGATGAACATGATGCCAATGCCTTCGGTGACGCCCAGACGGATCTTGCCCAGCGGCGTCATGGCCTGGGTGATTTCTTCCTGGGCCAGCAGGGCAACGTTTTCCATCGCTTCGGCATGTTTGAGCAGCGCCTGCCCGGCGGGTGTCAGTTCATACCCCTGTGCATGCTGCACAAACAATGCGGCCCCCAAGTGCCGCTCGATGCTGTCAATGTGCCGCGCCACCGTGCTGTGGGTGGTGTTCATGCGTTTGGCGGCGGTCAGCAAGCGCCCGCTGCGGTGTAACTCCAGAAAGTAGCGCAGGTCATTCCAGTCGAACATGGTCATCCCCGAGTGCGGCGTATGGGCCAACTGTGCAAAAACGCACAGGCCGTGGGCAAAATCGCGCGTTTTCATCTCGAAATTAATCAATACGATGGTGTAGGACAATAAAAATAAAGACAGGCGCGAGGTGCTTCATGCCATCAGCCACTCAGGTATACGACTACATCATCGTGGGCGCGGGCCCTGCGGGTTCTGTGCTGGCGAATCGGCTGTCGGCCAATCCTGCCCACAAGGTGCTGCTGCTCGAAGCGGGCGGGCAAGACAACTACCCCTGGATTCATATTCCGGTGGGTTATCTGTATTGCATTGGCAACCCGCGCACCGACTGGTGCTTCAAAACCGAGGCGCAGGCCGGGTTGCAAGGGCGCCGCTTGAGCTATCCGCGCGGCAAGGTGTTGGGTGGCAGCTCGTCGATCAACGGCATGATCTACATGCGCGGGCAGGCGGGTGATTACGATCGCTGGGCTGAGCAGGGCAATCCGGGCTGGGCCTGGAAAGACGTACTGCCCCTGTTCAAGCGCAGTGAAAAACACTGCGATGGCAACGCGCACTTGCATGGCGGTGACGGTGAGTGGCGTGTCGAGCAACAGCGCTATTCATGGCCCATTCTCGATGCGTTCCGGGACGCCGCGGCGCAAAGCGGCATTCCCACGGTGGGCGATTTCAACACCGGCGACAATCAGGGCTGTGGATACTTTCAGGTCAATCAGCGCGCAGGTGTGCGCTGGAATGCCTCCAAAGCCTTTTTACGGCCTATCCTCAAACGTCCAAATCTGACCGTTCTGACCGATGTGCAGGTCAACAAAGTGCTACTGACCGCAGGTCGCGCCACCCATGTACGCGCCCGCTGGCAAGGCTGCGAGCATGACATTCAAGCTCAACGTGAAATCATCCTGTGCGCCGGCGCCATTGGTTCGCCTGGCATTTTGCAGCGTTCGGGGATTGGCCCGCGCCCACTGCTGGAAAGCCTGGGCATCAAGGTCGAGCACGAACTGCCTGGGGTGGGTGGCAACCTGCAAGATCACCTGCAACTGCGTCTGATTTTCAAACTGAGCAATGCGCGCACCCTCAACCAAGTGGCCAATAGCCTGTGGGGCAAGTTAGGCATGGGCCTGCGTTACGCCTACGATCGCAGCGGTCCGCTGGCGATGGCGCCCAGCCAATTGGGGGCGTTTGTAAAGTCAGACCCTGCGCAACCGTCCGCCAATTTGCAGTACCACGTGCAGCCCTTGTCGCTGGAACGCTTTGGCGAGCCTTTGCACCGCTTTCCTGCGTTTACCGCATCGGTGTGTAACCTGCGGCCCAAGAGCCGGGGCCGCGTGGATATTCGTTCAGCCAACCCGGACGATGCGCCGCTGATCGACCCTAATTACCTGAGCCACCCTGACGATTTAAACGTCGCGGCAGATGCCATTCGCCTGACCCGTAACATTGTGGCCAGCCCTGCCCTGCAAGGCTTCAGTCCCGAGGAGTATCTGCCAGGCAAAGACCTGCAAACCGAGCAACAGCTGTACGAAGCCGCCGCTCGTATAGGTACGACGATTTTCCACCCGGTGGGCACCTGCCGTATGGGCCAGGACACTCAGGCGGTGGTCGATGCTGAGTTGCGCGTCCATGGCGTGCCGGGTTTGCGGGTGGCCGACGCTTCGATCATGCCGGATATCGTGTCAGGCAATACCTGTTCACCCACCCTGATGATTGGCGAAAAAGCCGCGCAATTGATCCTCGACACCCCGATTCAGACAGCAGAAACACCCGTAGAACAGTTTCGCGCAGCAGCAACACCGGTCGCCTGAAGGCGGTCGTGGTTTCGGTCGCAGTCATCCGGAACCGACAGTGGACAACAACAATAATCACTGTGGCCCCAAGGGCCGAGGGCATTGAAAATGTCAGACTCCATCGCACAAACCGCCAGCGTCGCGAAAGCGCCGACAGGCCGTGAAGAACGAAAAATCATTTTTGCGTCATCCCTCGGGACTGTTTTCGAGTGGTATGACTTTTTCTTGTATGGCGCCCTGGCCACCGTCCTGAGCAAACAGTTCTTTGCCGGGGTTAACGACACCACCGCATTCATTTTTGCCTTGATGGCCTTTGCGGCGGGTTTTTTGGTCAGGCCGTTCGGGGCGTTGGTGTTTGGCCGGTTAGGCGACATGATCGGGCGAAAATACACCTTCCTGATGACCATCATTCTGATGGGCTTATCGACCTTTGCTGTGGGCTTGCTGCCGACCTACACCAGCATCGGCATTGCCGCACCGATCATGCTGGTGCTGTTGCGCATGCTTCAGGGGCTGGCGCTGGGCGGTGAATATGGTGGCGCCGCCACCTACGTCGCAGAACACGCGGCGCCCGGCAAACGCGGTTTTAACACCAGCTGGATTCAATCCACCGCCACCTTGGGCTTGTTGCTGTCGTTGTTGGTGGTGCTGGGCTGCCGTTACCTGACCGGCGACCAGTTTGAAGTGTGGGGCTGGCGCCTGCCGTTCCTGCTCTCCATCGTGCTGCTGGGCATCTCGACGTGGATCCGCTTGAGCATGCACGAGTCGCCCGCCTTCGTGAAAATGAAGGCCGAAGGCAAAGGCAGTAAATCGCCGATCCGCGAGTCGTTCGGCAAATGGGAAAACCTCAAGATCGTGCTGATCGCGCTGTTTGGCATCAACGCGGGGCAAGCGGTGACCTTCTACACCGCGCAATTCTACGTGCTGTTCTTCCTGACGCAGATGCTCAAGATGGACCCGGCGCAGGCCAATACCCTCTTGATTATCAGCGTGGTGATTGGTGCACCGTTCTTTATCTTCTTTGGCTGGCTGTCAGACCGTGTGGGGCGTAAACCGATTCTGATGCTGGGCTTGCTGCTGGCCACCGTGCTGTACTTCCCGTTATTCAAAGCACTGAGCTATTACGCCAACCCGCAAATCGACACCGCGAGTCGCCAATCGCCAATCGTGGTAATGGCCGACCCGTCCACCTGCACCTTCCAGTTTGACCCCGTTGGCAAGGCGCGCTTTGACAGCCCCTGCGATAAAGTCAAAACCTTCCTGGTCAAGCAAGGGTTGCCCTACACCTCGGTGGCGGCAGCGCCCGGCACCCTAGTTGAAGTGTCAGTGGGTGAGCAAAAAATCACCGGCTTTGACGAAGCGGCAATGCGCGCGGCGATTACCGACGCAGGCTATCCGGCCAAGGCGGACCCGAGTGCCGTGAACCAACCGATGGTGGTGCTGGTGATGGTGCTGCTGACCCTGATCGCGACCATGACCTACGGCCCGCTGGCAGCGGTGATGGTGGAGCTGTTCCCTACCCGTATTCGCTACACCTCCATGTCACTGCCGTATCACATCGGTAATGGCTGGTTTGGTGGCTTCTTGCCGACCGTGTCGTTTGCGCTGGTGGTGTACACCGGGGACATCTTTTACGGGCTGTGGTACCCGGTGGTGATCACCGGTGTCAGCCTGGTGGTGGGAGTGCTGTGCCTCAAAGAAACCCGCAATGTGGATATCGATAAGGTTTGAGACTGCGCGCTATTGCGCTCTCCCCTCAGCCCGCGCCTACAGAGGATGCGGGCACAAAAAAACCGGCTAATTAGCCGGTTTTTTTCTGCTTAGAAAAACTTATGCACGTTTTCCGCTAAAAAGTCATACCGAGAAATAAGTATTTAAATCATTGGGTTACGACTGTTTTTTGCAAGAAATCCAAAACTTGTGCACACGTTATCCACAATTCGCACTAACCCAGTGCGACATCCGCTGGCGCTGCAACCGGTGACAGTGAACCCATGTCGCGCTGCGTCTGTTCGTTCCAGGCTTGCACCCGCTCATTGAGCTCGGCAATCGCCCGTGGGCCCGTGCCGTTGGCGTACATCGGCGCGCCAATCACCACTTCAATCGTGCCAGGCTTTTTCGCCCAGCCGGTTTTAGGCCAGTATTTGCCTGCGTTGTGCGCAATCGGCAAGACCGGCAGCTCAGCATTGACCGCCAATGCGGTGCCCCCGCGCGAAAACTTGCCCACCGTGCCAAACGGCACACGGGTGCCTTCGGGAAAGATCAGCACCCAAATGTTGTCCTTGAGCAGCTCGTCACCCTTCTTGGCGATGTGCTTGAGCGCCGCTTTGGGGTTGTCACGGTCGATGGCAATCGGGCGCAGCATGGCCATCGCCCAGCCAAAGAACGGCACATACAGCAGTTCGCGCTTGAGCACCTGGCTCAACGGCTGAAAGTAGGCCGAGAGAAAAAACGTCTCCCAGGTACTTTGGTGGTTGGCCAGAATCACGCACGGACGCTTCGGAATATTCTCGGCGCCCTTCACTTCAACGTGAATGTTCAAAAACACCCGCGTCAGCCACAGTGCGCAGCGGCACCAGTACACGTTGATAAAGCGATAACGCGCACGAAACGGCAGAAAAGGGGCGACAAAAAAGCTCAGCGAGCACCACAGCAGCGAACTGGTGCCCAGCAGCAGGTAAAAGAAAAAAGTTCTGATGGCCTGCAAGATCGACATAGAGGCTTTTACCGTTGCGGATAACGCATTCGTGAACAGGCCTGGGCAACGGATGTCAGCAGGTGTTCAAAAATGCCTTATGTGTGGATAAGTTGTGCGGCAACTGCCGCCAGATCGTCAAAAATCAGGGTAGTAGCCGGTAGATTTTTTTCGAACGTTTTTTCGCCTTTTCCGGTTTTTACCAAAACAGGCTGTGAACCGACGGCCTCTGCGGCCTGCAAGTCACCCAAACTGTCACCCACAAACCAACATTCACGTAAATCAGCACCGTAATGCTCGGCAATCGTGCGCAACATGCCCGGTTTGGGTTTGCGACAGGCGCAGCCTTCATCAGGGCCGTGCGGGCAATACACTATCAGGCCGACCTCGCCACCCTGCTGCGCCACCAATGCCCGCAAACGGGCGTGCATGGCGTCCAGCGTGGCGATGTCGTAGTAGCCGCGCGCAATACCGGACTGGTTGGTGGCAATCGCCACCGTCCAGCCGGCCTTGCTCAACTGCGCGATGGCCTCGATCGCACCGGGGAGTGGCAACCACTCCTCGACAGACTTGATGTAAGCGTCGGAGTCGTGATTGATCACGCCGTCCCGATCAAGAATCAGCAGTTTCACGGCAGCCCCTTAGCCCAGCAGCGAAATGTCGGCTACGCCGAGGAACAGACCGCGCAAACGCGCCAGCAATGCGTAGCGGTTAGCCCGCACGTTGGCATCTTCAGCGTTGATCATCACCGCTTCAAAGAAGGCATCCACCGGTTCGCGCAAGGCGGCCAGGCGGGTGAGCGCTTCGTTGTACTGACGGGCAGCGGCCATCGGCTGTACCGCTTCGTCAGCCTTTTGAATGGCCGAGTACAGCGAGAACTCGCTGGCGTTGTCGAAGAACTTGGCTTCGACGTGGGTCGAGACCTTGCCGTCTACCTTGCTCAGCAGGTTCGACACGCGCTTGTTGACGGCGGCCAGGGCTGCGGCTTCCGGCAATTGACGGAAGGCTTGAACGGCTTGCACGCGCTGATCGAAGTCCAGCGCCGAGGTTGGCTGCAACGCACGCACCGACAGGTAAGTGGCCACGTCCACGCCTTCGTCTTCATAACGCGCACGCAGGCGGTCGAAGATGAACTCCAGCACTTGATCCGCCAGCCCGGCCGACTTGATCTTGGCGCCGAAGGCGGTCACCGCGAAATTCACGGCTTCAGTCAGGTCGAGGTCGAGTTTTTTGTCGATCAGGATGCGCAAGATACCCAGCGCTGCACGGCGCAGTGCGTACGGGTCTTTGCTGCCGGTGGGCAGCATGCCGATGCCGAAAATACCGACCAGGGTGTCGAGTTTGTCAGCAATGGCCACCGCCGCACCGGTCAGGGTGCCCGGCAATTCAGCGCCTGCACCGCGCGGCATGTACTGCTCGTTCAGCGCCAGTGCGACGTCTTCAGGCTCGCCGTCGTTGAGGGCGTAGTAGTAACCGGCAATGCCTTGCATCTCCGGGAACTCGCCGACCATTTCGGTCGCCAGGTCGCACTTGGACAGCAAGCCTGCACGGGCTGCGCGCTGTGCGTCGCCACCGATGCGCGGGGCAATGAATGCGGCGAGTTTGGACACGCGCTCGGCTTTGTCGAACACGCTGCCCAGTTGGGCCTGGAACACCACGTTTTGCAGGCGCAGGTTGAAGCTTTCGAGTGTCTGCTTCTTGTCTTGCTTGAAGAAGAACTCGGCATCGGTCAGACGCGGGCGCACCACTTTCTCGTTACCCGAGATGATTTGCTGCGCGTCTTTGCTCTCGATGTTGGCCACGGTGATAAAGCGCGGCAGCAACTTGCCGTCCACGTCCAGCAGGCAGAAGTACTTCTGGTTGTCCTGCATGGTAGTGATCAGGGCTTCTTGCGGTACATCGAGGAAGCGCTCTTCGAACGAGCACACCAGCGGCACCGGCCACTCAACCAGCGACGTGACTTCGTCGAGCAGGCTTGGCGGCACGATGGCTGTCCCTTCCTGCATCGTCGCCAGTTCGGCCACGCGCTTGGAAATCAGTTCACGACGCTCGTAAAAGTCGGCCAGCACGTAGGCTTTGCGCAAGTCTTCGAGGTAGTTGGCTGGCGCGCTGATGCGTACGTTTTCGGGGTGATGGAAGCGGTGACCGCGCGAATCACGACCGGCTTTTTGCGCAAGAATCGTGCAATCGACCACGTCGTCGCCCAGCAGCATGACCAGCCATTGGGTTGGACGTACGAACTCTTCTTTACGGGCGCCCCAGCGCATGCGCTTGGGGATCGGCAAATCATTGAGCGAGTCTTCAACGATGGTCGGCAGCAGGCTGGCGGTCGGCTTGCCGACAATGACCTGGCTGAAACGCAGTTTCGGACCGCTCTGATCGATTTCGCTCAGGTCAACGCCACACTTCTTGGCAAAGCCAAGGGCGGCTTGAGTCGGGTTGCCCTCAGCGTCGAACGCCGCCTGACGGGGCGGGCCGTCGATGTTGATGCTGCGATCCGGCTGCTGGGTGTCGAGCTGGGTCAGCAGCACGGCCAGACGACGCGGCGCGGCGTAGACTTTTTTGGCAGTGAAGTTCAGGCCAGCGCTTTGCAGGCCTTTTTCAATCCCGGCGAGGAACGCTTCAGCCAGGGTATTGAGGGCTTTTGGCGGCAGTTCTTCAGTGCCCAGTTCAACCAGAAAATCTTGAGCACTCATTGTGCAGCCTCCAACTTAGCCAACACTTCATCACGCAAATCAGGGGGTGCCATCGGGAAGCCCAGCTTGGCGCGTGCTTCGAGATACGCCTGCGCTACGGCACGGGCCAGGGTACGCACACGCAAGATGTACTGCTGACGGGCCGTTACCGAAATAGCCCGGCGCGCATCCAGCAGGTTGAAGGTGTGGGACGCCTTGAGCACCATTTCGTAGCTCGGCAATGGCAGTGGCTGGTCGAGTTCGATCAGGCGCTTGGCTTCGCTTTCGTAGAAATCGAACAGCTCGAACAGTTTGTCGACGTTGGCGTGTTCGAAGTTGTAAGTCGATTGCTCGACTTCGTTCTGGTGGAACACGTCGCCGTAGGTCACTTTGCCGAACGGGCCGTCAGTCCAGACCAGGTCGTAGACAGAGTCGACGCCTTGCAGGTACATCGCCAGGCGCTCAAGGCCGTAAGTGATTTCGCCCGTCACCGGGTAGCACTCGATGCCGCCCACTTGCTGGAAGTAGGTGAACTGGGTGACTTCCATGCCGTTGAGCCAGATTTCCCAGCCCAGACCCCAGGCGCCCAGTGTTGGCGATTCCCAGTTGTCTTCAACGAAACGGATGTCGTGCACCAGCGGGTCGAGGCCGATGTGCTTCAGCGAGCCCAGGTACAGCTCCTGGAAATTAGGCGGATTTGGCTTCAATACCACCTGGAACTGGTAGTAGTGCTGCAAGCGGTTCGGGTTTTCGCCGTAGCGGCCGTCAGTCGGGCGACGACTGGGCTGCACATAAGCGGCGTTCCACGTTTCTGGGCCCAGAGAGCGCAAAAAAGTAGCGGTATGGAATGTGCCGGCGCCCACTTCCATATCGTAGGGCTGAAGCACCACACAACCTTGCTCGGCCCAGTATTGCTGGAGGGCGAGGATCAAGTCTTGGAAGGTACGCACTGCTGGCGTAGGCTGGCTCACAAATTCACCTGTTTCTTGGGCTGCGATTTAAAGAGCGGGAGTATACCCGATTCGGTCGCGCCTCTACCTCTTGGAGCCTGTATGGCACGTTGTTTCTGGTGTTCGGATGACCCTTTGTACGCGGCATATCATGATCAAGAGTGGGGCGTGCCGTTGCGCGATGCGCACGGGTTGTTCGAGTTGTTATTGCTCGAAGGGTTCCAGGCCGGTTTGTCATGGATCACGGTTTTAAAAAAACGCGAGCACTATCGCAAGGTCATGTTTGGCTTTGATGTGCAGCGTTTGGCCGCCATGACGGACGCCGAGATAGAGGTCTTGCTGCAAGATCCGGGGATTATCCGCAACCGCCTGAAAGTGGTGGGCGCCAGGCGCAATGCCCACGCCTGGCTGGCGCTGGACAACCCGGTGGAGTTTTTGTGGTCGTTCGTGGGCGGCCAGCCGAAGATCAATCACTTCACTGAACGCCATGAATTCCCGGCGGTTACACCCCAGGCTGAAGCCATGAGCAAGGGCCTGAAAAAAGCCGGATTTACCTTCGTCGGCCCGACTATCTGTTACGCGTTCATGCAGGCCAGCGGCATGGTCATGGACCACGCCACCACCTGTGACCGCTACGCGCAGCTGGCCAACGGCGGTTAGAATACGGGCCAATTGCACTGACTGTAGTCGCTGCCAAAGGCTGCGATAAGGCCATAAGGGCCTTCAATAGCGAGGTTGTTGGGCAACTGATCGCCACCTCGTACTTCGCCTGCGACTACAAAGCCGTTTGTTTTGAATGGGAAAACCCTGTGGAAAAGTTTAAAGGCGCCCTGCTGGTCGGGGCTTTGCGGTTATTTGCCATGCTCCCGTGGGGCGCGGTGCAACGCGTGGGCTCGGCCATTGGCTGGCTGATGTGGAAACTGCCGAATCGCTCACGCGATGTGGTGCGCATCAATCTGGCCAAATGCTTCCCTGAAATGGACCCGGTTGCCCGCGAGCAACTGGTCGGCCAAAGCCTCAAGGACATCGGCAAAAGCCTGACCGAAAGCGCCTGCGCGTGGATCTGGCCGGCCCAGCGCTCCATTGATCTGGTGCGTGAAGTCGAAGGGCTGGACGTGCTCAAAGACGCGTTGGCCAGCGGCAAAGGCGTGGTGGGCATCACCAGCCATTTGGGCAATTGGGAAGTGCTCAACCACTTCTATTGCAGCCAGTGCAAACCGATCATTTTCTATCGCCCGCCAAAACTCAAAGCGGTAGACGAGTTGCTGCAAAAGCAGCGTGTTCAGTTGGGCAACCGCGTCGCGGCATCGACCAAAGAAGGCATCCTGAGTGTCATCAAAGAGGTGCGCAAAGGTGGTCAGGTGGGTATTCCGGCAGACCCGGAGCCAGCCGAGTCGGCGGGTATTTTTGTACCGTTCCTTGGCACCATGGCCCTGACCAGCAAATTTGTACCGAACATGCTGGCAGGCGGTAAAGCGGTCGGGGTGTTCCTGCACGCGCTGCGCCTGCCGGATGGCTCGGGCTTCAAGGTGATTCTGCAAGCTGCGCCTGAAGAAATGTACAGCACCGACACGGCCACTTCGTGCGCGGCCATGAGCAAGGTGGTAGAGAAATACGTGCGGGCTTACCCCAGCCAGTACATGTGGAGCATGAAGCGCTTCAAGAAGCGCCCGCCAGGCGAGGCGCGCTGGTACTGATAACCGCGCAGGCTGCGATCTTTCCAGATCAGAACATCGCAGCCTGCGTTAACGCCGAGCGGGCCGCGTCAGGGCTGCTGTTTATCCAGCTTCTTCAAAAACACGCTCATTTCTTTTTCGGCCTGTTTGTCGCCATGGGCCTGCGCGGCCGCAGTGCCCTGCTCCCATGCGGTGCGCGCCGCCGCTCGATCCCCGGCCGCCAAATACGCCTTGCCCAATAACTTCCAGGCCGCCGAGTACTTGGGATCAAAACCTACGCAGCATTGCAGATGCTCTGCCGCCTTGAGGTTATCCCCAAGGTCGAGATACCCCTTGCCCAAGCCAAAGCGCAGCAGTGAGTTATCCACACCCTTGGCCAGCATTTTTTCCAGTGATTCCAGCATCCGTCCGGCTCCTTAGAAAAAGCTCAGTCCTACATGGAACAGCTTCTCAACGTCGCGAATATGCTTTTTATCCACCAGGAACAAAATCACATGGTCGCCCGCATTGATAACGGTGGCGTCGTGGGCAATCAGCACTTCTTCGTCACGAATGATCGCGCCAATGGTGGTGCCCGGTGGCAGGTGAATCTCGCCGATACGGCGGCCAATCACCTTGCTCGACTTCGAGTCGCCGTGGGCAATCGCCTCAATGGCTTCGGCCGCACCCCGACGCAATGAGTGCACGCTGACGATATCGCCGCGCCGCACGTGAGCCAGCAAGGTGCCGATGGTGGCCAACTGCGGGCTGATGGCGATGTCGATCTCGCCGCCCTGAATCAAGTCAACGTAGGCCGGGTTGTTGATGATGGTCATCACCTTCTTGGCCCCCAGACGTTTGGCCAGCAGCGAGGACATGATGTTGGCTTCGTCGTCGTTGGTCAGGGCCAGAAACAGGTCGGCGTCGGCGATGTTTTCTTCCAGCATCAAATCGCGGTCCGACGCGCTGCCTTGCAGCACCACGGTGCTGTCGAGGGTGTCCGACAGGTAGCGGCAGCGTGCGGCGCTCATCTCGATGATCTTGACCTGATAACGGCTTTCAATGGCTTCGGCCAGCCGCTCGCCGATTTGCCCGCCACCAGCGATCACGATGCGTTTGTAGCTTTCATCCAACCGGCGCATTTCACTCATCACGGCGCGAATGTTGGCGCGTGCGGCGATGAAAAAGACTTCGTCGTCAGCCTCGATCACCGTGTCACCCCGTGGGGTAATCGGGCGATCACGTCGGAAAATGGCAGCAACACGCGTGTCCACATTCGGCATGTGTTCGCGCAACTGGCGCAGTTGCTGACCAATCAACGGGCCGCCGTAGTACGCCTTGACCGCCACCAACTGCGCTTTGCCTTCGGCGAAGTCGATCACCTGCAAGGCACCGGGGTGTTCGATCAGGCGCTTGATGTAGTTGGTCACCACTTGCTCGGGGCTGATCAACACGTCGACCGGAATTGCGTCGTTGTCGAACAGCTCGTTGCCCCGGCTTAAGTAGGCCGATTCACGCACCCGGGCAATTTTGGTCGGGGTGTGAAACAGCGAGTACGCCACTTGGCAGGCGACCATGTTGGTCTCGTCGCTGTTGGTCACCGCCACCAGCATGTCGGCATCGTCGGCACCGGCCTGACGCAGCACATTGGGCAACGAGGCGCGGCCTTGAATGGTACGAATGTCGAGACGGTCGCCGAGGTCACGCAGGCGTTCGCCGTCGGTATCGACCACGGTGATGTCGTTGGCTTCGCTGGCCAGATGCTCTGCCAATGTGCCGCCGACCTGACCCGCGCCGAGGATGATGATTTTCATGCCGTCATTTCCTGTTCTCGATTAGCCGCGCGCGGCGGCGATCTTGATCAACTTGGCGTAATAGAAGCCATCATGCCCGCCTTGCTGGGCCAGCAACTGGCGCCCGTGCGGCTGCTTGAGGCCGAACTGCCCGGCGATGTCCAGCTCACGCGCACCCGGTGTACGGGCCAGGAAAGCTTCAATCACTTCGGTGTTTTCGGTCGGCAACGTCGAGCACGTGGCGTAGAGCAGGATGCCACCGACGTCCAGCGTCGGCCACATTGCGTCGAGCAACTCGCCTTGCAGGGTCGCCAAAGCGGCGATGTCGTCAGGTTGGCGTGTCAGTTTTATGTCTGGATGGCGTCGGATAACGCCTGTCGCCGAGCAAGGCGCGTCGAGCAAGATGCGCTGGAACGGCTTTCCGTCCCACCAGGTAGCGGTATCGCGGCCGTCGGCTGCGATCAATTCGGCACTCAGGCCCAGACGCTCCAGGTTTTCGCGCACACGCACCAGGCGCTTGGCTTCCAGGTCTACTGCCACCACGCCAGCCAGTTTGGGTTCGACTTCAAGGATGTGGCAGGTTTTACCGCCCGGCGCGCAGCAGGCGTCGAGCACGCGCTGGCCGGGTGCGAGGTCGAGCAGGTCGGCCGCCAATTGCGCGGCTTCGTCCTGCACGCTGATCCAGCCTTCGGCAAAGCCTGGCAGGTTGCGCACGTCGCAGGCTTCGGCCAGCACGATGCCGTCCTGGCTGAAGGTGCAGGGTTGCGCTTCAATGTCGGCCTCGATCAGCAATTGCAGGTATGCATCGCGGCTGTGATGACGGCGATTGACCCGCAGAATCATCGGCGGATGGGCGTTGTTGGCCGCGCAGATGGCTTCCCACTGCTCAGGCCAGAAGGCTTTCAGCGATTTTTGCAGCCAGCGCGGATGCGCCGTGCGCACCACCGGGTCGTGTTCCAGCTCGGTCAGCAAGGTTTCGCTTTCACGCTGCGCATTGCGCAACACGGCGTTGAGCAGCGCTTTGGCCCACGGTTTTTTCAGTTTGTCGGCGCAGCCTACGGTTTCGCCGATGGCGGCGTGGGCAGGAATACGGGTGTAGAGCAGTTGGTACAGACCGACCAGCAGCAGCGCCTCAACGTCCGCATCGGCGGCCTTGAACGGTTTTTGCAGCAATTTGTTGGCCAGCGCCGACAAACGCGGTTGCCAGCGTGCCGTGCCGAAGGCGAGGTCCTGGGTGAGGCCGCGATCGCGGGCCTCGACCTTGTCCAGTTGCAAGGGCAGTGAGCTGTTAAGCGAGGCTTTGCCGTTGAGCACGGCGGTCAGTGCCTTGGCGGCGGCCAGACGCGGGTTCATTGAGCGGTTTCCGTTGCGCCGAGGAGGGTGCCGATGGCGAATTTCTCACGACGGCTGTTGAAAAAGTCGCTGAAGTTCAGCGCCTTGCCACCAGGTAATTGCAGGCAGGTCAGCGACAATGCACCTCGCCCGCAGCTCACGATAAGACCGTTTTTGGTTGCGCCTATAACTTCTCCTGGCGCATTCACATGTTTTACGTAAGGTATTTCTGCCGCGAGCACTTTCATGGCTTCGCCCTTCAACGTGGTGTGGCAAATGGGCCACGGGTTGAACGCACGAATCTGACGCTCCAGTTCGCTGGCCGGGCGGTTCCAGTCGATACGGGCTTCGTCCTTGTTCAGCTTGTGGGCGTAAGTCGCGAGGCTGTCATCTTGTACTTCGCCCTGCAACGTACCGGCCGCCAGCCCGGCGATGGCTTCAATCACCGCAGGCGGGCCTAGCTCGGCCAGACGGTCGTGCAGGCTGCCGCCGGTGTCTTCAGAGGTGATCGGGGTTTTTACCTTGAGCAGCATTGGCCCGGTGTCGAGCCCGGCTTCCATGCGCATCACGGTCACGCCGCTTTCACCGTCGCCCGCTTCGATGGCGCGCTGGATCGGTGCCGCGCCCCGCCAGCGTGGCAGCAAGGAAGCGTGGCTGTTGATGCAGCCCAGGCGCGGAATATCCAGTACCACTTGCGGCAGGATCAATCCGTAGGCCACGACCACCATCAAGTCCGGTTTGAGCGCGGCCAGTTCGGCTTGCGCCTCAGGTGCTCGCAGAGTCGGCGGCTGCATCACGGGAATGTTGTGTTCCAGCGCGAGTTGTTTGACCGGGCTTGGCATCAGCTTTTGCCCGCGCCCGGCCGGACGGTCCGGTTGGGTGTAAACCGCGACGATCTCGTAAGGCGTATTTAGCAGCGCCTTGAGGTGTTCAGCGGCAAATTCTGGGGTGCCAGCAAAGACGATGCGCAGTGGCTCAGTCATGGGTTTCTCACTTGGAATGGGGGGAGCGCGGGAATAATCCTGCGAGATACCTGTAGCCGCTGCCCAGACGCGAGGGTTACAAACGGCTGCAGAGCAGTCGCAAAACCCGGCGACACGGTACATCTGGCATATCGGTGGTGCCTGGATGTTAACGGCCGCTTTGCGCCCGAACGCAGCCATCGTGCCTCGGCAGCGGCTACAAGAACCGCTTCACTCGTTGGACAAGTGGGATCAAGTGTTCTGGCGGTGCAGCTTTTCCAGCTTCTTCTTGATCCGGTCACGCTTGAGATTAGACAGGTAATCGACAAACAGCTTGCCGTTGAGGTGATCGCATTCGTGCTGGATGCACACGGCCAGCAGGCCTTCAGCGATCATTTCGAACGGTTTGCCGTCGCGGTCCAGCGCATTGATTTTGACGCGCTGCGGGCGATCGACGTTTTCATAGAACCCCGGTACCGACAGGCAACCTTCTTGGTACTGGTCCATCTCGTCGGTCAGGGTTTCGAATTGCGGGTTGATGAACACCATTGGCGCGCTGCGATCTTCGCTCAGGTCCATGACCACGATGCGCTTGTGCACATTGACCTGGGTGGCGGCCAGGCCAATGCCCGGTGCTTCGTACATGGTTTCAAACATGTCATCGATCAACTGACGCACTTCGTCGTCCACAACCTCCACGGGCTTGGCGATGGTGCGCAGTCGCGAGTCTGGGAATTCGAGGATGTTAAGGATGGCCATAGGCGTAATTGCTGCACTGTATGAAAGATTGATAACGGTTGTCAGGTGGGTCCTGGGGACTCGGGCAACCTGTGCAAAACGTCTCTTCCAGAGAGAACCCGCTCGGGTTCAGGCGTTTCACGCGAGCAAGCATAATAAAGGGATTCACCCGCGGATGAAACGACTAGCTGCCGGGCTGCATGGGGTGCACGCCATGCTGGCCGCTGCTTGCAGCACTTTGAAACCACCTAATGGCCCTGGCTGTGTCAGCAGATGTGACATGTGTGGCGACGTTATGCCCTTGCCTTTGGGTCCAGAAACTCAGGCCCCGCCTGCGTTAGATGTGAGTCGGATGCTTACAGGGCCTGAGTTTAATTGCCCACTTCCTGGCGATTCTGCCAAGTGGCCATTGGCCCCTTCCCTGCCTGGCTGAATCGTTCAACTAAGGTGGGGTGTGCACGCTGTTTTTCAAGTGAATGAGCAGGCTCAATCGTCGCGATTGCGGCGATTGCCCAACAACTTGTCAACAGAGTTATCCACAGCTTGTACATTGCGTAACGCTGCTGAAACAGATCAAGGATGATCCTATGTCGCTGTCTGATTGTTCCCGTATTTCCCCTGCTGAGCTCGAAGCCCGACTGCGCTTGCATGGCTTGCCCGAGCTTGGCCCCCGGCGTTACGCCACGCTTTTCAGTGCCTTTGGTTCGGCCAGTTCGGCGCTCAGCGCGCCGGCCAGTGCGTGGCGTGCTTTGGGGCTGCCAGCGGTGTGCGCCGAGGCTCGGCGCAGCGCCGCGGTTCGCGACGGTGCAAGCGCTGCATTGCGCTGGCTTGAGGGCTGCAAGCACCATGTGCTGCTGCATGATCAGTGCGATTATCCGGCGTTATTGTCTGAACTCAGCGATGCGCCGCCGCTGTTATTCGTGGCGGGCGAGCCATCTATTCTGGAAAAACCGCAGTTGGCGATGGTCGGTAGCCGACGCGCTTCACGGCCCGCTCTGGACACCGCCACGGCCTTTTCTCGCGCATTGGCGGGTGCCGGTTTTGTGATCACCAGTGGCTTGGCGTTGGGCATAGATGGCGCGGCGCATCAGGCTGCACTGGACATCGGCGGGCAAACAATTGGCGTGTTGGGCACCGGGTTGCAAAAACTTTATCCACAGCGCCATCACGCGCTGGCCGACGCAATGATTGCCAGCGGCAGCGCAGTGGTTTCTGAGTTCCCGCTGGACGCCGGACCGCTACCGGGCAATTTCCCGCGGCGCAACCGCATCATCAGCGGTTTATCGCTCGGCGTGCTGGTGGTGGAAGCCAGTGTGGCCAGCGGCTCGCTGATCACGGCCAGGCTGGCGGCCGAACAAGGGCGTGAGGTGTACGCCATACCTGGCTCGATCCACCACCCCGGTGCGCGTGGTTGCCATCAATTGATCCGCGATGGGGCTACGCTGGTTGAAACAATCGAACACATTTTGGAAGGGTTGCACGGCTGGCGCTCCATGCCCTTATCGACAGGTGGAATGTTTACGCCAAGCTGTCATCCACTCGTGCAATTGTTGCAGGCATCGCCTTACACCAGCGAAGGGCTGGCCAGTGCCAGTGGCTGGGAATTGCCCGCGCTGCTGGCCGCCCTGACCGAACTGGAACTGGAGGGCCACGTGGTGCTGGAGGCCGGGCGTTGGTTTGCTCGCGCCAGCTAAGTACACTTGCGCACAGCACACATCTGGAGACATTCAATGATCAGCACCTGGCGCGTACAGCAAGCCGCAACAGCCATTCGCGCGGGCGCGGTAATTGCCTACCCCACCGAAGCTGTTTGGGGATTGGGTTGCGACCCATGGGATGAAGAGGCCATCGAGCGGTTGCTGGCAATCAAATCGCGGCCGGTGGAAAAAGGTCTGATTTTGGTGGCCGACAACATTCACCAATTCGACTTTTTGTTTGAAGATTTCCCGCAGGACTGGCTCGACCGCATGGCCAGCACGTGGCCGGGGCCCAACACCTGGTTGGTGCCGCACCAAGGCTTGTTGCCCGAGTGGATCACCGGCATTCACGATTCGGTGGCCTTGCGCGTGAGCGATCACCCGCTGGTGCGGGAGCTGTGCTCGCTGGTAGGGCCGATTGTGTCGACGTCTGCCAACCCGGCCGGGCTGCCGGCGGCACGCACGCGACTCAAGGTGGAGCAGTATTTCCGTGGGCAAATCGACCACGTTTTGGGTGGCAACCTGGGCGGGCGTAAAAACCCGAGCGTGATTCGTGATTTGGCGACGGGCAAAGTGGTTCGCCCGGCGTAAATCCTTACACAAAAGTAGGAGCGAGTAAGCTCGCTCCTACGCGGTTTGGTCCCTCAGGGCACCAATATGGTCGACCCGGTGGTGCGACGGGCTGACAGTTCGGTCTGCGCCTTGGCTGCGTCTTTCAAGGCAAAGCGCTGGCTGATGTCCACGGTGATATGACCATTGCGGATCATGTCGAACAGCTCGTCCGCCATCGTTTGCAGGTTTTGTGGGCTGTTGGCGTAGGACGCCAGTGTCGGGCGCGTGACGTACAACGAGCCTTTCTGCGCCAAGATCCCCAAGTTCACACCCGTCACTGCACCGGAGGCATTGCCAAAGCTGACCATCAGCCCACGCAGCGACAAGCAGTCCAATGACGTAAGCCAAGTGTCTTTACCCACGCCGTCATACACCACCGGGCATTTCTTGCCGTCGGTCAGTTCCAGCACGCGTTGAGCGACATCTTCATGGCTGTAATCGATGGTTTCCCACGCGCCAAGCTTTTTGGCCAGTGCGGCTTTTTCTGGCGAGCTGACGGTCCCAATCAACTTCACACCCAGCGCCTTGGCCCATTGGCAGGCAATTGAACCGACACCCCCGGCAGCCGCGTGGAACAGAATGGTTTCGCCGCCTTTAAGTTCATAGGTCTGACGCAGCAGGTACTGCACCGTCAGGCCCTTGAGCATCACGGCCGCTGCTTGCTCAAACGAAATATCGTCGGGCAGCTTGACCACATTTGCGGCGGGCAGCACGTGCAATTCGCTGTACGCCCCCAGCGGGCCGGTGCCATAGGCCACGCGGTCGCCTACTTTGACGTTGTGCACGTCGCTGCCGACCGCGTCGACAACGCCTGCGCCCTCGTTGCCCAGCCCGGACGGCAGTTCAGGCAGCGGGTAGAGGCCGCCACGGTAATAGGTATCGATGAAATTAAGACCGATGGCCTGGTTGCGCACGCGCACCTGTTGCGGGCCCGGCTCGGCGGGTGAGTAGTCAACAAACTCAAGCACTTCTGGGCCGCCGTGGGCCCGAAACTGAATACGTTTAGCCATCTGCACTGTCCTCGCTGATTTCACGAAGGCTACATCCAACGCTTAAGCGTGATCTTCGTCAACTGCGATGAGGCCGGGGGCGGTGTTATGCTAGCCGCCCTTTGCCGCCGGCCCCGCTCTGACGAAGTGCCGCGTAGCTTTGACCTATTCAAGGTGATGTCATGACTACCCGCACCGAGGCTGTAAAAGCCTACTTGCTCGACCTTCAAGACCGCATTTGCAACGCGCTGCAAACCGAAGACGGCGGCACCCGCTTCGTGGAAGACGCCTGGCAGCGTCCGGCAGGCGGTGGCGGTCGGACTCGTGTGATTGAAAACGGCCATGTGATCGAAAAAGGTGGCGTCAACTTTTCCCACGTCTTTGGCAGCGGCTTGCCCCCCTCGGCCAGCGCTCACCGCCCTGAGCTGGCAGGCCGTGGTTTCGAAGCGCTGGGCGTGTCGTTGGTGATCCATCCGCACAACCCGCATGTGCCAACGTCCCACGCCAACGTGCGTTTTTTCATCGCTGAAAAAGAAGGCGAAGAGCCGGTCTGGTGGTTTGGCGGTGGCTTCGATCTGACGCCCTACTACGCCGTTGAAGAAGACTGCGTGCACTGGCACCGCATTGCCGAGCAGGCTTGCGCGCCGTTCGGTGCCGATGTCTACCCGCGCTACAAAGCCTGGTGCGATACCTACTTTCACATCAAGCACCGCAACGAGCCGCGCGGCATCGGCGGCCTGTTCTTTGATGACTTGAACGAGTGGGATTTCGATACCTGCTTCGCTTTCATTCGTGCCATTGGCGATGCCTACATCGATGCCTACCTGCCGATCATTCAGCGCCGCAAAAACGACGAATACACCGCCCAGCAGCGCGAATTCCAGGAGTTCCGCCGCGGCCGCTACGTGGAGTTCAACCTGGTCTACGACCGTGGCACCTTGTTTGGCTTGCAGTCCGGCGGCCGTACCGAATCGATCCTGATGTCGTTGCCACCTCAAGTGCGCTGGGGCTACGACTGGAAGGCCGAGCCGGGCAGCCCCGAAGCGCGTCTGACCGATTACTTCCTGCAAGACCGCGATTGGTTGGCCAACGCCTGACATTGCCCGAGGAGCTTGCCTGATGGACCGTTACGTCGTTTTTGGTAACCCGATCGCCCATAGCAAATCGCCGGTGCTGCACCGCTTATTTGCCGAGCAAACCGGTCAGGCCATGCAGTACGACACCCTGCTCGCACCGCTGGATGACTTCACAGGCTGCGCCACCGCGTTTTTCAAAGATGGGCGTGGCGCCAATATTACGGTGCCATTCAAGGAAGAGGCCTACCGCCTGGCCACGCAACTGACCGCGCGCGCGCAGCGGGCCGGTGCGGTGAATACCTTGAGCAAGCTGGCCGATGGCAACGTGTTGGGCGACAACACCGACGGCGCAGGCTTGGTGCGCGACCTGACGGTCAACGCGGGCTTTAGCCTCAAAGGCAAACGTATTCTGATATTGGGCGCGGGTGGCGCAGTGCGGGGTGCGCTGGAGCCATTGCTGGCCGAACAACCGGCCTCGCTCATCATTGCCAACCGTACCGTCGAAAAAGCGGAAGTGCTGGCCGAACTGTTTAGCGACCTGGGACCGGTCTCGGCCAGTGGTTATGACTGGTTGGCTGAGTCGGTGGACGTGATCATCAATGCCACTTCGGCCAGCCTGGCAGGAGAGTTGCCGCCCATTGCCAGCAGCTTGATCGAGCCTGGCAAAACCCTGTGCTACGACATGATGTATGGCAAAGAGCCAACACCTTTCTGTGTGTGGGCCAGCGCGCACGGCGCGGGCACGGTCATGGACGGGCTGGGCATGTTGGCAGAGCAGGCGGCAGAGGCGTTTTACCTGTGGCGCGGGGTGCGCCCGGACACCGCACCTGCGTTGGCGCACTTGCGCCAATTGTTGGCCAACTAAACCGGTAGCCGCCAGCGCAGGCGGCGTCCGATCATTACGACGGCTATGGCGCTGGACGCAGCCTGCGGTTACGGCGCTTGGAGGTTTTATGCAGCGCATCAAGGGTTACCACGCTCACCTATATTTCGATGCCTCGACCCTCGATCAGGCACGCGCTTTGGCCGAAGAAGCGACCCAGCTATTTAACGTGCAGATGGGCCGGGTCCACCAACGCCCGGTTGGCCCGCACCCGGACTGGAGCTGCCAACTTGCGTTTGGCCCTGAACTGATCGGCGTGGTCTTACCGTGGCTGGCGCTTAATCGGCGTGGATTAGTGGTTTTTCTGCACCCCGATACTGGAAATGACCTGCTGGATCACACCGAACATGCGATCTGGATGGGGGCGATTCGGCCGCTGGATTTGTCTGTTTTTTGAACGCGAACGCAGGCCCTACGGCGCATAAGTTTGAGTAGATTATTAAAATCGGGATGCGTCTGACATAAAGTTGGGCTCCTTCCTCATGGTTGTATTTCGTAGTTGAATCTAGATTTAATAATCTTAGGTGAATATATATACGGTTATTAAATGAGCACAATATTGCCTGCGATCTATGTTACGGCTTACCCTGAATTTAATTCTGGAGGGCACTATTCACCGTCGGCCCAAAATCTAGATTCTGGGCATCGTTTCCCCCGGGCAGGCCAAATCCGGTTGCTATGTCGCTGGCGTCTAGAATTCGAAACTATTCAAATTTGACTGTATTGCTACTTTTGAAGCATTTGTAAACGCAACGGTTGGAGCGTTTATTCAAAAGTCGAATTAAAGGCTTTAGCTGCTGCTGACCAAATGTGTGCAGCAGGTAGACAAAAAATCCAGCGGTGATAGGCCATATGTCGTAAATCAGCTAACAGGCCAGACTGCAATTAGATGAAAAAAGCTCGCGGTGTTCGATGAATCGTTCTAAGTTTTTGTGGGCGTCTATAGTTTTTTTTATATTGGGCTGCTTTAGTTTGCACTTGGCCAGCAGTGATATATCCGAGAATCCTTCGAATTTATTAGAGACGACGGGTGTTCCTGCGGCAGTTATTTACGTTGCAATAATGCTAGGTGTCGGGCTTGTTGCGGTGTTTATGGCCGGTGTGGGAGTGCTGATTTCCACTCAGTTGTCCACGTCCTCATACCGTTTAAAAATAGCGGTATTTATCATGTTTAATAGCTGGCTGGTGCTGGCTTCGTTGCTGGGTATTTTAATAATCGCTGGGTATGTGCTCGATACATTTTTCAGTGTGGTGGGCGTTGTGCTTTATGCGTTTGTTATCGCTCTTGTGTGGGTGTCGGTACCGAGACGAGTCAACATCCTCAAATAGTGGCGTCGATCGTCGGGTTTCTACCGGCACCTATTCATGATCAAACGCTTCAAAATTGACTGTTTTTTGATCAGCTTCTTGGCGTGAGGTTTTTTTTTGAATTATTTTCAACGCTCAAATCCGGCCGCTTCTCCCAGCGGTCTCATGGCGCTGATAGCCCCTTGTGGCAACGGCTGAACGTTGATCATGGCCATGTGTCATACCTTGCCATGAGCTAACGTATTAGACGTGAAGCCGTGGGCAGCGATTAGTTCTAAAAGGCCATCCATGTTTAACTTGAATACTCGTTCAACTTAAAACGGTGGTCCGCTGCCCGCTCATAACAGGAGGCTAACCTTTGCCGAATCCGCTCTTTTTGCCCGCGTTTTACCTCTATAAGGTGCACATCCAATGAGTGTACCCATGACGTCTGAGACGTCCACGATCCGCATGAACCCGCCCGTGTTTTACTTCGCAGCGATCTTTATTCTGATCTTTGGCGTGGTAGTGATTTGCATGCCCGCAGAGGCCGGTGAATGGCTGCTGGCTGCGCAAAATTGGGCAGCCAATACGGTCGGCTGGTATTACATGCTAGCGATGACCCTGTATCTGATCTTCGTGGTCGTCACCGCCTTGTCCGGCTACGGCAAGATCAAGCTCGGTGCCGACCACGACGAACCTGAGTTCAGTTACCTGTCCTGGGCGGGGATGCTGTTCGCCGCCGGGATCAGCATCACGCTGTTTTTCTTTTGTGTGTCCGAACCGCTGACCCACATGCTCAACCCGCCACAAGGCCCGGCCGGTAATGCCGAGGCCGCGCGCCAGGGCATGCAGTTGCTGTTCTTGCACTGGGGTTTGCATGGCTGGGGCGTGTTTGCGTTTGTCGGCATGGCGCTGGCGTACTTCGCGTATCGCCACAACCTGCCGCTGGCGCTGCGTTCGGCGCTGTACCCGCTGATCGGTAAACGAATCAATGGCCCTATCGGCTACGCGGTAGACGGCTTCGGCATCATCGCGACCGTGTTCGGTCTGGGTGCCGACATGGGCTTTGGGGTGTTGCACCTCAACTCCGGCCTCGACTATCTGTTCGGCATGCCGCATACCCAATGGGTGCAGGTGGGTCTGATCACGTTGATGATGGGCGCGGCCATTCTGGTGGCCATCGCCGGGGTCGACAAAGGCGTGCGGGTGATGTCGGACATCAACATGCTGCTGGCCTGTGCGCTGCTGCTGTTTGTATTGTTCGCAGGGCCGACCCAACATTTGCTCAACACCCTGGTGCAAAACATCGGTGACTACCTGGGCGCATTGCCGACCAAGAGTTTCGATGTGTACGCCTACGACAAACCGAGCGACTGGCTGGGTGGCTGGACCGTGTTTTACTGGGCCTGGTGGATCGCATGGTCGCCGTTTGTAGGTTTGTTCATTGCGCGTATTTCCCGGGGCCGCACCATCCGTGAGTTCGTGTTCGGCGTGCTGCTGATCCCGCTGGGCTTTACCCTGGCGTGGATGTCGATTTTCGGTAACAGCGCCATCGATCAAGTGCTCAACCACGGCATGGTTGCCCTCGGTCAGTCGGCCATCGACGACCCGTCGCGCACCTTGTACCTGCTGTTGGAAACCTACCCGTGGAGCAAAACCGTGATCGCCGTGACGGTGTTCATCAGTTTTGTGTTCTTCGTCACCTCGGCCGACTCCGGCACCGTGGTGCTGTCTACCCTCTCGGCGCGAGGCAATAACGCTGACGAAGACGGCCCGAAATGGCTGCGGGTGTTCTGGGGTGCAATGACGGCGCTGATCACCAGTGCGCTGTTATTTTCGGGCAGCATTGATGCGCTCAAGTCGGCGGTGGTGCTGACATCGTTGCCGTTCTCGCTGATTTTGTTGCTGATGATGTGGGGCCTGCACAAAGCGTTCTATCTGGAATCGCAGAAGCAAATCGCGCAAATGCATTCCCTGGCGCCGGTCTCGCACTCGCGTCGTGGGCGTGGCGGTTGGCGACAACGCCTCAGCCAGGCCGTGCACTTCCCGTCGCGTGATGAGGTGTACCGCTTCATGGACACCACCGTGCGCCCGGCGATTGAAGAAGTGAGCGCGGTGTTCCGTGAAAAAGGCCTTAACGTTGTCACCCAGCCGGACCCGGCCAATGACAACGTGAGCCTGGAGATCGGTCACGGTGAAGAGCACCCGTTCATCTATCAGGTGCAGATGCGTGGCTATTTCACGCCGTCCTTCGCCCGTGGCGGGTTTGGCAAAAAAGAGCAACTGCGTAATCGCCGTTACTACCGCGCTGAAGTGCACTTGAGTGAAGGCAGCCAGGACTACGACCTGACCGGCTACACCAAAGAGCAAATCATCAACGACATCCTCGACCAGTACGAGCGCCACATGCAGTTCCTGCACTTGGTGCGCTGATTGAAAAAAGCCCGCCCGCAATGGGCGGGCTTGTTTTCGCAGGTGTTATGCCTTGTCAGCGGTTGGCGGTACGCGCAGTGACTGACCTGCAAACAATCGCATTCATCCCCCTCACCGACCCTCTGTGCCGTGCGCGCAAGACGATTGCGCGGGCCAGGTGTTACGCGCCTTTGGTGGTCTGGCTACGCTGGCCCTGCACGCTCACCGGTACATCGCCTTGCAATGTTACGCGGCGCACGATGCGGTCTTGAACGCCGTAGTCGTCAAGGGCGTAATGCTGCGTCGAGCGGTTGTCCCAGATCGCAACGTCTCCTGTATTCCAGCGCCAGCGCACGGTGTTTTCCAGGCGGGTGACGTGGCTTTGCAGCAGGTTGAACAGGTGCGCCGAATCGGCTGGCGAATAGCCTTTGATGCGCTTCACAAAATGCCCCAGCACCAAGCTCTTTTCACCACTGACCGGGTGAACGCGCACCACTGAGTGCTCGGTTTCATACACGGTTGAGGTAAAGACCTTACGGTAACGTTCAAGCTTTTCGGCCGAGACATCGGGTTTGGCGCTGGCGTAGTCGTATTCGTTGCTGTGCACCGCCCACAGCTTGTCAGCCAGTTGTTGCAGGTCTGTGGGTAACTTGGCGTACGCCGTGGCGGTGTTGGCCCACACGGTGTCGCCGCCTGACGCTGGCGCCAGCACCGAACGCAGCACCGAGGCTTTTGGGTAGGCGTCCACGAACGTGCCTTTGTGCATCAGTTATCGGGCGGCATGGCGCAACGGGTGGCGATTGCTCGCGGCTTGGTGGCCAGCCCGCGCATGTTGCTGTTGGACGAGCCCTTTGGCGCGCTGGACGCCCTGACCCGCCAACACATGCAGGACGAACTGCTGGCGATCCGTGCGCGGGCCAAAATCACCACGGTGCTGGTGACTCACGACGTGGAAGAGGCGATTTTTTTGGCGGACCGTGTGCTGGAGCCGCGTCCGGGGCGGATCAAGCAGGTCGTGAACATTGCGTTGCCACATCTGCGTCAACGCAGCAGTTTTGAGTTTCATCAACTGCGCGAAGAGCTGCTGCATGAATTGACCTGCGAAGGGCCTTATCAGCGGCCGGTGCGTGAGCAGATCCGGAATTTGCCGCTGGCGTTTATTGCGTGCTGATAGACCTGTCTCGCAGGCTGCGATCTTTCACGATCAACAGGTCGCAGCCTGCGCCAGCTTCTGCGCGGGCGTATTACACTGCGCTCATTCCCCCAAAGAGTTTTCTCCATGAAAAGTCTGGTCGAGCACCTGAGCCAATACGCGGCTTACCACCGCGATAAACGCAATATTGCCAGCCACTTTGTGGGTATCCCGCTAATAGTGATGGCTGTGGCAGTGCTGTTGTCGCGCCCGCAGTGGGCGGGTATTTCGCCCGCGGTGTTGCTGATGGTCGCCAGTGCGGTGTTTTACCTGCGCCTTGAGCTTCGTCTGGGGGTATTGATGACGCTGCTGTTGGGATTGTCGGTATGGCTGGGGCACACACTGGCGGCGTTGAGCACCGGCGTCTGGTTGGGCTGGGGGATGGGTCTGTTTGTGCTGGGGTGGGTGATTCAGTTTGTCGGGCACTACTACGAAGGGCGCAAACCGGCGTTTATCGATGATGTCACCGGACTGATCATCGGGCCGCTGTTTGTGGTGGTGGAGTTGGGTTTTTTGCTGGGCTGGCGCGAGGATTTACAGCGCGAAATTGAAGCACGGATGGGCTAACCCCCCGCAGGCTGCGATTGTTAAAGATCAAAAGATCGCAGCCTGCGGGGTGTTGTGTCACTTGAAGGCTTGGTGCAACTGCGCCAGCGTCTCGAAGTGGTATTTGGGGGCGAACACGTTCAGCTCTTCAAAGCTGCCAAACCCATAGCCCACGGCGGCGGCATCCAGGCCGTTGTCCCGCGCACCGATCAGGTCGTGTTTGCGGTCGCCGATCATCAAGGTTTGCGTCGGATCCAGCCCCTGTTCGTGCATCAGGTGAGCAATCAGCTCGACCTTGTTGGTGCGGGTGCCGTCCAGCTCGCTGCCGTAAATCACCTTGAAGTGCCGTGCGAAGTCAAAGTGACGGGCGATTTCACGGGCATAGACGTGCGGCTTCGAGGTCGCGATAAAGAGCTGCCGACCCTGCGCCACCAGCTCTTGCAGCAACGGCGTGACGCCCTCGAACACTTCATTTTCATACAGCCCGGTCACCGCGAAACGCTCGCGGTAGAACCCCATCGCTTCCCACGCTTGTGCCTCGTTAAAACCATAGGTGGCCATGAACTGTTGCAGCAATGGCGGGCCGATGAAGTGTTCGAGTTGGGTCAGGTCAGGTTCGTCGATCCCCATTTTGCTCAGGCCATACTGGATCGAGCGGGTGATGCCTTCGCGCGGATCTGTCAGGGTGCCGTCGAGGTCGAACAATAGGTTTTGATAATGCATGCAAGGCTCCTAAAAAGTGGGCTTAAAGCGCCAGGTGGTAGCCTTCGGCCAAGTGCTGGTCTTTGAGTTTTACGTAGTTACCCGCGCTGTAGGTGAAGAAGGCTTGCTCTTTTTCGCTCAGTTCGCGCACCTGCCTGACCGGGCTGCCGACATACAGAAAGCCACTGGCCAGACGCTTGCCCGGTGGTACCAGGCTGCCCGCGCCGACAATCACGTTGTCTTCAATCACGGCGCCGTCCATCAAGATGCTGCCCATGCCGATCAAAATGCGGCTGCCCACGGTACAGCCATGCAGCATGACTTTGTGCGCGATGGTCACATCGTCACCAATCAGCAAGGGGAAACCCTGGGGGTTGAACGGCCCGGCGTGGGTAATGTGCAACACGCAGCCGTCCTGCACGCTGGTGCGCGCCCCGATGCGGATGCGGTGCATGTCGCCACGGATTACGGTCAACGGCCAGACGGAGCTGTCGGCACCGATCTCGACATCGCCGATGACCACGGCCGAACGGTCGACGAAGGCGCGCTCGCCCAATGAAGGTGTGTGCTGCTGGAACGGACGGATGGACACAAATAGCTTCCTTCTTTAGCAGTAATAGCGGGGCAGAGTGCTGCGCAGAGCGTCGATTGTAATTAAGATGGCCCAATGTTTCTTCCAGCCAAGGTGCCAAACGTGAGCGAGAACAACCCTCTATTGCAGCCCTACGACCTGCCGCCGTTCTCGGCGATCCGTCCTGAGCACGTACAGCCGGCCATCGAGCAGATCCTCGCCGACAACCGCGCCGGCATTGAAGCAATTCTTAAACAACAAGGCCACAACCCGACCTGGGAAGGCCTGGTGTTGGCGATGGATGAGCTGAACGACCGCCTGGGCGCCGCCTGGAGCCCGGTCAGCCACCTCAACGCAGTGTGTAACAACGCTGAACTGCGTGCCGCCTACGAGGCGTGCTTGCCTGCATTGAGCGCCTATTCCACAGAAATGGGCCAGAACCGTGCGCTGTTCCAGGCTTTCGACGCGTTGGCGCACAGCCCGCAGGTGGCCGAGTTTGATCAAGCGCAAAAAACCATTCTTGAGCACTCGCTGCGCGACTTCCGTCTGTCGGGCATCGATCTGCCCGCCGAGAAGCAAAAACGCTACGCCGAGGTGCAGAGCAAACTTTCCGAGCTAGGCAGTACGTTCTCCAACCAATTGCTCGACGCCACCCAAGCATGGACCAAGCACATTACGGACGAAGCCGCACTGGCTGGCCTGACAGAGTCGGCCAAGGCGCAAATGGCCGCAGCAGCCCAGGCCAAAGGCCTCGACGGCTGGCTGATTACCCTCGAATTCCCTAGCTACTACCCGGTGATGACCTACGCCGAGGACCGCGCCCTGCGCGAAGAAGTCTACGCGGCGTATTGCACCCGTGCGTCGGACCAAGGCCCGAATGCCGGTCAGTTCGATAACGGTCCGGTGATGGAACAAATCCTCGACCTGCGTCAGGAACTGGCTCAATTGCTGGGCTTCGGCAGCTTTGCCGAACTGAGCCTGGCCACCAAAATGGCCGAGACGCCGGATCAGGTCCTGACCTTCCTGCGCGATCTGGCCAAGCGCAGCAAGCCCTTCGCCGAGCGCGACCTTGAGCAGTTGCAAGCCTATGCCGCCGAACAAGGCTGCCCGCAGCTTAAAAGCTGGGACAGCGGCTTTTATGGCGAGAAACTGCGCGAGCAGCGTTACAGCGTGTCGCAAGAGGCCCTGCGCGCTTACTTCCCCATCGACACCGTGCTCAAAGGCCTGTTCGACATCGTGCATACGTTGTACGGCATCGACATTGTTGAAACCAAGGGCTTCGACACCTGGCACCCGGATGTACGGCTGTTCGAAATCAAAGAAAACGGCCAGCACATCGGGCGCTTCTTCTTTGACTTGTACGCCCGCGCCAACAAGCGTGGCGGTGCGTGGATGGACGGCGCCCGCGACCGTCGTCGCACGGCGGCGGGTGTGCTGCAAAGCCCGGTGGCCAACCTGGTGTGCAACTTCACGCCTGCAGTCTCCGGTAAACCTGCACTGCTGACACACGATGAAGTGACCACCCTGTTCCACGAATTCGGGCACGGCTTGCACCATATGCTCACCGAAATCGAACACGCGGGCGTGTCGGGCATCAATGGCGTGGCGTGGGACGCGGTCGAGTTGCCGAGCCAGTTCATGGAAAACTGGTGCTGGGAGCCTGAAGGCCTGGCGCTGATTTCCGGTCATTACGAAACCGGCGAAGCGTTGCCACAAGACCTGCTGCAAAAAATGCTCGCCGCCAAAAACTTCCAGTCCGGGCTGATGATGGTTCGCCAACTGGAGTTTTCGCTGTTCGACTTCGAACTGCACGCCACCCACGGAGACGGCCGCACTGTGGCGCAGGTGCTTGAAGGCATTCGCGACGAAGTGTCGGTGATGCGTCCGCCGGCCTACAACCGCTTCCCTAACAGCTTCGCGCACATCTTTGCCGGGGGTTACGCGGCCGGTTACTACAGCTACAAGTGGGCCGAGGTGCTGTCGGCTGACGCGTTCTCGCGTTTTGAAGAAGAAGGCGTGTTCAACCCGCACACCGGCAAGGCATTCCGTCAGGCGATTCTGGCCCGTGGTGGCTCAAAGGCACCCATGGAGCTGTTCAAGGACTTCCGTGGCCGTGAGCCGTCGATTGACGCATTGTTGCGTCACAGCGGCCTGACCGAAGGCGCGGCAGCATGAGTGATGCACCGGTGAACGTGACCAAAAAACGCTTTATCGCCGGGGCTGTCTGCCCGGCGTGCAGCGAGCCTGACAAGCTGATGATGTGGAATGAAGACGAGGTGCCGCACCGCGAGTGCGTGGCGTGTGGCTACTCGGACACGTTGAATGAGCAAGGGTTGTCGATACCCAAAGAACTGGGCACGCGGGTGAATGTTTCAGCGCTGAAAAAAACCCCGGACCCTAAAGTGCAGGCGGTGCAGTTTTACCCGAACCCGAAGCTGAAAAAGCCTTAGTTCCTGCGCCCATTGAGCACAGTGATGCGGTGTTGCAAAGGCACCGCATCACCCTCATGAGGCGTGAGTGTGGCGGCCTGGCTCTGATGCCAAATAGTTGCGCAAGAGACTAAACCGACCTATTGCGCTTTGCTGAATGCCGTCGATCGTGAACGTTGCGTCGAAGGTGGCTTGTGCCGTACCTGCGCCAGGGTCAAGTTTTACGCTCAATGTGGCTTCATCTGCCTCGTGGCGGCGAATGGCGTGGTATTGCGGCGGCGGCGGGATTGAGTATGCGTATTGCGCTTGCAACCCATCTTCCAATAGGTACATACGCTCTAGAGGATCTTCGTTTAGAAAGGGGATCATGAATAAGAAGCCGACATAGTTATCGGTAACGACTTCGCCTATTGAACCGGAGAATACCCACAGCGGTTCCTCTCCCGTGCCCCAGTCACTCAAATAGAAAGTGTTGGCTGTGGCGCGAATGTTCTCCTCATCGAACGCCCATTCAAAGTCCCCCTCATGGGCGTGAGTGGCAGGTGTTTTTGGAATTAAAACGATGTGCTCGGACATGGTTTATTTCCTCTGCGCGGGCACGATCAATCCTGTGGCCGGCTCGAAGTCCCTTGAAATATCAAGCGTCCCTTTCGTCACTCTGAATTGATCTTGTTGGCCCGCAACAAAATCGAAGGTCGCCTGGAAATGGTGCCGTTCAGGCGTGACATCCACCGTGATATCGACTTGACCCCCGGTGGCTCTTGTTTGTGCCAGTTGATAACGAATGCTCATGTAGACATCCTGATTCGCTTGGCCCAAGGCATAAGCGCCATTCGGTATGCCCTTTTTTATCCACAGCAAAATGGCGCTATCGGACTCGTTACATACCCCAGACATACCGAAGTGCGAGGTGCTGGGGTTATAGAAGTGCGTGACTGAATCCGAAGTAAAGGCGTAAGTGGTGCCGTCCAGGCTTATCTCGGCCTGTACGTTGCCGGTAGCCGGTAGAAGAACAGTTGAATCATCATATCGATCAGTGTTCATCAGGTGTGTGCCTTTGCGACAGTCAATGAATCGGTGCACTTCAAACAGCGCCATGCCCACAGCGTATTAACGGAGCGTCGCGTTGCCTACTGTCAACATTGACAGGGGGGCAGGCGTAATCGCAAAGGGTTATAAGTGCGCAGGTTTAAACAGTGACTTAAGTCTGTTCACCGGCGAGTTGTTCAATAAAAAGGCCTGAGCGTCGTAAGACGTCAGGCCTGTTTGTCACTGTCGACGATTACACGCTGGCGTGTTTTTGCCACACCTTGGGCTTGAAGAACAACGTCTCGCCCCGTGCCAGGTCGGTGAGGCTGTCGTGGTCTTTAACCACCTCCACTTCGATCAGCTCGCTCTGACCCTCAACTTTCAATGTCACCCGGGTGGTCGCGCCCAATGGGCGAATGTCGCGTACCTGCGCGGCGTGATGGTCCTCTATCTCATGACGTGACAACGACACCTCATGCGGACGGAACAGCACATGTTGGTCTTCACCAATGTGCAGGCGGTTAGAGTCGCCCAGGAAGTGGTACACAAAATCGCTGGCCGGGTTTTCGTACACCTCCCCCGGTGAGCCGATTTGCTCGATCACGCCCTTGTTCATCACCACGATGCGGTCGGCCACTTCCATCGCCTCTTCCTGGTCGTGGGTCACGAACACTGAGGTCAGGTTGATGTCTTCGTGCAGGCGCGCCAACCAGCGGCGCAGCTCTTTACGGACCTTGGCATCGAGGGCGCCGAACGGTTCGTCCAGCAGCAGCACTTTAGGCTCTACGGCCAAGGCGCGAGCCAGGGCAATACGCTGGCGCTGCCCGCCCGAAAGCTGCTCGGGGTAGCGATCCGACAGCCAGTCCAGTTGCACCATGTTCAGCAGTTCGTGGACTTTTTCGGCGATGCGGGTTTCGCTTGGGCGTTCTTTTTTCGGCTTCATGCGCAGGCCGAACGCAACGTTGTCAAACACCGTCATGTGGCGAAACAGCGCGTAATGCTGGAACACAAAACCGACGTTGCGATCGCGCACGTCATGCCCGGAGACGTCTTCGCCGTGGAACACGATGTTGCCTTCGTCCGGGGTTTCGAGGCCGGCGATGATGCGCAGCAAGGTGGTTTTGCCACAGCCCGAAGGGCCAAGCAGGGCCACCAGCTCGCCGCTCTGGATGTCCAGGTTGATGCTGTTCAGCGCCTTGAAGGCATTGAAGTTCTTGCTGACGTTACGGACTTCGATCGACATGGTTTATTCCTCCGCGGCGCTGGCGCGCAGGCGGTTAATACGGGATTCGCTCCACTGCTTGAGCAGCAGGATGAAGAGCGCCAGGATCAGCAACAGGGTGGCCACAGCAAAGGCGGCGACGTGGTTGTATTCGTTGTAGAGGATCTCGACGTGCAGCGGCAGGGTGTTGGTCACCCCGCGAATGTGCCCGGACACCACCGAAACTGCACCGAATTCACCCATCGCCCGCGCCGTACACAGCACTACGCCGTAGATCAGGCCCCATTTGATGTTGGGCACGGTGACGTGCCAGAACATCTGCCAGCCGTTGGCGCCCAGCAGGCGTGCGGCCTCTTCTTCCTGGGTGCCCTGCTCTTGCATCAGCGGGATCAGTTCACGGGCCACGAAAGGCACGGTGACGAAGATGGTGGCGAGTACGATGCCCGGTAACGCAAATACGATCTGAATGTCGTGGTCTTGCAGCCACGGGCCGATAAAACCCTGCGCGCCAAACATCAACACGTAGACCAGACCTGCAATCACCGGTGACACCGAAAATGGCAGGTCGATCAGGGTCACGAGGATGCTTTTGCCGCGAAAGCTGTATTTGCTCACGCACCAGGCCGCGCTGACGCCGAACACCACGTTGAGCGGCACCGAGATGACCACGGCGATGATGGTCAGCTTCAAGGCCGACAGGGCATCGGGTTCAAGGATCGCGTCGAAGAACGCCCCGAAGCCCAGTTTCAGGCCCTGGGACACCACGATCAGCAATGGCAGCAGCAGGAACACGGTGAAAAACAACCAGCCGAAGCCGATCAACAGGCGGCGTGAGCGCGGGCTGCCACGGCGCGCCGCGTTGGCGACCGAGGACGTGCTCGAAATGGAGTTGGACATGGTCAGGCCTCCTTCACGGTTTTTCGATGCGGCGCTGAATCAGGTTGATCAGCAGCAGCAAAATGAAGGAAACCACCAGCATCATCACGCCAATGGCGGTGGCGCCGGTGTAGTCGTATTGGTCGAGTTTGACCATGATCAGCAACGGCAGGATTTCTGTTTTCATCGGCATGTTGCCCGCAATGAAAATCACCGAGCCGTACTCGCCGACGCCACGGGCAAAGGCCAGCGCAAAACCGGTCAACCAGGCAGGTAGCAGGGCGGGCACCAGAATGTAGCGGAACACTTGCAGCGGCTTGGCGCCGAGGCAGGCGGCGGCTTCTTCGATTTCACGCGGGATGTCGGCCAGTACCGGTTGCACGGTGCGCACCACAAACGGCAGCGTGACGAAGGTCAGCGCCAGGGTGATACCCATCGGGGTGTAGGCGATTTTAAAGCCCAGGTCGGCAGCAAACTGGCCGATCCAGCCATTGGGGGCGTAGAGCGCCGTCAAAGCAATCCCGGCCACGGCGGTCGGCAAGGCGAAAGGAAGGTCGATCATCGCGTCGATCACTTTGCGCCCGGGGAAGGTGTAACGCACCAGGACCCAGGCCAGCACGGTGCCGATGATGCCGTTGATCAGCGCCGCGACAAAGGCGGTGCCGAAGCTCAATTTGAGCGCGGCCAGCACGCGAGGTGCGCTGATGATGGCCCAAAACTGGTCCCAGGTCAGTTGCGCGGCATGTACGAACATGGCGGCCAGCGGGATCAGCACAATCAGACTGAGGTACACCAAGGTGTAGCCCAGTGTCAGCCCGAAGCCGGGTATGACGGGGGAGATACGACGCGACATAAAAGTCCTTGTTTAACGCACGAAGCCCGCAAACCAATTGCGGGCTTAATGTTCTAGCTTTCAGCGATGCCAAATGGCCCCGCCCCACAGGTTATTGCGCCTGGTAGATCTGGTCGAACACGCCACCGTCATTGAAGAATTTCGGTTGAGCAGTCTTCCAGCCGCCGAAGTCTTTGTCGATAGTGACAAGCTCCAGCTTGGGAAACTGTTGTGCGTATTTGGCCGCGACCTTTTCATCACGCGGGCGGTAGAAATTTTTGGCAGCAATTTCTTGTCCGGCCGGGCTGTACAGGTGTTCGAGGTACGCTTTAGCGATCTCGGCATTGCCCTTCTTGTCGGCGTTTTTGTCGACCACGGCCACAGGAGGCTCCGCCAGAATCGACAGTGAAGGCACGACAATGTCGAACTTGTCAGCGCCGCCGTCTTCTTTCAGGGCCAGGAACGCTTCGTTTTCCCATGCGAGCAGCACGTCACCCTGACCGTTGTTGACGAAGGTAATGGTCGAGCCGCGTGCGCCGGTGTCCAGCACCGGGACGTGTTTGAACAGGGTTTGAACGTACTCTTTGGCCTTGGCTTCGTCGCCACCGTTAGCCTTGAGGCCATAAGCGTAGGCTGCGAGGAAGTTCCAGCGCGCGCCGCCGCTGGTTTTGGGGTTCGGGGTAATCACCGATACGCCGTCTTTGGTCAGGTCGCCCCAGTCCTTGATGCCTTTGGGGTTGCCCTTGCGCACCAGGAACACGATGGTTGAGGTGTACGGGGTGCTGGCATCCGGCAGGCGGGTTTGCCAGTTTTCCGGGAGCAAGCCTTTGTTCAGTTTGGCGATTTCGTCGATGTCACCGGCCAGCGCCAGGGTCACAACATCAGCACGCAGGCCATCAATCACGCCACGCGCTTGCTTGCCCGAACCACCGTGTGATTGCTGAATTTTGACGGTGTCGCCCGGATGACTTTGCTTCCAGAAGTTGGAGAATTCGGCGTTGTAATCCTGATACAGCTCACGGGTTGGATCGTAGGAGACGTTCAACAACTCGTAGTCTTTGGCCACAGCGGAGCCAGCAAAAATGGCACTGGCCAGCGCGGCCAAAGCGTAACGGCGTAGGGACATAGGTGAGGCTCCAAAACTGCGTGTGTTTTTAGTTGTTATGGGTGGCTCAAATGAGCGCTACGGGGTTCAGCTATTTTTTTGACCGGGGTTTTGCAGGCGGAATTTTTCTTTACGTTCGATCTGAACCACTTGTGCGTTGTGCACTGTGATTTCAACGGCACCGAAGCGCAGGTCTCGTAGCGCGCTCTGGATTTCCCGCAGAATGGTGGCTTCGTCCTGGCCGTCAACGCTACGCAGAGATGCGCTCATGGTGGTGCTCCTGAAAATAGGGGGTGCCGAGGGGGTGCTGGCGTGAAGGCAATAGTAGTGAGGCGCGATTATTCTTAAAAATACTATTTAAGAATGTTTATATAACTGAAATGTCATTTTTCATCTGGCTCGCTCGTTGCTGCACGGGCACGCAGGCTGCGATCGGCGGCAAAGCGGTTGTAAATCAAACCGTTGGAAGTGGCAGAGCGGTTCAGAGAGCAGGCTCAAGTGCGGCTTGGGCGCGCTATCGCAGCCGGCGTGTCCGTGCAACGACTACAGGTTACGTCTAGGCTCTCACTGCCCCCGCGGGTCCATCATGGCGAGAACTGCCACTGGACAGACCGCCCAACTAAGCTCACCTTAGAGCCGTTGTCGTCTCTTCCTGCATAGTCTGGAGTCCTTATGTCGTTTACCCCTGAATTGGTTGCCGAACTGGAAGTCCTTGCACTGTTTGATCTGAACAGCACTCAAGAGGGTCTGAAAGTCCATCAAGATGCTGACAAGAACCTGATTGCAGCCGCCAAACGCCTCCACGAAAAAGACCTCATCACTCAAGCTGACGGCGGTTACCTCACCAGTCTGGGGCGTGATGCTGTCGAGCATGTACAAACGCTGTTGTCCATTCTGACCTCCAAGCCTTTTGTTGCCGTTCGACTGGCAGAGCTTGCCTGACGCCACTGATCGCCCACGGAATCGCTCTGCTCATGAATGATTCCGCGGGCATACCTTCTGAGTAAGCAAAAAATCTGACGCCAAAAGAGCTTTCCTCCTAAGGTTTTTCGCCCTCTCGCTGTAGACTCCTTCCTACGTTGCCTCCCTCCTCTTTCTCGCCTGGCGAGCCGGTTTGAGTTCGATATGACGCGCACCCAGGAAATTCAGATCAATCTGAATGAAGGTATAGATCGGCAGACACTCACTCATTTGCGCGAGAGGTTTCTGCGCGTCAATCAGGGGCGACTGCTGCGCGCACTGGAAGGTTTGACCCCGCGTCAGCAAACGGTTTTAAGCCTGCTGCCTCTTTTTTTCCATGTGAACCATCCCTTATTGCCCGGTTATGTGTCCGGTAGCACCCCTGCCGGGGTGGCCGGTTATGAGCCAGACACACTCAGCCTCGCCGAAGCCCAGCGCCTGACCCGCTCCTTTTCATATAAAGCGCGCACGCCCACGACGGCGTTGCCGATTCATGGCCTGTTTTTGATGGGCAGCCTCGGCACGCTGGCCCAGACCGATCAGAGTGATATGGATGTGTGGGTCTGTCATGGGCCGGACCTTGGCGAGTCGGCGCTCGATGAGTTGCGTAAAAAATGCCAATTGCTGGAGGCATGGGCGGCGGGGCTGGGGGCGGATGCCCATTTCTTTTTGATTGACGGGCAACGCTTTGCGCTCGGTGAGCGTGATGCCCGCTTAAGCACGGATGACTGCGGTACGACGCAGCATTACTTGCTGCTGGATGAGTTTTATCGCACCGCCATCTGGCTCGCGGGCCGTACGCCAATGTGGTGGTGGGTGCCCGCGTGTGAAGAATCACACTACGCGCAATTCACTCACACGTTGCTCTCCAAGCGCTTTATTCGAGCCGATGAGGCCGTCGATCTTGGGCATTTGGCGCGCATTCCGCCGGGGGAATTCGTCGGTGCTGGCTTGTGGCAGTTGTTCAAAGGCATTGAGTCACCCTACAAGTCGGTGCTCAAGCTGCTGCTGATTGAGGTGTATGCCAGCGAACACCCGAAGGTTGAGTGCCTGAGCCTGCGTTTCAAACAATCGGTGTACGCCAATCAGTTAGACCTCGATGAGCTGGACCCCTACGTGGTGGTGTACCGGCGCATTGAGCAGTACCTCAAGGCGCGTGGCGATGTGGATCGGCTGGAGCTGGTGCGCCGCAGCCTGTACTTGAAAGTGAACCGTAAGCTGACCGCCAGCATCGCCCAGCGCGGCACACAGTGGCAGCGCCAGTTACTGGCGCGATTGACCACAGAATGGGGCTGGGATCAGCGCCAATTGGCGTGGCTCGACAGTCGTCCCCTGTGGAAGGCCGAGCAGGCCATTCACGAGCGCCGGGCGTTGGTGCATGAGTTGAATTACAGCTATCGGTTTTTAAGCCAGTTTGCCCGTGATGAACAGGCGGCAGGCTTGACCAATAAGCGTGACTTGAATGTGTTGGGCCGCCGGTTGTATGCCGCGTTTGAGCGTAAGGCGGGCAAGGTTGATCACATCAATCCGGGTATCGCGCCCAACCTGGCGCAAGACCTGCTGACGCTGGTGCACTCCCCCAATAAAAAAGAACCCGGTGAGCACCATTGGGGGGTGTATCGCGGCAATCTGGCGGTGCATGAGTGGGAACATACGCCCGCCATCCGGCGCAGCCCTGCGCTGCTGGAGTTGCTTGCCTGGTGCCATCGCAATGGGGTGATCGACAGCAGCACCCGCTTGGCGTTGAACCCGGGCAGTACGGATGTTACTGAGTATGAGCTGTTTAACCTGTTGGGCTGCTTGCAGCAGCTGATCGTCTTACCGCTGGCAGCGGTCGATGAAACGCAATTGCTGCGGCCCAGCATCCCGGCGCAGGTGCTGATCGTGGTTAACGTCGGGATTGACCCGCTCAAGCACCACCGGGAAATGAACATTGTGATGACCACCGAGCGTACCGACTCGCTGAGTTACGCCGGGGTGCGCGAAAACCTGGTGCTGACGCTGGATCAAGTCACGCTCAACAGCTGGAATGAAGTGATCGTCAGCCGCTTCGACGGCGAGCACGCATTGTTCGACTGCCTGAGCGATTACCTCAACGCCCAGCCGCACGGCCGTGAAACGCCTGAGTTGCGGGTGCGTTGTGTGTGCCATAACCGTGCGCAATTTATCGCGCATCGGGTGGAGGGCGTCTTCAATACGGCGCAAGCCTTGCGTTTGAGCGGGCGCGCCGTGAGTTATGTGGTGCAAGTGGAGCAGCGTTTTCACGTCATGGAGCTGACGAGAGGCGAAGTGCGCCATGTGGCGCTGGCCGACAGCGCCGCGCTGGTGGGGTATTTGAGCCAGAGCGTGCCGGCTTATCGGGCTGTGCATCTGGATGCGATGGCGTTGGGCGAGCATGACCTTGGGTTGATGCTGCCCAAAGCAAAACCTGGCGCGATTCAGGTGTTTTACCGGCTCAATGACGGGCGTGCCGAGTTGACCGTGCTCGATGAGTGCAATGTGGTGTGGCAGCAAACAGTCCCTTTCCATGACGAATTGAGCTTGTTGGTGCCGCTGCAACGGTTCGTGCAAGCGTTGTTGTTTCGCCGTGAAGCCTGCCAACCGCTTGAGGAGGACAACCCAGTGGCTGCACTTGAGGTGTTGTATTACCAGATATTGCCTTCAGGCACTGGCCGTGCGCGTAGCATCGAAGCCCGGCGCGCACCGGTCAGCCCGGCGAACAGCGCCTATTACGAGGTGCAGGCGATCATCGGCAAGGGCGCTCATGGTGGGCAATGGGTCACGTTGTATTGCAATCAGCGTGAGTTCAGCCAAATGGACCATGGCGATCAGCTGTATGGCGCGGTGGCGCGAGAGATTATCGGGCAGCGCCGCGAAACCGAGCGCTACCGCTGTTACATCACTGATCTGGATTTGTCGGGGCTGTTGGGCGAAAGCCACAGCCCGAGCCATCTATACCTGCGCTACAAGGCGGATCTGGAGCAGGCGCTCAACGAGGCGCTGGCGCAGGTCTGAGGCTTAGGCCGGGAAAGGGCCGCCGTCTTTGGGCTGGTCTTCAACAGCCAGCAGTTCCATCTTCAGGGTTTTACCGCCCGGTGCTGGCCAATCGATGTGCTGACCGACTTGCAAGCCCAGCAAGGCGCTGCCCACCGGCGCGAGGATCGAAATTTTGCCTTCGTCCGCGTTGGCGTCCTTGGGGTAAACCAGCGTCAGGTGGTAATCCTTGCCGCTGCTCTGTTCGCGGCAGTGCACGCGCGAGTTCATGGTGACGACATCGGCGGGCACTTCATCGTGGCCTACGAGGGTTTCGGCGCGATCAAGTTCGGCTTGCAGGGCAACAACGCCCGGCAACGTGTCATCCAGTTTGTCGATCAGTTGCTCAAGACGTTGCACGTCCAGGCGAGTGAGCGTGATGGCGGGTGAAGTGGTCATGACCTGGCAGACTCCTTTTTTCTGCACGAAAAAGCAAAACCCCGCCAGAAAATGGCGGGGTTTTGACCAACCTCGTTAGTGCGAGGCGAACCCGGACACTACCACAGCAAAATAAATACACAAGCCAGAGGGGGTCGCTGAGACTCGCTCGCACCTATAGCTGAATGTAGTCTTGGCGTTGCCGGGCCTGTTCACAGATGACCCGGCGCCGCTGGTCGTCAGCCGAGCGCCACTCACGGATGTCTTCGACATGGCGAAAGCAGCCCAGACAGACTTTTTGTTCATCCAGCCGGCAAGTGCTGATGCAAGGCGACGGCACTGCCGGACTGACGTTGCTGTAGAGCGGTTTTGCGGGTTTAGCAGGAGCAGTCACGTTTAGATCTCGTTAAAATCCAGCTCGACGCCGGTGTGTTCCTCGGTCAGGCGCTGAACCACCTCACTCAATAGTTCATCAGAACTGTGGCATTTCCAGCGTGACTCTTCTTCGTCGTACTCGAAGTGAAAGCCACCTGCGCGTGCAGCCAGCCAGAGCTGTCGTAGCGGTTCCTGGCGGCTGAAAATCAGTTGCGCGCCGCCCTCAAACTCGACCGTCAGTACACCGGCCGAGTTCTCAAGGTCCAGGTCCAGACCGCTCTCATCAAAAACGTCTTCCAGGTTTTGCTGGGTTGCATCGACCAGATCGTGGAAACGGGCTTCAGTCAAACTCATGGTGGAACCTCGTAATGTCTAGTCATGCTCGGAGCTCGCAAGATACGGGCGCTCCAGACCGATTGCAAACCCCAACTGAGCGCTGGTCACAGCACCACTGATTATCCACACAGGCTGTTTTGCCCGACCGCTCTGGCGCATAGGCAAGCTGGTAGGTGCTCGGTATACTCGGGCGCAATTAATGCTTTTCAAAGGATTTCGCCATGAAGCGCCTGATCTCTTCTATTGCTGCACTGGTTGCGGTTGCTTGCCTTGTTTCTGCCTGTGGTCAAAAAGGCCCGCTGTATCTGCCAGACGACAGCCAGTCCCCTGATGACCAAGCGAAGTCGTCGCAATCGCAAGCGCACAAGCACCAATAAGGGAACACCATGGACGCTTTTAACTACCGGGACGGCGAGTTATTCGCCGAAGGTGTCGCGCTGACGGCCATTGCCGAGCGTTTTGGTACACCGACTTACGTCTATTCCCGGGCGCACATCGAGGCGCAATACAACGCTTTCGCCGACGCTTTGCAGGGCATGCCGCACTTGGTGTGTTTTGCAGTAAAAGCCAACTCCAACCTGGGTGTACTCAATGTCCTGGCGCGTGTGGGCGCCGGTTTTGACATCGTGTCCCGCGGCGAACTGGAGCGTGTGCTGGCGGCGGGCGGTTCGGCCGACAAAATCGTGTTTTCGGGTGTCGGCAAGACCCGCGATGACATGCGCCGCGCGCTCGAAGTGGGCGTGCACTGCTTCAATGTCGAGTCCACCGACGAGCTTGAACGTTTGCAAATTGTTGCTGCCGAAATGGGCGTGCGTGCGCCGATCTCGCTGCGCGTTAACCCGGATGTCGATGCAGGCACTCACCCGTACATTTCCACCGGCCTCAAAGAAAACAAATTCGGTATCGCCATTGCGGATGCCGAAGACGTGTACATCCGCGCCGCGCAATTGCCCAACCTTGAAGTGATCGGCGTCGATTGCCATATCGGTTCGCAACTGACCACGCTCGATCCGTTTATCGACGCGCTCGACCGCCTGCTGGCACTGATCGACCGTTTGAGCGATTGCGGCATTTACCTGCGCCACATTGACCTGGGTGGCGGCCTGGGCGTGCGTTATCGCGACGAAGAGCCACCGTTGGCCGCCGATTACATCAAGGCGGTGCGCGAGCGTATCGAAGGCCGAGAGCTGGCGCTGGTGTTTGAGCCGGGGCGCTTCATCGTCGCTAACGCAGGCGTGCTGTTAACGCAGGTCGAATACCTCAAGCACACCGAACACAAAGACTTCGCCATTGTCGATGCGGCGATGAACGACTTGATCCGCCCGGCGCTGTATCAAGCCTGGATGGACGTGACTGCGGTTCGCCCGCGTGACACCGCAACCCGCGCCTACGACATCGTGGGCCCGATCTGCGAGACCGGTGACTTCCTGGCCAAAGACCGCCCGTTGGCGCTGGTCGAAGGTGACCTGCTGGCAGTGCATTCGGCCGGTGCTTATGGCTTTGTCATGAGCTCGAACTACAACACCCGTGGTCGTGCCGCCGAGATTCTGGTGGACGGCGATCAGGCGTTCGAAGTGCGTCGTCGCGAGACCGTTGCCGAGTTGTTTGCTGGCGAAAGCCTGCTGGCGGAGTGAACCCATGTTGCTGCGTTTTACCAAAATGCACGGCCTGGGCAATGACTTCATGGTTCTCGACCTGGTCAGCCAGCACGCGCACATCCTGCCCAAACACGCCAAGCAATGGGGTGACCGGCACACAGGCGTCGGCTTCGATCAATTACTGATCGTTGAAGCGCCCAGCAACCCGGAGGTGGATTTCCGTTATCGGATCTTCAACTCCGACGGTTCCGAAGTGGAGCAGTGCGGTAACGGTGCGCGCTGCTTTGCGCGTTTCGTGCTCGACAAGCGCCTGACCACCAAGCGCCAGATCAAGGTCGAAACCAAAAGCGGCATCATTGAACTGAACGTGCGCAGTGACGGGCAAATCAGCGTCGACATGGGCCCGCCGCGTCTGGTACCGGCCGACATCCCGTTCGTGGCGGATGCGCAGGCGTTGAGCTATGACGTGGACGTTGACGGCCAGACCGTGCAGTTGGCCGCCGTCTCAATGGGCAACCCGCATGCGGTGTTGCGCGTCGACGACATCAATGCCGCGCCCGTGCACGAATTGGGCCCCAAAATCGAACATCACCCGCGCTTCCCGGCCCGGGTCAATGTCGGCTTTCTTCACGTCATTGATCGTCATCGCGCGCAATTGCGTGTGTGGGAACGTGGCGCCGGGGAAACCCAGGCCTGCGGCACCGGCGCCTGTGCGGCAGCGGTGGCCGCGATCAGCCAGGGCTGGATGCATTCGCCCGTGACGCTGGACCTGCCCGGTGGTCGCCTGACCATTGAATGGGAAGGCCCGGGGCGCTCGGTGATCATGACCGGCCCGGCGATGCGGGTTTACGAAGGACAAGTCCGTTTATGAGCGAGCGCATACGATGAGCGACCAGCCACAGCCAGCAGACCTCGACATTCTTGATCAAAGCCCTGAGGCTGCGGCCGTGGCGGCCTACCTCCAGGCGCATCCAGACTTCTTCAGCCAGCGTGAAGAGTTGTTGCTGACGCAGCGCATTCCTCACCAGCGCGGCGATACGGTGTCGCTGGTCGAGCGCCAACTGGAACTGTTGCGCGGTCGCAATATCGAGATGCGCCATCGTTTATCGCAGTTGATGGACGTGGCCCGCGACAACGACCGGCTCTTTGAAAAAACCCGTCGCCTGAACCTGGCGTTGATGGATGCCACCAGCCTTGAAGACTTGGTGATCGCCGTCGAAGACAGTTTGCGTCAGGACTTTCAGGTGCCTTTCGTAAGCCTGGTGCTGTTTGGCGATAACCCGATGCCGGTTGGCCGTTGGGTGAACAGTGCCGACGCCCAGCGCGCTTTGGGTGGCTTGCTGACCGAAGGCAAGGCGGTGAGCGGCAGCTTGCGTGAGCACGAGCTGGACTTCCTGTTTGGCGAAGAGCAGCGCAAACAAATCGGCTCGACCGCGGTGGTCGCACTCAATCATCTGGGCCTGCATGGCGTTCTGGCGGTTGCCAGCCGTGACCCGCAGCATTACAAAAGTTCGGTGGGCACCTTGTTCCTCAGCTACATCGCGCAAGTGCTCGGCCGTGTGTTACCGCGCTTTACCAACGCCCTGCGCTCGGTGCGCTAGGCATGGAACGGCAATTGGACGCTTACTGCACCCACCTGCGCAGTGAGCGCCAAGTGTCGCCTCACACGCTTGAAGCCTACCGCCGTGACCTGGGCAAGGTGTTGGCGTTTTGCAATAAAGAATCAATCTGCAGTTGGTCAGCACTGGATATCCAGCGCCTGCGCCAGTTGGTGTCCCGCCTGCATCAGCAAGGGCAGTCTTCACCCAGCATTGCGCGACTGCTGTCGGCGGTGCGCGGGCTTTATCACTACCTCAACCGCGAAGGCCTGTGCGACCACGACCCGGCCAATGGTCTGGCACCGCCCAAGGGTGAACGGCGCCTGCCCAAAACCCTCGACACCGACCGTGCCCTGCAACTGCTGGAAGGCGCAGTGGAGGAGGATTTTCTGGCATTGCGTGATCAGGCCATTCTGGAGTTGTTTTACTCCTCCGGGCTGCGCTTGTCGGAGCTGACCGGTCTGAATATGGATCAGCTGGATTTGGCTGACGGGCTGGTGCAAGTGTTGGGCAAGGGCAGCAAGACGCGTGTGCTGCCGGTCGGTAAAAAGGCCCGCGAGGCCTTGCAGGCCTGGTTACCTCTGCGGGCCCTGGCCAACCCGCAAGATGACGCGGTGTTTATCAGCCAGCGTGGTCGACGGCTTGGGCCGCGTGCGATTCAAATGCGGGTCAAGGCTGCGGGTGAGCGTGAGTTGGGACAAAACCTGCACCCGCACATGCTGCGCCATTCCTTTGCCAGCCATTTGCTAGAGTCCTCTCAGGATTTGCGGGCGGTGCAAGAACTGCTCGGGCATTCGGACATCAAAACGACGCAGATCTATACCCATCTGGACTTCCAGCATCTGGCTTCGGTCTACGACAGCGCCCACCCGCGGGCCAAACGCAGTAAGGGCAGTGAATGACAATTGAACTGGTTACCTTCGATCTTGACGACACCTTGTGGCACACCGCGCCGGTCATCGTGCGGGCCGAGACGGTATTGGGCGAGTGGCTAGCAGTACATGCACCAAAGTTGGGCGTTTTTGAGGTTGCGCACTTTCAAACCCTGCGCGAGCGGGTTTTGGGCGCGCAGCCGCAGTTAGAGCACCGAATCAGTGCGCTGCGCCGTCGGGTGTTGTTTCACGCGTTGCACGACGCGGGTTACCCGCAGGCGGATGCGCACACGTTGGCAGATCACGCTTTCGAGGTCTTCCTTGAGGCGCGGCATGCGCTTGAGGTGTTCGCCCAAGTTGAACCGACCTTGAGCGCGTTGGCCCGTGATTACGCGTTGGGCGTGGTCACCAATGGCAATGCGGACGTACGCCGCATCGGCCTGGGGCACCACTTTAAATTTGTGCTCTGTGCCGAGGACATTGGCATTGCCAAGCCCGATGCGCGGTTGTTCCATGAAGCATTGTCGCGAGGCGGCGTGCCAGCCCATGCGGCCGTGCACGTGGGTGATCACCCGGGCGATGATATTGCCGGTGCGCAGCAGGCAGGTTTGCGCGCGGTGTGGTTCAACCCTGGCGGCAAGTCGTGGAACGGTGATAAGCGCCCGGATGCCGAAATTGGCTGTTTGAGCGAGTTGGCACAGGTGCTCAAGCACCTTAAGTGAACGCCTTGCAGGGCTTTTGGCGTAGCGCGTCAGCGGCTACATGTCAGGTGCCCGCCAGGAAACGCTTCTCGCGCTCACAAAAAAGCCCGCAGCGACGGCGGGCTTTTTTCAAGCAAGCATCACACCCTTAGATAGGGCGGCTGCCGTACTTGTTATCAGGCTTCTTGGGTGGGTCTGCCACCACATTGGCCTCAACTTCCTGCACTTTGCCACCACGGGAAAGAAACTCCTCCATGGCGCGAGCCAGAGCATCACGCTCTTTATTCTTGGCTTCTACGCTGGGCAGGTCATCAACGGACACCGCAGCCTTGGATTTACCCTTGGCGACCGGAGCCGGTGCATCTTCGCCACCGTCGTCGTCAGCCACGTCATCCGCAGCAGCTTCCAGACCTTCTTCGGTTTCGTCTTCGTCACCTACTTCGAGGTCATCATTTTCCAGATCATCGTCGCTCATGTTCTACCCCATGACTTACGTAAAGCAGATTAGTTATAGACCAGCTACGGCCACTGTCGACTGCCGCTGGTGAAAAAGTAGCCCTGGATTACCCGTGGCTTACGCCTCGACGCCTTTGACGGCGGTAGGACTTTACAAGTGCCGTTGTAAGCATGGCGCTCGTTATATAAACACCTTGCCAAGTGCCCAATTAATAGCTTGCAACACTGGCCTTGAAGGCATGTGGAGATGCTCCGTGCCTTCGTCGTTCTTGGGGCGTTTTACTTCGCCCTTCGGCGCGCATTCTAGCGTGCTCAAGGAAAAAGCAAAGCAGCTAATAGTCGAGTTGTGCTGTAAGTCTTCGTCGCTTATTTCATCGTAGAACTGATCTCTCCTTAAAGGTGTAGGAAAAATCATTCTATTGGTGCGAATAGCGCCACATTCCAGGCAAAAAAATACCCGGCAAGCCGGGTATTTTTTCAAAGATTTTTTACAAGTTGTAGCCACGCTCGTTGTGTTGCGCGAGGTCGAGGCCGACCGCCTCTTCTTCTTCCGTCACGCGCAGACCCATCACGGCATCCAGCACTTTGAGAATGACGAAGGTGACGATTGCGGTGTAGACCACAGTGAAGGCGACGCCTTTGCACTGGATCCAGACTTGGGCCGCGATGTCGGTCACGGCGCCGAAGCCGCCCAGTGCGGGTGCTGCGAATACACCCGTGAGGATCGCGCCGACAATACCGCCCACACCGTGAACACCAAAGGCGTCCAGCGAATCGTCATAACCCAGTTTGCGTTTGAGGCTGGTGGCGCAGAAAAAGCAGATCACACCGGAGGCCAGGCCGATCACGATTGAACCCATTGGGCCGACGGTGCCCGCCGCCGGGGTGATGGCCACAAGACCCGCGACCACGCCTGACGCGATGCCCAGTGCACTTGGCTTGCCGTGGGTGATCCATTCGGCAAACATCCAGCCCAGTGCGGCAGCGGCGGTGGCGATTTGGGTCACGAGCATTGCCATGCCCGCCGTGCCGTTCGCTGCGGCAGCAGAGCCTGCGTTGAAGCCGAACCAGCCGATCCACAGCATTGCCGCGCCGACCAGGGTGTAACCGAGGTTATGCGGCGCCATTGGGGTGGTCGGGTAGCCTTTACGCTTGCCCAGCACGATGCACGCCACAAGGCCGGCAACACCTGCGTTGATGTGCACCACCGTGCCGCCCGCGAAATCGAGTACACCCCAGTCCCACATCAGGCCGCCGTTGCCGCTCCACACCATGTGTGCGATGGGCGCATACACCAGAGTGAACCACACACCCATGAAAATCAGCATGGCCGAGAACTTCATGCGCTCAGCAAACGCCCCGACGATCAGCGCTGGCGTGATGATGGCGAATGTCATCTGGAAGGTGATAAACACGGCTTCGGGAAACAGTGCGGTGGGCGAGGTCAGGCTGGCCGGCGTGACACCCGCGAGGAAGGCTTTGCCGAACCCGCCGATGAACGAGTTGAAGTTGGTGACGCCCTGCTCCATACCGGTGGTGTCGAACGTGATGCTGTAGCCATAAATGACCCACAGGATGCTGATCAGGCCGGTAATGGCGAAGCACTGCATCATCACAGAAAGAAGGTTTTTGGAGCGCACCATGCCGCCGTAGAACAGCGCCAGGCCGGGAATGGTCATAAACAGTACCAAAGCCGTTGCAGTCAGCATCCAGGCGGTGTCGCCGGAGTTGAGGGCTGGCGCAGCCACTTCGTCTGCCGCCATGGCCAGGCCAGGCATTACGACAGACAGCAGGGCTGCGAGCCCTGCGAATTTACGCAGAGTCATAGTGTTTTCTCCTGGGGCGTTGGGTTTGGCGGCTTAGATGGCGTCGGTATCGGTTTCGCCGGTACGGATGCGGATAGCCTGTTCCAGATTGACCACGAAAATCTTGCCATCACCGATCTTGCCGGTGTTGGCAGCCTTGGTTATCGCCTCGATAACCCGGTCAAGATCTTTGTCGTCGATGGCGACATCAATCTTCACCTTTGGCAGAAAATCGACCACGTACTCCGCGCCACGGTACAGCTCGGTGTGGCCTTTTTGCCGGCCGAAGCCTTTGACCTCAGTAACGGTAATGCCCTGCACGCCGATCTCGGACAGCGACTCGCGCACGTCGTCTAACTTGAACGGTTTGATAATGGCGGTGACTAGCTTCATGAAACTTCTCCCGAATTGGTGGACTTGCCCCAGGAAAACAAACCCGGGCCAAGTCTAAGCGCAGTGTCTGGCTTTGTAACGCGCCGTCAGCCTTCTTCAGGCCGCACTGCGCGAGTTAATCGCTGGCGACGAAAACATGCCTTGAACCACCTGGCGCACTGCCTTCGTCACAGCGACTGCATCAGTGCATGAGTCATAGGCGACTAAGCAGAAACCTTGCCATGTCTGGAAATTTCAGCAATTACAGGTGGTTATCGACACAAGGTGGCGTTTGGCCTGTTTGCAGGCGGATTTTGCGCACAAAAACAGTGCGCGTGCGGCGCGGCCAGTGCTCAAAACTGTGCAGCGGCCCCTGCACCGTGAGCGTCGAACCCCCGTGATACACTCGCCGCCATCAGTTTTAAGGACCTTACCCATGCTCGCGCCCAAAGATTTTCTCGATGCCCTGAGTGGCCATGCATCACGTTTATTCAGCGGCGACACCGCGCTGCCGCGCAACGAAATCGAAAGCCAGTTCAAAGCGCTGCTGCAAAGTGGCTTCAGCAAACTCGACTTGGTAAGCCGTGAAGAATTTGACAGCCAAATGGTTGTCCTGGCCCGTACTCGGGCGCGTCTTGAAAGCCTGGAAGCGAAAGTCGCAGCGCTGGAAGCCCGCTTGCTGCCACCCGCGCAGTAACACCCAGGCGCAGGGTTGGATGCAATCCTTGCGCGCCGCACGCTCTAGGCCCTGCGTATTGAGAACGGAGACGCCCGTCCCTGTTCTCAAGCAGATCGGCCCAGAGTCAGGACAAAGCCAGTAGCGTTTGCCTGCCATACGACCCGGAACCGTCGTGGAACCCTTGGGTACACAGAATTAAACCGCAAGGGACACGCTCCCATTGCCGCGGCCTCTTGTGAACCCATTCAGAGCAAACCATGACTATCACTCCCGTGCACTTTCGCCCCTCATCTCAGTTGCCAGAACATTCGGTTCTTAAAGGCCCTGAGATAAGCAAGCCAAGTGCTCGCGAGGTCAAGGGGGCCTTGCCAGCTTCGCAACAAACCACGTTTGGCAGCACGCGAAAACGGGCCGATAACCGTAACGCTGAGCTGGATTCCAACAGCCGGCGCCCGACAGATACAACCCGAAACCGTAGTGCTCTGGAGTCTGAGGAGGCTGAACCTCAATGGACTTTGATCCGTAAACCCCGCGCGGTCGATTCCCAGAGTGCTGCGCCAGCCACGCCGGGCAACCTGCGAAAGAGCGGCGACAGCCAGATGGCTCTGCGTGTTGCACAAGCATTGCGCCTGGGTGAAAGCACGGGAAGTGTTCCAGAACGTATTGAAAATATTGTACCGACTTCAACATTTGGTCAGTGGTGGGCACATTTGCATGAGGGCATGCAGTCACCGTTTTTTCTGCATTGGGCCGCCACAAAGAAGCTGGATCTGTCAAAACCTGTTCAATTTTGTGCCAACGCCGAACCGCCTCAACGGGATTACTTAACAGGCATGGTTGGCGGTAAGCGCACGCTATTTTTAGCCTCGGACCGGGACAATCGATGGGCCCTCGACCCCATCATGCAAGCCGCCAGGATTATCAGTCCGACGGTGGGTACGACGAACCTGTTTGAGTCACCCGCTCGCAGTACGTCAGCGCCCTACAAGGTGGTGGCTAATTTTTATGGTGAAAGGATTGACCCCCAATCCCGGGAGGACATGGGGTATCGCGCGACACGTCTTGAACAGGCCAACGCTTTTGTGAACCTCCCGCCCACGGACCCCATGCGCTCTAGTGCGGCGCGATCCGAAGAGGCGCTTCAAGAGACACGGAACAAACTGATAGAAAACCACGACACGCACCAACTCATCGTTCAATTAACGGACATTCTCCAGCGAAGTAAAGAGCGTGCCATTGTGTTCAAACGGCGCGTGGAATTGCCGGTTAGCGACAGTGAACACATACAACCGGCGCAGCTTGAAAATAAGCTTTCGCAAGCCATTACCAGCGACGTCAGCAGCACGAGCCTCACCCTGCACCCCCAATCCCCTTGGCGCGCGTTGTATCCAGACTCAACCACGAAGCTGGGCACATTTATTTCTGAAAATGGTTGGTTAGCGCCCAACAGTGATGATGCCCTGACCAGCCTTGTTCAAGCCGTGACCCAACCCGCACTCGCTACACCGCCACAAGGTAATCTTGGCGGCGCGTTGTCCTGGCCCATCCCGTTGAACGACGCAGATCAAAGCAGCGTTCTGGACGCCATCACCCAGAACGGTCTGGGTATCGGGGGGCTGCCGAGCGATAAAAAAGGTGTGCTGAACTATCTGGCGCACAACCTGAAACTGACGCAAGAGGAGCGTCAAAATCCTCGCGCGGCCCTCCAGGCTCTTTTGGCCACGCCCAAGGCTCAAGCGCTTGGGTTGGCCCTTGAAAGAAAATTCAAAGGCTTCAGTAACCCGGACAGTATTAAAGACTGGACGCTGGCGGCCTTGGGCGCCTCCCTTGATCAGCCCAAGGTCGCAACAAGCAGGTTGAACCGTGTTCGAACGCGCGTGGCCGGTTTTAATCTGGCGCGTCAGGGGCATTGGGGCAAACCGGCGGCAACGGTTGTCAAAGGTCTGATTAGCCACCTGATTGCCAACAGGTCTATCAGCGCTGCCATGGCGCCCGCTGCCGCGCATTTGTTGCTGTCACGCAGGGCGCCGGAGTTTTTGGTCAAGGACATTCCTGCCCAGGTAACTTATGGGTCTCATGCCTGGATGAACTTGACCACTGCCGTTGCACGTATCGAGGCCCAGGCGCCAGGCGCATCGGCCCTCATGACATTTTCCCAAGTGTTAGCCCGTGCCACTACGAGCCCGATCACTGTTCGAGAACAACGGATGGATTACGCGGCGCAGCGTGATGCACTCGTTGACTGGGGTGTGGTCAACGGTTTAATGCCCGTAAGGGCTGATGATGGGTATACCGACGCCCAGATGAGTACTGTTTCTCAGGCCTTCAGCCATCAGATGGCAGAATTAAGTACTGCGTCCAAGGCGTATTCAACGCCACTGCCCGACCGTAAAGAAATGGCGTTAAAAGTGTTGAAGCAAGCGTTCGGTGACAGCGTGCCGTTTGAAAAAAAAATGCATTACGGTTTGCCCCCCGAATCGTGACTATCCGGGCCCTTACTCGGTCGTAGATCTGTATTTACAAGAAAATTTCCATGCCAAGAATTGGTCGAGCTCCAGTCAAGACGTTCCCCTCAATACGATCAAACGCGACAGTTCCAAACTGATTAATTTCAATAAATATTTCTCATCACATTTGGCCACTTTTTCCACCGCGATGGAAAAAGCAATTGCTGTGCACGTTAAACACTTGATAAGCAACTTGCCTTTGGAGGATCGGAAAAATATTGAGGCTGGAAAAGTAACGGTTCTTAAAGAATCCACGGTCAGTACCACACGAGGAGGGAGGGGGGTTGAAGACATCCCGGTGCCGCAAACATTGCTCCTTAAAACAGAGCGCAATGGTGTTATCAATACGTATGAAATAAATGTGCAGAAGAACACAGTCGTTAAACGCAATGAGTTAAATACCGTGCCGTTAGGCGCGCAATTCTCCAGCCTTAGCCATGGCCGTGTCAGTGGCCGGTTGCGCACATCGCCTACCTTGAACACCGTTGTACCTTCGGGTACATGGGCCGCGAAGATAACCGATGAAAAGAAAGACATAACGCTCGTCAATACTTATGCCAGTGAGCGCACGCGGTACATCGCGGCTGCCATGGTAGACGATGTAGGCATCAGGCGCCTGGCGGCCGAAGCCCGGGGACTTACCACGTTTGAATCCGAAGTACCGCTCTACAAAAAAGTGAACGAGTTCTTTCTGAGCCTGATCCCGCTGCGATCCGCCATCATTAACTTTAGTGAAGGCAATATTGGGGAGGGTGTCATTGATTTAACGCTGGACGTCTTCTGTTTTGCCTTTGGATTGGGCGTGGCGGCTAAAGGTACGAAGGCGTTTCATATGGGCCTCTCCACTACCAGTAAGGTGGCGCACGGTGTCAGAACCCTCGGTCGCGCTGCCGCAGGTACGCTTAACCCGTTGAGTGGGGTCGATGATCTGGCGCGCGGGATGATATTAGGGGGCAGTAAAGCGTTCAGGGCGATGGGCCATGGCATGCATCAACTGCGCGGGGTCGACCTCGCCTCATCTATACGAAAACCTGGCATTGCCCAGGGGGTCTGCAAGGCGTTCAGCGCGGGTGATGAGATCAAGCTATTGGCCAAACTGGATGAGACAAGCGGCTTTTGGTATGCCCTTGATCCCTACACAAAAAAACCATATGGCCGCCCGCTTGGAAGCTTCAAAGCCGCGGCACTCTCTCGTGATGCCCTTAAAGAAAACATCGATATTTTATATAAGAGCTTTGGGCGCGAACCACGGTTGGATATTTGCTATGCGACCGCACTGCACATTGCGCAAGCAGATAAAAAAATCACACACACAGTGTTTAATTCATTGATCAATCAAACGAAGAATGGCGCGTCTGCCGATTTTTATCGAAAGATGAACATTAATACCGACACCCTAAAGGACACTTTCCGCCTGACCGATGTCAATGAGTCCGGCCTCCTCTCGTTCGTCAGTAAAAATGGATACAACAAAGATAAGGTCACGCACATGGCCTATCTTCACAAAGCCAGTGACAACCAGACGTACTTGTATCATTCCAATTCACATCAGTTGGACCGCTTTCTGGGTGGTATCGAAAACCTCCCTGCAACGGCCGGTAAAGCCAATGTGTATGCACTTGATGCGCAAAGACAACGGGGGCTGCAACAATTCATGGACGACGGTCTAGGCTCCATGGTCGCCTTCACTCCCGCGAGCACCCTCAATTCGCAGGTCATGGCCACAACGGTTTAGGCACCGTTGAAGTCTGGTGAGGTGTTCACATTCGGTATTCATTCAAATGCTCACCCAGCGCTTCAAGGCGCGCAGGATGTGTTTTTTGCGCACTCAAGGAATGAGTCATGTCTCTGGCAATTGTTCACAGCCGCGCCCAAGTGGGCGTCGAAGCACCCGTTGTGACAGTTGAAGCGCATTTGGCCAATGGATTACCGGCGCTGACCTTGGTCGGGCTGCCAGAAACAGCCGTCAAGGAAAGCAAAGACCGAGTGCGCAGCGCGATCCTCAATTCTGGCTTTGAATTCCCGGCCCGTCGTATCACCTTAAATCTGGCGCCCGCCGACCTGCCCAAGGACGGCGGGCGTTTTGATTTGGCCATCGCATTGGGCATTTTGGCCGCCAGCGGGCAGTTGCCAGCGGGTGCGTTGGAGCACGTTGAAGTGTTGGGGGAGCTGGCGTTATCCGGCGCGATTCGCCCGGTGCAAGGCGTATTACCGGCGGCATTGGCGGCGCGGGCCGCTGGACGCGCCTTGGTGGTGCCGCTCATCAACGCCGAGGAAGCGTGCATGGCCTGCGGGTTGACGGTGATTGCGGTGGAGCATTTGTTGCAAGTGGTGGCGCATTTTGCGGGTCGTGCAGTGATGGCGCCTTACGCGGCCAGCGGTCTGTTGCACGAGAGCCAACCCTACCCGGACTTGAGCGACGTGCAAGGCCAACTGTCAGCCAAACGCGCGTTGTTGGTGGCGGCGGCGGGCAGTCATAACCTGCTTCAATTACGGAAGCATTGGACCTCATTCATTCGTAAAGGCGGGTACTAATCGTGGGGCTCAAGCCACGTGTGAATACGCAATCCTCGGTTCTGGTCTACCATCACCCTGCCACTACTACAAATAATGCAGTCTGGGTATCAACCGACATATAAAAAATGCAATTGTCAGCACGGAGCGCAGCAATGATAAGTAACATTCAAAAACTCAAGAACTTCGGAATATTCAAAAACTATAATAACAAGGCGACCCAGAACTTTGGGCGATACAATCTTGTATATGGTTGGAATGGCACAGGAAAATCAACACTTTCAGGTCTTTTCTCCTCCCTTGAAAAGCGGACTACTAATCCGAGCTTCACAGGCTCAGAGTTCACTATTACGACAGATGCTGGGTCGACAGTAACAGAAAAAAATCTAGCTGCCAGCAACCTTAACATTCAAGTTTTCAATCAGAAATTTGTGCAAGACAACATAGATTGGAACAGCTCTGTTAAAAGCATACTGCTAGTGGCTAAAGAAAAGATAGACGACATTAAAAAACTTGAAGAGCTTAAGAAGAAAGTAAAAGAAGAAGACGCAAAATACACTATTGAAAATACGTCGCTCGGCCGACTTGTCACTGACCAAGCCAAATTCATGACGGATAGTGCAAGGCATGTTAAGACTGGATTGCAGTCAATTGATACAAGTGATAGCTACTACTTAAATTATGACAAACGAAAACTAGAGGGTTTCTTAGGTCGAAATAAAGAAAAAATTGACGACCCGACTTCTATATTACAAAAAGACAAGATAGTTGAGCTTACCAACTCAGCTAAATCGGCACAGCTTCCGGCTATACGATTCGTCAAAACCGCTCTTGACAACGAGTATTACAAACAAGCTTCCACTAGGCTCAGAGACTTGCTAAAAACTACAGCTGTTAGCAAAACCTTGGAAAGGTTAAGTCAGAACAGCGATATTCAGAAATGGGTGCAGGATGGTATAGAGATACATCACCGGCACAATTCAAGCTGCTGTGAGTTTTGTGGAAACCAAGTATCGGAACAAAGAGCTAAGGAAATAGAAAGCCACTTCAGTGAAGAATTTAAAAACTTCCAATCTAGGTTAGCCAACGCTCACGAGTGGCTTATTAACCAAAGTATCACTCAACCTATGCTGCCATCCCCAGCGACACTATATAAAGAGTTTTCCAAAGCTCTAAATGCGGCGACTCAACGCAATTCAGCGGCGGTGAACGAAATCAATGAGCAAATCAAAAAGTGGCAAATCGCTTTAGATAAAAAAATAGAGAATCCTTTTGACGTCGAAATCAAAATTGAAGAGATAGATGCGACTTCAATTGATGCATTCAACAGCACTCTAGCTGAAGTCCAAAACATCACCGAACAACATGACAATAAAACCGACAACTTTGAAAAAGAAACAAAAAAAAGCAAGGAAGCGTTAGAGCTTCACTACGCAGCAAGTGAAATCAAAGCATTCGGTTTCGGAAGTAAAGCAAAAACTATTGAAACCAAGACAGCGGGACTTAACGCTTTAGATGAGACAATAAAAAAAGCCAAACAAGAAATAAAGACTATCGAGGCATCTCTATCAAACGAAACAATAGGTGCGGACAAATTCAATGACTCTCTGCATAAATTCATAGGCCGTAGCGAACTGTGCTTAAAGTTCAACAGTGCTCGAAAAGGTTACGAGATAATAAGAAACAATGTGGGCACACATGACGGCAATCTCAGCGAGGGTGAAAAAACTGCGATCGCATTTATATACTTCATAACTAAGCTGGAAGAAAACAACAATCGAATACAAGATACGATTATCGTAGTGGATGATCCGGTATCAAGCTTTGACTCAAATCATTTATTCCACGCATACTCATTTCTAAAAACCAGATGTATCGATGCTAAGCAGCTTTTTGTGCTCACTCACAACTTCACCTACTACAAACTGGTTCGAGACTGGTTCAACGGGACTAATAAAAATAGAAATAAAAAAACACCGCCCAAGCCGCCAGTAGCATTCTTTTTCAGAATCGACACTACAGCAGCGCTGCCAAGAGAGTCCCTACTAATGAATGCTGACTCTTCTTTGACAGACTACAACTCAGAGTACCATTACATTTTTTCGAAATTATATTTGTATAAAGAGCGCAAGACTCTTGATAGAGACGAAGCTTTTTTAACAGCGAACCTATCCAGAAAATTAGTAGAGTCGTTTTTCACTTTCAAATTCCCTAAAGGGCGTTCAGACGTCAACGCCCTATTGGAAAGCGGGTTAAAGAACTGCACAGTAACCACGGCTGAAACAAAAGAAAAAATCTATCGCTTTATTAATAAGTACTCTCACAGCGATGTAATAGAAATCAACGAGGAGTCGGCTGAAAACTTGGCGGGGGAAAGCCATAGCGTAATTGAAGACATATTTAAATGGATTGAAGAAATTGATTTAGTTCACTACAACGAAATGGTGGAGGTTGTCGCCCCACCTAAACCTGTTGCGGTTTGACGAGATCAGCCTGTCATTTTTTTAGTGACGGGCTGGTTTAATTTGCTTCAATTACGGAAGCCTTGGATCTCTCGCCAAAAAAAGAGCTTGCGCGGTGAGATTTGTGAATTCACATTAAGGTTTTGATCCCCGAGGGGCTGTACATGTCAATGGACGAGAACCCCCTGTCACAGGCAGAGGCCAAGCAATGGTTGAAACCATTTGGATCCCTGAGCATAAATTTTGATGAGCAATTTAAATTGCTTGTCAGTGATTTGATTTCCCTCATTCGTGAGCATGGAATTAATAAGCTAAATCCCGATCTCACAAAAGGGCCGGATGAATACCTAAAATTTGTTGGCTTCGTCCACGAGGGTTGGAAGAGTGCGCAACGGCTCATAATAGAAAAGCTTATAGAAGGCATTGAAGAAATAAAACGCTTGGAAATTGAAAAGAAGAGCGCACACCAGTCCAAGAATAAAGCTTTAAAAGATGAGATTATTGACCATATAGAGTCAATAGGGCTACAAAATTTTTTGTTACGTAGATTCATCGATGCAATTGCTTGGTCAATGCTTAACTGTGAACACTCAACTATTCGACGACTTTCGAACAAAGGGGCAACTGACAACATGTCAATTGCGACTTTAAAAGAGGGATTAGAATACGCAGACTCAGTGAATGAAGATCCCCTGACGATGGCCCTTGTAACTGATGCCACAACATTTATCCACACTTGCGACATAATCACAGTCAACCCTATAAAGGGCACCCAATTTATCGAGCTAAAAAGTGGTGACAAAAACTTTGAGATGAGTAAGGCAGCTCAATTTGCAGTAAAGTCCAAGTGCGAAAAATTTTCAGAGCTGTACACTAGCGACCTATCAGACAAAGATAAAAAGCATTTTGAACGCTCAAAACGGCAGCTAGACCGAGCGGATACAATAATAGGCGTTATAAACACCGGCAAGGGCAAAGATCATAATACTGGTGCCACAGTCACTATCTCAGAGATAGAGTCGGCGCCAGAGAGTTATGCGAAAACAATGTCGGAACTATACAAAAAGCTGAACGATAACCGCAAAGGCGTGATAGGTACTATAGACGAATGCTTGCATGTAGGGATATACACAGATCGAAAGTTGGCAATAACTCACTTCAACAGTTGGATGAGGGCCAACAATTGCACCAGCAAGATCTACAACATACTAGACTTTATAAAAAACCCACACTGTAGGCCATTGCCTATACTGGACTTATCAACCAAGTTCCTAAACGAGATAGCTTCAGACAAAACGATAGTTGTAATGTGTCTTAATATTCAAAAACTAATAGAAAAAAGTAACGAGCTGTATCCTGATTTCCTATACTTGGAAACCAAAGAGGAGAGCAAACGAGCACTGGAGGGATATTATCAATTCTTGTCTCTGAATGGATTAGCTCTAGGTTATAAACTCGGTGAAGCCAAAGGGTTTATCGGCAAAGGTCTAGCAGATAGAATATTATTCGATTTTATCAAGCCTCTAAGCACGATCAAAATGCAATATGAAACAATGAGAAGCGCTATTGAAGAGATTATGGCAGCTAACACATGATGAGTCGAGGTCGTTTTACATGTGGAGGTGGTTTTTTACCTCTGCATGTAAAAGGACCAACAAGAAAAACAAAATTGTAGGTTTAACTTAACTCTAATGATTTTTTCTTATTGGCTATTATCCTGATATAGCTTTTGTCTCACGCCACTATAATATTTGAAAGGTCTTTTTTACGATACCAAGTCGCCCTACTTACCCCTTCCATCTCCCAAGGCTTGCCTTCTGATGTGGTTGTTTTCGGTCGTCCTCCTTTAAGGCCAGATTCTCGGGCCCTTTTAGTTTTCAACTCATTAAGCACTTCTAAACTAAACCTTTTCCACGTCCAGCGAGCAACACTCTTTACGATTCCACGAAGTTCTAAAAAGCTAATCGGTTTGTGTGGATACATCGAACCATTGAAAGCTCCTGCATAGCTTTCAAGCCTGCTGTAAAAAGCCTCATAACATACGTGCTTGCATCGTTCGGAGTACGCGAACTGTCTTAATTCTTCGAATAAATCACAGTTTCTACGAACACCATGCGAACTCTTCGTGGCCTTTAACTCAGCCTTAAGAGCAGCAATTTTTTCCTTACATATGAACTCACATAGATAGTCTAGATCATAGGTCTCTGACTCAAAGCTGTATGTCTGCCATTTAGCATGAGCTGGGGTCTTAGTCAGCACTCGATTGTATGCAGCATCAGCACCCAACTTGAGCGATAGTCCAAGTTCGATGTCAGAGCAATATTTTTGAGCCTTGTAGCTACCAGAAAAGTCAGACTTTATACTTTTGGTCAAAATATAGGTCAGATGTACATGTCCATTATTGGGATTCTTTACAACTAGGTGTGGTGAGGGTAGGCCTCTGTCGGACCAATCAAACACAGCAGTTGGTCTATCCACGTCGAATAGCATAAAATACTGGTGCGTTAGGGAGTTTGGCTGAAGGTAAACAGATCGTAATGCTGATGCCTTCTTCGAAATCATTTTCGGGCAATGAAAATCATTAACATGGTAGGGTTTGGGCGGAAGGCGATCAATATATTTTTCAAACGCTTTGTCTATACATAACATAAAATCCTCATAAGTTCATTTGCTTATAAACAAATAACTCATGAAGACTATTGACATATAACCAAGTTGCGATAACATATGAATAGAGCAGTCTGGGGAGAGTGCTTTGTTTATTTTTAAGAGCCGATTATTTCGGCTCTTATTATTTGTACCATGCAGTTAAAATAAGTCAAACAGCATCCCATCACAATCTATAATTGCCTAGTGATAGTGCGAATACTTTTTCACCCGCCTTGCTTTTGTTTTACCAACACTATCTATCTTCTCTTCTTTCTGGTCATTACCTCTGTGAAGTTCTATGCTATTAGAGGGCTCATACTCAACCCCATACGAATCGACAAAATTATCCTTTCTTGGTTTGGAATATGACTGCACTATTTTCTCGACTGCTGAAATCACCACTTGTGAGTAGGCGACAACTTTAGCCATAACGCTTTTAATATCTTCTCCGTATCTTCTTGATAGCTGCGCGGATGAGACACCCAGCTCTGAAGCCTTGAATACCTGACTTTCCTTTTCTAACGTATATCCAATGTACTTTTCATTATGCGATTTAACTCTAATTTTGAAGTCGTTTAGTATTAGTGCAGCTAAAAAATCATCTGAGCTATTAAAGTTTTCAGGTTTAAGCTGTAACATTAACTTACGCTTATTCGAATCTTTTCCTGTCCGCTGCTCCAGCCTTCTAACACTATTGAGCGGGTTCGGGTTTGGCTTTTCAACTTCATGGCTAGAGCATACCTTCCGCTCGACACGATAAAGATTATGCTTAATCTCCGCCTTGGCAGCTAAAGCCTCCAGCTCTCTAAAATCGTTGAGCTTGCTATAAACCTTTTTGGTATTATCTCTTAGTTCCAATACAGCATGGACATGAATATTTGACGTGTCGGTATGAACAGCAAATGTATAGTTCCTGTTTAAGCCCATCTGACTTTCGAATAATGACTTAGCGATCTCTAATGCCTTAAGTTCGTCCACCTTATCGCTGGGGTGGAAAGATACCGTGAAGTGAGCAGCCAAATTTTTTTGGCGAGAAACGCGCCGAGCTTCGATTTTATCGGCTAAGAATGCAGCAAACGGCTCACTTCCTTGAGTGATTTTTTTAGAGGTATCTGAAAGCGCGCTTTTTTTTAAAATATATAATAAAGTTCGCTTAACCTCCGGGCCAGTTTTGGCGACTGACAACTTCTTGATGATCATGATTTTTTAATTGGATGTTGATTATCTACTAGCTCAGATTTTTGAGTGTGCGCTTCAAGAATGTGTATGAGCTTTTCAATGTTTCGCCCAATGGAGGCAAGAGTTGAAAACTGCTCATCTGTTAACATCTTTGTCGAGTTAACGACTTTTGCTATTTGGTTGAGGTTATTAGCTTGCTTCTTTAGAGCCTCGTAGTGTCTTTCGCACACATCTACAAATCTTTCATTTCTCACTTCTATAACCTTAGTTACTTTAGAGGTGATAAGATGCAAGATGAAGCAATTCAAATCCAAACCGCTAATTGCTGCTGTGTTTTTTATTAAAGCATGTTCTACCTCATTAACTCTTATACTAATCTGCTTGCTTCTTGCTCTGTCATTCATAAGCCCTCTTCTGGTTGTTTTTGTTTTTGTTTGTGCAACAAACCGAGTGGGTAATGGAGAAAAATGTCCGAAGGACTTTTTCGCGTAGAGAAATTCGAAGAATTTGGCTACCCATTACCATTGCTCGCCTGCCTTTGATGCTCACTATATAACTTTACCATAGCTTTTAAAGTCATCAAGAGTGATGGATAGCCTAAATTGGTAACGACACCTAAATTATATCTTGAGAGGCACAATAGGAAATGCGGAATCTGCCCATGTTGATTTCTTTTCATCGTGACTCAACTTAGACCATTCTTCAATTTGCCTGAGATCTTCCAGACTCTGCTCAGGAGTCGGCGGGGGCATTATATTTCCAAAGACGCCGCCCTCGTGGATATAGCGTACTACACCATTTTTAAACCTAACCTCCGCAACCTGCAATGCAAAATTTAGCACTATCCTATCAACCACTAACTTTAGACGTGCATTAATTTTCGAGCGAATTTCAAAAACTGTATTCTCGTCGGCGACACTTTCCATTTCTTGAAGCGATTTCACTTCTTGTTTTATGTCCGCTTTTTGTTGTTCGATTGCGTCTAGAATCTCCGCATCCAAACTTTGTAGTTTGGACTTGAACTCAATAAGTCTGGCTTCGTTTTCTATTGCCAGCTCTCTTTCTATATTAGATATCCGTCCGTTTAGAGCTTTGAAGTCTTTTCTGAAATTTTCAAGCATCTCGCGTACTGCTACAAGCTCGCTCTCGATCTTATATCTTTCGTTAATCAGCACATCTACCTTATTATCGTCGCGCATTATGCTTTTAATATCTGCCTCTGCAAGATAGCTTAGAATCATCGATTCGACTTTTTCATATCGCCACGACTTATATGCACAAGAGCCATATTTAGCCCTGTAGCATACTAGATATCGCCCGCCTTTTTTAGGATCTTTGCCTTTGTTCACATGGTGTGCAACAGCTCCGCACTCAGAGCAAAATGCCATTTTGGTAAAAAGATTACTAAATTTTAGCCCCTTATTTCCCTGACCTTCATTTTTTCGCGAGTCTTTCTTAAGTTGAACTCGATCAAAAAGTTCTGAGCTGATTATCTGAGGGAAATAATATTTTATTTCAGCGCCATGATTCACTCTTGATCTTTTACCATCTACCTCCAACCACTGCATAGGCTGGTAATGTCCTAAGACAGCTCTATTTGCAAGAATCTTCCTAATATACGTCACTTGCCAAAAGTCACCGTAATTGCTGTTTTTTCTCGCATTTTCCCGCGTGAACGTAGGAACGCCTCTATCTGTTAAAATTCGGGCTGTGGCGACAGCTCCAATATTGATATCTGAAAGGCGGAATATCTCCCTAACCACGGCAACTCGTTCGTCTATTTCCCGAATGGTCCTCTTGGTTGTACCGCTCTCCAACTTAGTCACATCTACTGCTAACCATAGAGGCACTCTCGATGTAGCTATTTCCCCATGATCTGCTGCTCTCTTCTTTTTGCTATTCCAAGCTTCCTTGACCCTTACCCCTTTTTCCTGTGACTCCTTAAATCCACGTTGCAATTCTCCAACCGCTATATAAAGAGAACTTATATCGTCGCCTTTCTTATAAATCTGACTTCCAGAAGTTATGGCAATTCTTATGCCTTTCTCCTGTATCAAGCTAAGGATGATAGGAAGACTTTCCATTGGATCTAATCGCGTAATCCGATTCAGGGCCTCCACAGCGAGATAATCACCGGGCTTCACAACCCCCGCTTCCACCGCGTCCAAAAAGGCCTTGAAGCGTCCTGTGAGCAAATTCTTACCCCGATACCCCGAGACTCCTAAGTCATTCAGGTCAAGGCTGTCGTCAATGACAGAGCCTTCGGCAACGATCTCAGGACGACGAGCAAAGCTCTCCACAAGCTCACGCTGCCTCCGGCGGCTATCACCGTGCTTTTGCTCATCACTGCTGAATCTGATGTAGGGCCAAATCTTCGTCATAGGTCTTGAACCTGCAAATTTGAGTAGGTCCAATGCTAGCTGAAATCCTGTTCACAGGCCCGCCTGGCACCGGCAAAACGTTATTGGCCAGTCGCCTGCCTGGCTTACTCCCGCCGCTGGTTGAACACGAAGCACTGGAGGTGGCGGCCATACAGTCGGTGGCCAGCCATATGCCTTTGAGGCGTTGGCCGCAGCGCCCGTTTCGCCAACCCCACCATTCCGCTTCCGGGCCTGCGCTGGTGGGGGGCGGGTCCAAACCGCAGCCCGGAGAGATCACGCTGGCTCACCACGGGGTGCTGTTCCTTGATGAACTGCCCGAATTCGATCGCAAAGTACTCGAAGTGTTAAGAGAGCCGATGGAGTCGGGTTTTATCGTGATAGCCCGCGCGCGGGATCGCATGCGCTTCCCGGCCCGTTTTCAACTGGTGGCGGCCATGAACCCGTGTCCCTGTGGCTACCTGGGCGAACCTAGCGGTCGCTGCCGTTGCACGCCGGAGCAAATCCAGCGCTATCGCAACAAACTCTCCGGCCCCTTGCTCGATCGCATTGACCTGCACCTGACCGTGGCACGAGAAACCACCTTGCTCAACCCTCTGGCGCAAACCGGTGACAACACCGCCACGGCGGCGGTACGGGTCGCCTTGGCGCGTGAGCGTCAATTGCAGCGTCAGGGCTGCGCCAATGCCTTTCTCGATTTGCCCGGTGTACGCAGCCATTGCCAATTGAGCGCGGTCGACAACACCTGGCTGGAAAACGCCTGTGAACGGATGACGTTGTCGTTACGTGCGGCACACCGCTTACTGAAAGTGGCGCGCACCCTGGCGGACCTGGAAGGTGATGGAGACATCGCACGGCAGCACTTGGCGGAGGCATTGCAGTATCGGCCATCGAGTGGCTGAAGGACTGGTCTGCGGTGACGTGCGTTGGGTATGTGCTGGTAAGTAGCGGATTTATACGGCGCGACAAAGGGTGCGCGTCGTAACAGATCAGCTTTATCGGATGGGGTGTAGGAAGGCGTTAGCGCAGTAGACACAGTGGCGGGCGGCAGCTGTTCACTGTTCTATTCCGGGATGGTTGTGGGGGTGTATCCCTGAGTTTTAATCATTGAAGTCCTTATGTTGAAAGCGATCTATGTTGTCGTGCTCGGGGTGTGTCTGAGCGGTGGGTGGCTATAGATGCCCCGGTTGCGCGGGTCACGCCTGAATAACGCCACGGTGTCCGGTTTGCGAACAAGCCTGAGCAGGCCATAGGCAGATAAACCCTTGTCCGTAGCGGCATACAGGAGGTCGCCTTTTGCAGGGTCCCTAAAAATAGACGCGTATATGTCGCGTATAGGCCCTTAGTCATCGGTGCCACAGGGCCGTTTTACATATTTGATCCGCCCTCAAAGACATTGTTTAAACCATGGCTGATAAACAGTCCGGCGAGGGGGGTGGCGACACCCTACGAACCCCACCCACCACCGTTACCCCATTCGCTGCGTAAAAAGTCACCTTCTCCTCGCTCTTGAATGGAGATCGCAGTCTATGAGCACGTATCGCGGCAGTTTGTAGGGGTTTCTGAATTCTTCAGGTTCATTCGGCACTGTCCTGCCACGCAGCACGTACCTGTCGCGCCACAAAAATGACACCCATCAGCCAATGGCTAATTGACGCCGATGTCTATTAGCCATTACTGTCGCACGCTCATCAGGGAAGCGGTTCGGGCATAAGTCCGGGTTTAACCGCGCGAACTTAAAAAACGGAGCACGGATGCGCGGCGCACTTCTACGCAGTGGCAAAAGCGGTGATTTCACAGCCCTTGGCGAAACCGGACAACCGGTTTACCGGGCCGCACTGCAATTGCGTGAAGCCATTGCGCGCAATAATCCTGAGATGGCCCAGCATCTGGCCATTGCGCAAAGTGATGAGCAGGGCAATAACATTGACTGGTACAGCGAGCTGCCAGGCGATGTGATCCCCTGGTGCAGTGCCACCCCGCAAGAGCGGGCCAACGCGCTCGCTGAGCTGGAAAAACTCCAGACCTATCTCAACCAGTTGAGCGCCACTTACCTGGCCCCCAACCCTAACGGTAAGCCGTCGGTCGACCGCACCGTCTTCGGCAAATTGCTGGCACACGTGCTGCCCTTTCCGGATGAAAACTACGTTTACCTGGTCAACGGCAAACCGGTCCTGACGTTCTGGGGCTTTCGCCGCCCGGGCGCCGATCACAACGCAGATCCGCTGCATTGCCTGCGCCCACAACCCGCGCCCGTGACCCCCGCGCCAGTCATCGCGCCAATTGCCGAGCCGGTGCCGCCTGCGCCTGTGCCTGCACCGTTGCCGGTGGTTGCGCGCCCTTGGTGGCGCCGTTGGTGGTGGCTGTTGCTGCTGCTTTTACTGCTGCTGTTGCTGTTGTTCGGCTTGCGCGGTTGTGGGCCACAGTTGGGCTTGACGCTGCCGACCTGGCCCAACGTTGACCCCAAGCCGGATGTGACCGAGCCTTACCCCGATGCCGATTGGCAATTGCCCAACACCGACGGCTCGACGACGGTGCCCGGCAATGGCCAAGGCACGTCGACCACGCAAGTGCCGACTACCGGCACAGGCGCACCCCTGCCACCTGACGCACAGCCGGATCAGACGCCTGCGACTGAGCCACAACCCGAGCCTGATAGCGCGCAGCCACCGGTGCCCGATGAGTCACCTGCGCCGGACGCGGGCGAACAACCCGCCCCAACCCCGCCTGAACCGCCACAGATCCCGCAAGAGCCGCAGCCCGCGCCAGGGCCAACGCCGCAGGTACCGGGCGAGCCTCTGACCATTCCGGCGGACAGCCCCGACGGCCAGGCGGACTTCCTGAACGGGCACTACCGCGCGGGTGCGGGTATTCAAGACAAAAACACCGGCAAGTCACTGCGCCTTGAGTATCAATTCAAGGATGGCAAAGGCGAGGTGATTGTGCGCAAGGCCAATGGCATCAACTGCACCGGCCCGGTGTCCGCCGCCATGCAGAGTGGCAGCCTGGCGATCACCAGCCAGGGCCAGGCGGCGTGCAGCGATGGCAGCAGTTACGACATGCCACAAGTCGATTGCCGTCAGGGTGCGCAGAGCATTGCTGACTGCACCGGCGTTTATGAAGACAAAAAATTCCCCATCTCCATGCGCCAGACGGGCGAATAATGACTGGAAGACTCTGACATGCTGCCTCAAGTTACCCAATTTGAAGACACCGTCATCCTTGTGGGTGACACCGGCATCCAGTTCATGGATTTCGCCCTGCGTCTGGACCCGCGCAAGTTGCCTGCGGGCGACTTTGCGCCGCTGACCAACGGCTTGCTGTGCCGCCTTGAAGAAGGCGAGCGCAATGGCATGACTAGCTACTTTTACGAAAGTGAGCCAGGCAAAACCGTTGAAGCACGCAGCACGCTCAACATCGGCATGGAGGCCAGCCTCAAGCTGTTTGACGGGCTTTGGCTGCCACTGCCGGTGTTCCGTCATCGTCCCCCGTTCAGCTTTGACCAAGGTCCGATCAACTGGTCGCGGATGCGCCTGGTACGGCTGGCCGAGCCGGACATCGATGGCAACACCCATCGCCTGACCGTTGCGTTCGACACCCGCACGCGCACGGAAAAAGAGAACAAGGGCTGCCTCTACCTGGGGCCGATGGACTCCGATGCCAGCTCCGGCGTGTCATTCAAACTGGCCTGCAAACCGCAACAGGCGCGCTGGTTTCTGGACCAGATCTGGGTCAAGGAGTGGCTGCTGGAGGTCTTCAAGGAGGGCCATCCCAAAACCCCGCGCGAGGAGCTGGACAAGGACATCAAGGAGGGCCACCCCGAAGCCCACTACTTGAACCTGCTCAGCCTGTTTATGGAGCCGTGCACCACGCGGGACAGCACCACCCCGGCGCCGCAAGTCAAACTGCCGGAAATGAAAATCGTGGCCAGCCACGGCAGTGGCGTCACGCCGCCGATTCCGGTCGATTTGGTGCTCGATGTGGGCAACTCGCGCACCTGCGGGATCTTGATCGAGAACCACGGCCAGTCCGGCTCCGGGCTTAAAGACAATTACGTGCTTGAGCTGCGGGACTTGATGACCCCCGAGCACGTGTACAACGATGCTTTCGAAAGCCGCGTCGAGTTCGCCCAGGCCGCCTTCGGCAAGGACGAAAGCTCGACCAAAAGTGGTCGCGCCGATGCCTTCCAATGGCCGACGATGGCGCGCGTGGGTCGCGAAGCAGGCCGTCTGGCCAGCCGCCGTCGCGGGACCGAAGGCTCCACCGGGCTGTCCAGCCCCAAGCGCTATCTGTGGGACGAAAACCCCTACGACCACGGCTGGCGTTTCAGTCACGCCTACGTCAAAACCGATAAAGAGCCGTTTGCCACCGCCCCGCCCTTTTCGCTGTTAATCAACGAAACCGGCGATGCGCTGCACAGTTTTGAGTGGATGGAGCTGCCGGTATTCGTCCCGCGCTATTCGCGCAGCTCACTGATGACCTTCATGCTCGCCGAAGTGCTGACGCATGCGCTGATGCAAATCAACAGCCCCGCGCAGCGTTCGCGCCAAGGCCATACCCGTGTGCCGCGCCGCCTGAACAGCATCACCCTGACCGTGCCGCCAGGCATGCCGCAAGCCGAACGCAGCATCCTCGAAAAACGCATGCGCCACGCCATTGGCCTGGTGTGGAAAGCGCTGGGCTGGCAGGTCGACAAAAAAGACCCGTTCGATCAGGACTCGGCCCCGGCCACCACCCCGCTGCCCAACGTGCGCGTGGAGTGGGACGAGGCATCGTGCGGGCAGTTGGTGTACCTCTACACCGAAGTGAACGAAAACTTTGCCGGTCACCCGGAAGAGTTCTTCGATGCCATTTCGCGCCCCGGCAAGACCGACCGTGAACGCATCACGCTGGCCACCATCGACATTGGTGGCGGCACCACAGACCTGGTGATCACCGACTACCGACTCGACCGTGCTGGCAATGCCACCAGCGGCAGCAACGTGCACATCGTGCCGGAGCAGCGCTTCCGTGACGGCTTCAAGGTGGCGGGCGATGACATCCTGCTGGATGTGATTCAAGACTTCATCCTGCCCAGCTTCGACAGTGCCTTGCTGCACGCCGGGGTTAACGTGCCTGCCTCATTGATGTCGCGTTTGTGCGGCGCCGAGTCGGGCAGCGCGCAAGACCAGGTGCTGCGCCAGCAACTGAACCTGCAAGTGTTCACCCCGCTGGCGCTGGAGCTGTTACGCCGCTACGAGCTGTTCAACCCCGAGTTCGCCGGGGCCGCCACCGACCACACGTACCTGGAGTTGTTGGGCAACGAGACCGTGAGCAGCAACGTGCTGGACTATGTGAACAGCGCCGTGCGCCGTGAGCTGGGGATGCAGACCGATTTCGACCTGCTCAAAACCGCCATCACATTCGACCTGCAAGCCCTGCATGTGGCGTTCACCAGTGGGCGCATCAACATCACCAAAATCTTGTCCGGGCTGTGCGAAGTCATCGCCCATTACCCGTGCGACATGCTGCTGCTGACCGGGCGCCCTTCGCGTTTGCCGGGTATTCAGGCGTTTATCCGCAAAATGCTGCCGCTGCCGCCAGGGCGCATTCTGGCGTTGCAAAACTACCGCACCGGCAACTGGTACCCGTTCCATAAAAACGGCTTGATCGACGACCCGAAAAGCACCGCTTCGGTGGGCGCCATGCTGTGCCTGCTGTGCGCCAACCACAGCGTGCCGAACTTCTATTTCCGCACCTCGGCGCTCAAGCCGTACTCGACCATCAAGCACATCGGCAAGATCGACCAGGCCAACATCATCATCGACTCGGACGTGCTGTACCGCGACCTGACCTCGGACAACGGCCGCATCGTGCTGCCTGAAATCGGCGAAGGGCTGGACGCCCGCCCACCGGCGCTGCAAATGCGCGGTGACATGCGCCTGGGCTTTCGCCAGTTGGCCGCCGAGCGTTGGTCTGCCACACCGTTGTACACCTTGAACTTCACCCCGCAGGGGCGTCAGCGCTTTACCGAAGCCAAGTCTGAGAACAACGAAATGCCCGTGGTCAACGTGTACTTCAAGGTCCTCGAAGCCACCGAGAAGATGAAGCGCCAAGGGCAACTGAGCGACCTGCTGGTGATCGATCAGGTGGAGTCCAACACGGACAAAACCTTCATCAAAAAAGACCTCTCGCTGCAACTCAACACCACCTTGGTCGAGGGCTTGAGCGGCAACAAATATTGGCTGGACAGCGGGAGCGTAAAACGCAAATGAGCAACCAGACCCCAGAACAAATCGCCCTCACCCACGGCTGGAACGCTGTCTACGACGGTGCCGGTCAGGCCCTTGAGTGGGTCGACAAAACCCGCGTCACCGCGCCCAAGCTGGAGCGCGATGCCTACGACTTGAAGCTGGGTTTGTATCAGGCGCGCAACCTGGCCCGCAACCTGGGGCGCGTGGCAGGCACACCGATGACCACCGGTTTCTTCGGCCTGTCGCAAGCGGGCAAGTCGTACCTGATTTCGGCGCTGGCAGCCGGTGCCAATGGCGCACTCGAAACTAAGTTCGGTGAAGAGCGCCTGGACTTCATTCAAGACATCAACCCCAGTGGCGGCGGTACCGAAGCCACGGGTCTGGTGACGCGTTTCAGCCGTTTAGCCAAGCCCAGTGAAGACTCCGCTTACCCGGTTGAGCTCAAGTTGTTCCGTGAGGTCGAGCTGGCCAAGATCTTTGGCAATACCTGGTTCAAGGACTTCGATCAGGAAAAAATCGCCTTCGAGATCGACGAGGCGATGGTGCGCCAGGTGTTGCAGCCTTTTGAAGGCCGTGAGTCAGGCCCGGTTCAGTCGGGTTTCAGCGCCGAAGACGTCGTCTCGCTGATGGATTACCTGAACCAGAGTTTTGAAAAATCACTGAAGATTCTGACTCACCACTATTGGCCCAAAGTGATCGAACTGGCGCCGCGCCTGACGGCACAAGAGCGCGGCGAAGTGTTCTCGATCCTGTGGGGCAAGCAAGACGGCCTGACCCAGGTTTACCAACAGCTGGGTGCCTCGCTCAATCGCTTGGGCATGCCCGACACCGTGTTTGCGCCGCTGTCGGTGCTGGCCGAGCGGGTCGGCACCGAATACGACCGCCGCAACAGCATCATGAACGTCGACATTCTGGAGCGTTATGGCTCGGCCATTGACGTGCCCGTGTCGGTGCGCCCGTGGATCGACGGCAAATTGCACAACGCCAGCAGCATTTCACTGGTGCAATTGGCGGCGCTGACGGCCGAAATGACCTTCCGCCTGATCGAAGTGCCCGCTGCCCAGATCGTTGAACAAATGGACCTGCTGGACTTCCCCGGTTATCGCGGGCGGTTGAACGTGACGTCCATCGCCAAAGAAAGCGGTCAGACCAACTCCATCTCCCAGTTGATCCGTCGCGGCAAGGTGGCGTACCTGTTCGAGCGTTATGTCGAAGATCAGGAAATGAACGCGTTGGTGATCTGCACCAACAGCACCAAGCAGAGCGACGTCAACGATGTCGGCCCGGTGCTGACGCGCTGGATCAACGCCACGCAGGGCGACACTCCGCAAGAGCGCGGTGGCCGTGCCACGGGCCTGATCTGGACCCTGACCATGTTCGACCTGTGCATCTCCCAGTCGCTGAACAAGCAGTCCCGACTGGCGCTGGAGGAAGAGTGGGACGGCATGATGACGCGCACCATGCTGGAGCGCTTCAAGGACTACCCGTGGATGTCGAACTGGCAAGCTTCGCAGCCGTTCAACAACACGTATCTGGTGCGCAAGCCGCGTCATCAGACGGCCTTTATCGGGCGCACCGAGGGCAGCGAAACTCACTTCACCGACGACAGCCACGACACGCTGGAGATGATGGCCAGCACCTTTGTCGAGCGGCCCACGGTCAAGAAACACATCAAGGATGCGCAGCAGGCATGGGATGCCATGCTCACTCTGGACGATGGCGGTATCACCCGTTTCAGCGAGAGCTTCACGGCGCTGGCCAGCGTGGACTTCAAGCTCAAGCGCATCCGCGAACAGCTCGATAAAGTCTTGAACGGCAAAGCCAAAAACACCTTGAGCAGCCTGTACGTGGCAGATGGCGCCGACATGGTGGCGATCAAACGTGCGCAGGCGCAGATGATTCTGGGCCAGCTCAAGCGCCGGGGTTCGGCGTTGGGCGAGTTGATCAATGCGTTGCAACTGCCCAGCGAGGAGATTCGCGAGCTGTACCTCAACGGCGTGTACGAAGAAGACACCGACGCCGCGCCCGGTGACACCGCGCAGGACGGCACCCAGCAGTCCATCGTTTATGCCTCCAGCAACGAATTCGATTTTGGCGATGACTTTGGCGACTTGTCGCTGGACTTCGATGCGGCGCCCAGCGCGCCGGTACAAGCCACCACTGCGGCCCCGGCGCTGCAAAGCAATGAGCACAAGTTTGCCCGTGCGGTGTTTCGCAACTGGGTGACCTACCTGCGGGCAGTGCCTGAGCGCGACGGCCTGATGCGCGCGCTGGAGCTGGATAAAGCGTCGATTGAGGCGCTGATTCAAGAGTTGATCGTCAGTGGCGATCGCCTTGGCCTGCAAGACCAGTTGATCAGCGTCGTGCTCAAGCGCGCGCAAAGCGGCTCGCGCCGCGACCAAATGGTTGAACGCCAGGTGCTCGAAGTGCAGCGCGTGCTCAGCGACTTTGTGGCGTGGTTCGGCTACACCGCCGCGCCGGTCGAGACGCGGCCAAAAAGCCATACAGGCAACCGTGAAGCGCTGTTTTCGTTCTACGGCGACGTCGCCCGCGATGCCTTGCCGCAACTGCCGGCGCAGCCGATCAATCAGGCGCAGCAGTTCCTCGGCGATTGGTTGTCCAGTGTGGCGTACATCACCATGGACAACGCCAGCCACGGCACCGGCAGCGAAATTACCCCTGAACAAAATGAACGCCTGGGCCACGTGCTCAGCGCGTTTGAAGCGAGATAAGACATGTCAATTTTCGTCGAGCTGGTCACCCTGCAACCCCACATTGCCGGTCAGGGATGCCTGATCGTCAAGAACTGGACCGGTGGCCACGAGCGTCTGGAGTTCTCTATCCAGCGCAATCAGGACGGCTACTTCCTGCAAGGCGACCAGCACTGGAGCAACAGCCAGTACTGGTTCAAGGTCGCGCATTTCAGCGCCGCCGCCAACGGCGACGAGCTGGAAACCGTGGTCGGCCCGCAGTTGGTCGACCCGTTGCTCGACGTGGGCGGCATGGCCACGTTTCGTATTGTCTTGCGCGAGCAAGGCGGCGAGGGGCATACCGAAGTCGGCATGTTGAGCCCTGCGCCCAACCTGCAATCGTCCGTCGCGGCCAGTGATGAAAAACAGGTTGCGCACGAAGACACCGGTCAGTTGAAAACGCCGGTGTCGCCACCGGCAGTGGTTGCACCAGAACCCGAGCCAGAACCTGAACCTGAGCCAGTCCCTGAACCGGTCGTGGAACCCGTGGCGCCTGAACCTGTGCCAGCGCCACCCCCTGAGCCCGCGGCTGCCAAAAAGAAAGGCTGGCTGATTGCATTGATCATCGCCGTGCTGGTGCTGGCGGCGATCGCCGTGGGTGCCTGGTTTTGGCTGAACAAAACGCCGGCAGTGGATGCTCCGGCGGGCGACACAACACAGATGCCAGAACCCAAGCCCGAGCCGCCTGCCGATAACCAGGCCTGCACCCTGGACAGCATGACTACCCTGCCTGAGCTGGCCTTCGTGCAGGCATGCATCAAAAAAGCACCTGGCAGCGCCGAACTGCTGGAAATCATCAACGTGGCCAAAGCCAACAACCACTGTGGCGTGGCCCAGCGTTTGTACGCCAACCGTGCGCAAGCGGGCGACCTGCAAATCGCCGCTGCGTATGCCCACGAATACGACCCGAAATTCCATCAGGCCAGCACCTGTTTCGCTGAGCCGGACAAAGCCACCGCCGCGTATTGGTACGAAACCATCCTCACCCAAGAGCCTGAGAATGCCGAAGCCAAGGCCCGTTTTGAGGAATTGAAACCATGAGCCGTTTTGCTCTGGCCGCCAGCGCGGTGCTCGCCTTGTGCATTGGCAGCTCGCTGGTCCACGCCGACGATAAGCCGCTGATTCAGGAAGGCAAGAAAACCCTGTTTCAACGCGTCCTGACCACGCCCGGTTGCACACTCAGCAGCAGCGCCGGTGGCGAACCCGGCGCCGCGCAGCCCACCTTCAGCCGCTTTTACGTGTACGAGCGGGCGCAGGCAGCGAATGCGCAATGGCTCAAAGTCGGCCCCGACAGCTACGGCAAAACCATCGGCTGGCTACCGGCCAGTTGCACCACCGACTGGAAGATGCAGCTCACACTGGCCTTCACCAACCCGGCCAACCGCGACCGGCTGATGTTCTTCAAAGACCGCGCCACCCTCGAAGGCATCCTTGATGCCCCGGACCCGGTGAGCCAGGTCGCCCCGCTGCGCGCCAAGCTCAAGCAAGGCACGCTGGCGCCGGGTGTGTTGGCGCAAGAGCCGGAATACTTCGTCGACCTGCACAAGCAGTTCTACCTGCTGCCGGTGCTCAGCGGCGAAGAAGTCATGACCGAAGAAGGCTTTCGCACCCGCCTGCTCAACGTGGCCTCGGTGAGTAAAGCCGAAGATAAGCCGGTGCAGGCCGGCGCAGCCAATGCGCCCGATGCCGGCGCGGTGAAAACCAGTCAGTTGAAGGAATTCAGCGCGGCGGTGGTGTTCGTCATCGACTCCACCATCTCGATGGACCCGTACATCGACCGCACCCGCGAAGCGATTCGCAAGGTCTACAAGCAAATCGAAAGCGAGAACCTGGGCAATCAGGTCAAGTTCGGTCTGGTCGCGTTTCGCTCCAACACCCAGGCGGTGCCGGGGCTTGAGTACGTGACCAAAATGTACGCAGACCCGAACAAGGTCACGGGCAGTGACGACTTTTTGGCCAAAGTGGCTGACCTCAAACAAGCCAAAGTCTCCAGCAAAAGCTTCGACGAAGACTCGTATGCGGGCGTGATGCACAGCATCGAGAAGGTGGACTGGTCGCAGTTCGGTGCCCGTTACGTGGTACTGATCACCGACGCGGGCGCCCTTGAGGGAGACGACAAACTCAGCAGCACCGGCCTGAGCGCCGACCAGGTGCGGCTCGAAGCGGCCAACCCTGGCGTGGCGATTTACACCCTGCACCTCAAAACCCCGGCCGGTATCAAAGACCACGGCAAAGCCGAGGCGCAGTACCAGAACCTGTCGACTTACCCCGGCACCAACACCTCGCTGTACTACCCGGTCAATGCCGGTGATGTGCAAGCGTTCGGGCAGAAAGTCGATGCGCTGGCAGGCGCTATCACCGCGCAGGTGAAAGCCGCTTACATGGGCGACGACGCCATCGGCAGCGCGCTGAATGCCAAGCAGGACGTGGTCGCCAAAAAAGACCCGGCTGAACAGAAAATGCTCGCTGACGCAGCGCTGATCGGCCACGCCATGCAGTTGGCGTATCTGGGTGAAAAAACCAACAGCCAGGCGCCGCCGGTGTTTGAGGCGTGGATCACCGACCGTGACTTGATCAAGCAAAACATCCCCACCACCGATGTGCGGGTGCTGCTGACCAAGGCCCAGCTCAGCGACTTGAGCGACGTGATGAAACAGATTCTGGACGCCGCCAACGAGGGTCTGATCTCTCCCACCGAGATGTTTGATCGCTTGCGTTCGGTGGCCGCGACGATGGGCGCCGATCCTAATCAGCTCAAGCAAAACGGCAACGCCAAACTGGCTGACATGGGCGTGCTCGGCGAATACCTCGAAGACCTGCCCTATCAGAGCGAAGTGCTCAATCTGGACGAAGAAACCTGGAAGAGCTGGGACGGTCTGGCCCAAGAGCGCTTCATTCGTAACCTGAGCACCAAACTGCGCCACTACCAGCGTTACAACGCGGACGTGGACCGTTGGGTGGCCTTGGCCAAAGACAGCGATGCACGGGACAACGTGTACCCGGTGCCGCTGGAAATGATGCCGTAACGGGGCGCGCATGCTCGATATTCAAGACATGCTCGTGCGCCGTGGCAGCGGCGCGCAGGCGCACAGCGTGCGCTTGGCGACCTTGCAGGTGAAGCCCGGAGAAATTCTGGCCATCACCGGTGAAAGTGGCTGCGGCAAAAGCACCTTGCTCGAAGCCATCGGCCTGTTGCTGCAACCGGTTGAGCTGGGGCGTTTTGACCTCGGCCCGCCGCGCGCCACGCTGGACATCGCGCAGATGCTGGCGGGCAACGACCAACCGGGGCTGTCGCAGGTGCGTTCGCGGCACTTGGGTTTCATCTTGCAGAGTGGCGGCCTGCTGCCGTTTTTGAGCGTGCGCGACAACATCAGCCTGCCCCGGCGTTTGTTGGGCATGCCAGCAGAGAGTGCGCAGGTAGATCGCGCGGTCCACGCCCTGCGCCTCGACGGCTTGCTCGGCAAACTGCCGCAGGCTTTGTCCATCGGTGAGCGCCAGCGTGTGGCGTGTGTGCGGGCCATCGCCCATGAACCGCAATTGCTGCTGGCTGACGAACCCACGGCCTCACTCGATCCGCACAGCGCCAAGCGTCTGTTTGAGTTGTTGCTCAGCCTGGTTAACGAGTTGGGCTTGAGCGCGCTGGTGGTGTCCCACGACTGGGCGCTGGTACGCGACTTTGGCTTGCCGCGCCTGGGCGCGGTCAGCCGTCAGGGAGAAACACTGTTTGAAGCGATGGATTAGCCGCCTCGGCCTGCTCGGCTCGCTGGCGGTCCAGGACCTCTGGCACGACCGCAAAGTATCGTTCTGTATCGCCGCCTCGCTGGTGGCGGTGATCGCGCCGCTGTTGCTGCTGTTCGGACTCAAACACGGGGTGGTCAGCCAGTTGCAGAACGAACTGCTGAGCGATCCGCGCAACCTTGAAGTGAAAATGCTCAGCAGCGGCAATTACGACACGGCGTGGATCGAGCGTTTGCGCCTGCAACCTGAGGTCGGTTTTGCCATCGGCCAGACCCGCTCGCTCAATACGCAGGCTGACCTGCTGGTGGGCATGCAGCGTTTTGTCGAAAACGCCGAAATCATCCCCAGCGATGCGAGCGACCCGCTGCTTAATCTGCCGCAGATCCGCCTCGACGGCCAACAAGTGATTCTCAGTGATCGCGCCGCCCAGCGTTTGCAGGCCAAGGTCGGTGATAACGTGCGCTTACGCGTCTCACGGCGTCTGGACGGGATCAATGAGCGCGGCGAACTGAATGTGCAGGTGGTGGCCGTGCTCGATGCCGCACGCTTTGGCCGCGCCGCAGGTTTTGTCGCACCGCCGTTGCTGCTGCAACTTGAGCGTTTTCGCGACGGCTATCAGGTGCCCGCGTTCGGCCTTGACACCGGCAAGCCGCAGGGGGCGCTGCAACCGCTTTACGCCCGTGCCCGCGTGTATGCCCGCGACATCGATGGGGTCGCGCCGCTGGAGCGCTGGCTCAACCAACAAAACATCGAAACCGCCAGCCGTTTGGCCGATATCGACAACGTTAAAGCCATCAACCATGTGCTGGGCCTGATCTTCGGCGTGATTGCCGCGGCGGCGCTGATCGGCTGTATTGCCTCGATGATCGGCGCCTTTTTGGCCAACATCGATCGCAAGCGCAAAAGCCTCGCGGTGCTGCGCTTGCTCGGTTTTACCAGCCCTGCGGTGGCTGGATTCGTCATTGCCCAAGCGTTGTTGTTGAGCCTGGTGGGCTATGTCGGCGGGCTCGCATTTTATGGGGTCGGCAGCCTGCTGTTCGACCACTTGCTCGGCAGCAGTCAGGCCACCGGCACCTTTGTTTGTCACATCACTGTCTGGCACGGGCTGGCAGCCCTGCTGATTGCTTTATTGGTCGCAGCACTGGTCGCCATTATCGGCGCGCTACGGGCCATCAGCATCCAACCTGCGGAGAGTCTGCGTGAGCTATAAACGTGTTGTGTTGATCGCATCCTTAAGCCTTGGCTACCTGCTCAACGCCTCGGCGGCGGGCTGGGACGAGAAGTATTACAACCCCGCGCCCGACGCCAATGACGTGGTGCTGCCAATGCCGTGCGACGGTGCAATGGTGTTTCGCAAGGTGTTCATCCCGGTGACCGGTCCGCTGGACGACTACCCGATCAACATTGGTCAGGACAGCCCGGAGTGGGGTTACGTCGAGCAAAAGCGCCCCTCGTTCATTGCGGGTAGCTTTACCGGCGCCAAGAGCGACAAGTCGCGTTACTACTTGATGGCCAAGTACGAAATGAGTCAGTTGCAATACCAGGCACTGACCGCCGAGACCTGCCCCGCACCGTCCAACAAACTGCGCTTGGCGCAAGTGGCCGTGAGCTGGGTGCAAGCCATCGACGCCAGCGACAAGTACAACCTGTGGTTGCGCAAAAATGCGGCCGACAAGTTGCCCAAAGAAGACGGTGCGCTGGGCTTTTTGCGCCTGCCGACTGAAACCGAGTGGGAGTTTGCTGCCCGTGGCGGGCTGGAAGTCGGCGCTGCCGAATTCAGCGACACGCGCTACCCGATGCCCGAGGGCCTGAACGCTTACGAATGGTTCGGCGGCGCGCAATCGTCCAACGGCAAGTTGCAACTCACGGGCCTGCAAAAGCCCAACCCGCTGGGCCTGCATGACATGCTCGGCAACGCCGATGAAATGATGTTTGAACCGTTCCGCCTCAACAAACTCGACCGCCAGCACGGTCAGGCTGGCGGCTACGTGGTGCGCGGCGGCAACTACCTGACGCCGCAAGCGGACCTGCGCACAGCGCTGCGCAAGGAAGAGCCTTACTACAACGCTGACGGCCAGGTTAAAAACAAAACCACTGGCCTGCGGCTGGTGCTGGTCTCGCCCACGCTGACCTCGCGCGAGCGCGTGGGCAGCATCGAGAAGAGCTGGAAAAAACTCGGCACCGGGACTCAAGAAGGCGATCAAGCCAAAGACAAAGGCGCTGTTCAAGAATTGAACAACCTGGCGTCGGCGGTCGAAGACAAGGCCCTCAAAGAGAAGCTGCAAGCCCTGGAAAACCAGCTGCGTGCCAGCAACCAGCAGCAAGAAGAAACCCGCGATCAGGCGATTCGCGCCAGCCTCAACCTGGGCGCCTTTTTGTGCACCAAGATGCTCGACGACGGCCAGTACCTGGACTTCTTGCAGAAGAACTACGCGCTTAACTGCGAATCCGAAGACAAAGACCCCAGCTGCGACATGCGCAAAGGCAAGCTGGAGGAGCAAAAAGACCGTTTGCACAAACTCAGCCGCTACTACGCCAGCAGCCTGGTGGAATCCGCCTCGTTGTATGGCCAGCCGCTGCTGGAGCCACAAGTGCCGGTGATGGAAGAAATCATCAGCCAGAACAAACAACTGCAAGAACTCAAACCTTACCTGCGCACCCACTGGGCGAATCAGAAGACCTACCTGCAAAAGCAGAAGATCGACACTGACGCCTGGCTGAAAAGCTGCAAGTCGGTCACCCAATAAGCCCAACACCTGTTTCAACAAGGAGCAATACGATGATGCGCAGCCTGTGGTCCTCATCCAAATTACTGATCAGTTTTGTACTCACAGGCAGCCTGCTGCTGGGGGGTTGCGCCAGCACCGGCAGCGGCATGTTGGGGGCGGGCGCTCCGGCACCGGACCCACGCCTGACTCAGGGCACCGATGCAGAGTTCTTCAGCAAGTCCGGTTATCAGGCGTGCGCGATGGGCGCGGGCGCGGCGATTCTGGCCTGCACCCTGTCCAACTCCGGCAACAAAGCAGTGTGCATGGTGGCCGCCGGTGTGGCGGCGTGTGGTGTGGCGATGGGCGCCAACTACTACGTGGATCAGCGTCGCAGCGAATACGCCAACACCTCGCAGCGTTTGCAGAAGTACAACAGCGACGTACAACTGGACACGCAAAAAGTCGTGACCCGTACCGCCACGGCCCAGCAAGTGATCAACGATGACAAGCAGCAGATCGCTCAGATCAAACGCGACCTGGCCAGCAAGAAAATCGACAAGGCCCAGGCACAGCAGCAGATTGCGGTCATCGACAGCAACATCGACCAGTTGCGCAGCGAAGTCAAAAACATGCAGGCCAAAGTCACAGGCTACAACGACGTGGTCAAAGTTGAACGCGCCCAGGGCAATGCGCCTGAGCTTAAGCAAATGGATGCCAACATTTCGAAGATGAACCAGAAAGTGGCCAGCCTGCAAAAAGAAGTCGATGGTTTGTACAGCCAGCGCTCCGCGATCACGTTGGGTTAAGACTATGAACGCACGATTGACGCTGGGTTTTGCTGCTCTATTGGCGTTGTCTGGCTGCGCCACCCAACCGGGTGAATGTGACGCCAACAACCGCGACGCGAGCCTGTTCACCAAAGTGAACTGCGACGCGGGCGGCGGTTACAGCGAGCAGATTCGCCAAAACGAAACGGAGCTGGCCAAGTCGCAGCAAGAAAACGCGATGTTCCATCAGGTCTATCAAGACATTGCCGCGCAACAAGCGGCCTCGCGCACTGACCTGCAAGCGCAGCAAAAATCTCAGGCGGCGTTGAACCAGTCGCTGAGCCAATTGCTCGGCTCGCTCAAGGCCCGCAAAGGTAACAAGGCGCAGGTTCAGCAGCAGATCGCCAGCCTTGAACAGCAGCTCAAGGCCGCGCAAGCCAAACCTGCCAGCAGCACCAACCCCAAGCAATTGGCGGCCAAGCAGGCAGAACTCAAAGCGCTGCAAAAGAAGGTTAATCAGCTGCAATTTAGCCTCGGTTACGAATAACCCCTTCGGGTGCATTCAGTCGGCGGCCTTGCGCCGCCGACGTCATTTTCAGGAACTCACTGCATGCAGCGCATTACCCGGGACGAGCACGCCACCTCAGCAGGGCTGGACGCGCTCAAAGCCAAGATCGCCTTGATCCTCAAGCACTTTCCGCCCTCGGTGGCGAGTGTCTACGCGATCCCGCGGCTGGGCAGCGGCGATGTGGTGGAGTGGTGGACCGAGTTGGGCGGCCAGCCCACGCGTTTTCATGAGCTGGACGAAGACCGGCAGGTCGCGTTGCTGGAGCGTTACCACCAGCGCCAGGAAACCCTGGGGCTGTTGGCCGATGAGTTGGTCACCCGTGGCCAGTCGGAGCAGGCGGCCAGCTTGCGCACGCTGATTGGCCCGCCAGACCTCAACAATCTTTACAGCATCAATGGCGATCCGGTGGTGGTGCGCTGGGGCCTGGCGCCGGAGCCGGTGGTCGCGCCCGCGCCCCCCCCGCCGCCTGTGCCGCGCCCGGTGGTGGTGCGCCGCGTTTGGCGCGGCTGGCCGTGGTTGCTGCTCGGGTTGTTGTTGCTGGGCCTGTTGCTGTGGGCGTTATGGCATTGGCGTCTGCCGGCGATGAACCTGTTGCCGAGCCAGACCCACCAGGTTTGCCGCGCCAAAACGCCGGTGGGCAGCGAGTTGCCGCCAGAGTTTGTGGTCATCCTCGACACTTCGGGGTCGATGAACCTCAACATCGACGCCACCAAGGACGATGAAGACTGGTACTTCAAGAGCCGCCCGCAACCCGAAGACGATGACCCGCGCACGGTCAAAATTTTCGCGGCGCAAACCCGTCTGGATGTGGCCAAGGCGTCGCTGACCGGGATGATCAACAACTTGCACCCGGACATCGACACGCGGTTGATGACGTTTGCCGGGTGTTTCCGTCAACCGGATCACGGCGTATTTAACGCCGCGCAGCGCCCGCAACTGATCGCGGGCATTCAAGGATTGACCGCCAATGAAGGCACGCCGTTGGCGTCGAGCCTGAAAAAAGCCGCCAGGCAGGTCAATGGCCGAGACCGTGATGCGGTGATCGTGATGTTTGTCGACGGCGACGATGGCTGCAACGAAAACGTCTGCAAAGTGGCGCAAAACATCGCCATCGAACAACCTCGTCTGCGGGTCAACGTGGTCAATATCGGCGACAGCTCGTTGTCCAACTGCATTGCAGAAAACACCGGTGGCAGCATCTACTCCAGCCGCAACGCCAGCGACTTGGCCAACGCCCTGAAAAACGCGACCGAGGCCGTTTCAGAATGTGATTAACGCGCAGGCGCTGCCGCCCACTGCGAGCGTTTGATTTAAACGCTCACAGCCTGCGCCAGCGCCTGCGGCGGTTACGTCAAGCGCTGTACCTCAGGCAGGTGCATGGCCTCGACTTCCTGTTGCAAAAAGTCACTCAGGCGGCGCAAGCGCTCACCGCCGGGTCGGGTTTTAGGCCACACCAAGTAGTAATTTTCGCCACTGGCCACCGCCGTGCGGAACGGCAAACTCAGACGGCCCTGCGCCACGTCTTCGGCCACCATCAGCAAGTCGCCCATCGAAATGCCGTACCCGCGTGCGGCCGCGATCATGCCCAGTTCCAGGGTGTCGAACACCTGTCCGCCTTTGAGCGATACCTGCCCGGTCAAGCCCTGGCAGTCGAGCCAGCGGCGCCAGTCACGCCGGTCGGGGGTCGGGTGCAGCAACTCGGTGGTGGCCAGACGTTGAATATTCCAGGGCTGATCTGTGAGCAAATTGGGCGCCCCCACCGGAATCAACATTTCTGGAAACAGCAACGTTGCTTCCCAGTCAGGCGGGAAATGCCCGTTGCTCAGCAGCACGGCGCAGTCGAACGGTTCCTGATTGAAGTCGACGTGGTCGATGTCCATCCACGCGCTGGTCAGTTGCACTTCATTGCCCGCCTGCAAATGCCGAAAGCGGCTCAGCCGCGCCAGTAACCAGCGCATGGTCAGGGTCGAAGGCGCCTTCATGCGCAAGATGTCATCTTCGGCGCGCAACGTGGTGCAGGCGCGTTCCAGCGCGATAAACCCTTCACGCACCCCCGGCACCAGCAAACGGGCGGCTTCGGTCAGTTGCAAGTGGCGGCCATTGCGCTGAAATAACCGACAGGCAAAGTGCGCTTCGAGGGTTTTGATATGGCGGCTTACCGCACTTTGTGTGATCGACAATTCGTCTGCCGCACGGGTAAACGAACTGTGGCGGGCTGCTGCTTCGAAGGCGCGCAAGGCATACAGAGGAGGAAGGCTACGCGACATGAGGAATATTCCTTGAATACACCGGATCAGGACTTATATGACGGCATCAGCTATGAGTTTTTATCATGTTATGGATCGTTTTTATCCCTTTGCTTAAAACACGCAAGGCGCCGAGAATCCAGCCTTTGAACGTATCTTAAGAAATCGAACCGATGACCAAACAGCATTCTGCCGCTATTGAACTCAAGGCCATCATGCGGTTGGCCGGGCCGCTGATCGCCTCGCAGTTGGCGCACATGCTGATGGTGCTCACCGACACGCTGATGATGGCGCGCCTGAGCCCCGAGGCTTTGGCAGGCGGCAGTCTGGGGGCGGCCAGCTACTCGTTTGTGTCGATCTTCTGCCTGGGGGTGATTGCGGCGGTGGGCACGCTGGTGTCGATCCGTCAGGGCGCGGGAGATATCGAGGGCGCTACCCGTCTGACCCAGGCCGGTGTGTGGCTGGCGTGGGGGCTGGCGTTGGGCGCGGCGCTGATCTTGTGGAACATCAAGCCGGTGTTGCTGTTATTCGGGCAAACCCCGAGCAACGTCGAGATGGCCGGGCAGTTTCTGTTGCTGCTGCCCTTCGCCCTGCCCGGCTACATGACATTCATGGCCTTGCGCGGCTTCACCAGCGCGATGGGTCGGCCGATGCCGGTCATGGTCATCAGCGTGATCGGCACGGTGGCGAACTTTTTACTCAACTACGCGCTGATCACCGGGATGTTCGGCTTGCCCAAGTTGGGTTTGATGGGCATCGGGCTGGTCACGGCCATTGTGGCGACTTGCATGGCGCTGGGCCTTGCCTGGCATATTCATCGGCATCCGGCCTACGACGCGTATCCCCTTCGCAAGGGGTTGTCGCGTATTAACCTGACCTACCTGCGCGAGCTGTGGCGCCTGGGTTTACCGATTGGCGGCACCTACGCAGTCGAAGTCGGCCTGTTTGCGTTCGCGGCGTTGTGCATGGGCACGATGGGCAGCACGCAACTGGCAGCGCATCAAATCGCGTTGCAGATCGTGTCAGCGGCGTTCATGGTTCCGGCGGGCATGTCGTATGCGATCACCATGCGCATTGGCCAGCATTATGGGGGTGGCGACTTGCTACGGGCGCGACTCGCAGGCCGGGTCGGCATCGGTTTTGGCGCGGCGACCATGTTGTGCTTTTCGTTTGTGTTTCTGGTGTGGCCTAAAGAGTTGGTCGGTTTGTTGCTCGATTACGACAATCTGGCGTTCCGCCCGGTGTTTGAACTGGCAATGAGCCTGTTGGCGGTGGCCGCGTGGTTCGAACTGTTCGACGGTGCGCAAACCATTGCTATGGGCGCCATTCGCGGGCTTAAAGACGCCAAGACCACTTTTTTGGTCGGCCTGTTTTGCTATTGGGCGATTGGCGCACCGCTGGCCTGGGTGTTGGCGTTCACCTTCAATTGGGGCCCTGCGGGCGTGTGGTGGGGGTTGGCGGTGGGCCTGGCGTGCGCCGCCATCAGTCTGACGCTGGCATTTGAATGGAAGATGCGGCGCATGCTCAAGCGTGCGAGCAACGCCGCCATTACCCTGTAGCCGTTATCGGGTTTGCGCCCGATCGCGGCCCCGCATTGCTCGACAGCGGCTATTAGGTTTACGGGCGCGATGCGTGGCCGGCAACAGCGTATCGGCCGCTGTCTTGGGTCAGGAACGTGACCAGTTCGGCCAGTGGTAACGGCTTGCTGATCAAATAGCCTTGCACCTGATCGCAGCCAAAACTGCGCAGCAGTGCCAATTGCTCAGGCGTTTCGACGCCCTCCGCGACCACTTCCAGCTTGAGGTTGTGCGCCAGGTTGATCATGGCAGGCACCAACTGGCGGTTTTCTTCGCGACTTTCCATACCGCCAACGAAGCTTTTATCAATCTTGAGCAGGGTGATCGGCAGGCTGTTGAGGTGCACAAAGGACGAAAATCCGGTGCCGAAGTCGTCCAGCGAGAAGCGCACGCCCAAGCGTCCCAGTGCATCCATCGTTTGCTTGACCAGGTCGCTGCGCCGCATCACGGCGGTCTCGGTCAGCTCAAATTCCAGCCATTGCGCTTCAACCCCGCGCTCGGTGATCAAGCGGCTGAGGGTGGAGAGCAACTGGCTGTCCTGAAACTGGCGAAACGACAGGTTGACCGCCATGTGCAACGGCGCCAGCCCGCGTTCGCGCAGGGCCTGCATGTCACGCAATGCGCGCGAAATCACCCAGTAACCCAAGGGCACGATCAGCCCGCTTTGCTCGGCCAGCGGCACAAATTCGCTGGGGGCCAGCAAGCCGCGCTCGCTGTGACGCCAGCGCACCAGCGCTTCGAGGCCGACAATTTGCCCGCTGGCCAAGTCCAGGCGCGGCTGGTAGTGCAGTTCCAGTTCGTCACGGCGCAACGCCCGGCGCAGCTCGCTTTCGAGATCGGCCAGGCTGCGTGCGTTGCGATTGATGCGCTCATTGAACAGGTGATACGTGCAGCCCTGGGTGCTTTTGGCTTGCTGCATGGCGATGTGGGCGTGCCACATCAGCGGGTCAGCCCCGGCGTTGGCCCGAGCGTGGGCGATGCCCAGACTGCAACCAATCAGCAGGCTTTCGCCGTCGACCCAATACGGTTCGGCCAGCGCTTCGGTGATGCGCTCAGCGATCAGTTCAGCGCGTTCGGGGGCGCGGCGAGTGTCGATCAACAGCGCAAACTCGTCGCTGCCCAGTCGTGCCAATTGATCGCCCGCTTCTAGCTGGCTTTTGAGTCGCGCCACCACTTGCAGGATCAGGCGGTCGCCCGCTTGATGCCCAAGGGCGTCGTTGGCATGACGAAAGTTGTCCAGATCAAGGTGCCCGAGGGCGATGCCGCGCCCTTCGCTTTCGGCCAGCCGCACCGCCAGCAAGGTCTGGAACCCCTGGCGATTGGCGATACCGGTCAGCGGGTCTTCTTCGGCCAGGCGCTGCAAGGTGTGTTCGAGCACGCCACGCTCGCGCACATGGCGCAAGCTGCGGCGCAGCGAATCAGCGTTCAGTTGGGGGGCCACTAACCAGTCGCTGACACCTTGGGGCGTTGCCTGGGGTTCGGTGTCCAGCAACAAAATCGTCGACAACCGGCAGCGACCCGGTGCGGGCTGTAGCGTGGGGGTGGTCAGTAACAACGCGTGGCGGTCGTTTTCGAACAGATAGCTGACAGCTTCCCAATTGGGCGCGCACACCAGCACGGCTGCGCCTTTCATTGGCGCCAGACACTCGCGCAATAACGCTGCCCAAGAAGGCTCTTGGGCCAGTAGCAGTAAACGCAAGGGTTCGACAGGCGTAGACAAGCTGGCTCCCTAGACTCTGCAATAATTTCAGGCGGTGGGCATTATGACGCGCCGCCGACCAATGGCAAATGACACTGGTTATCAAATACATATTTGCAGTAATAACCGAACGGTAGCCGCAAATTTGGCCGGCATCCTGCGCGAAAGTAACAAAAGCAGCAAATTTAGACAGAGTGCTACGTCACACTGTCGCAGAGTGGCAGCAATATTTGCTCAGCCTGTTAAAATGCCCGCCCTTTTCAGATACGACCCCCTGACTCGTCATGTCCCGACTCAATCCCCGGCAGCAAGAAGCCGTGAGCTACGTCGGCGGCCCTCTTTTGGTGCTCGCCGGCGCAGGCTCCGGCAAAACCAGCGTGATTACCCGCAAAATCGCGCACCTGATCCAGAACTGTGGCGTGCGCGCTCAGTACATTGTCGCCATGACCTTTACCAACAAGGCCGCGCGCGAGATGAAGGAGCGGGTGGGCACGTTGCTCAAAAAGGGCGAAGGCCGGGGCCTGACGGTGAGTACGTTTCACAACCTGGGGCTCAATATCATCCGCAAGGAACACGCGCGGCTGGGCTACAAACCGGGGTTTTCGATCTTTGACGAAGCGGACGTCAAAGCGCTGATGACCGACATCATGCAAAAGGAATACTCGGGCGAGGACGGGGTCGACGAAATCAAGAACATGATCGGCTCGTGGAAAAACGACCTGATCCTGCCGCCTCAGGCGCTGGAAAACGCCCGCAACCCCAAAGAGCAAACGGCCGCGATCGTTTATACCCACTACCAGCGCACCCTCAAAGCCTACAACGCCGTGGACTTTGACGACTTGATCCTGCTGCCGGTGAAGCTGTTCGAAGAACACGCCGACATCCTCGAAAAGTGGCAGAACAAGGTGCGCTACCTGTTGGTGGATGAGTATCAGGACACCAACGCCAGCCAGTATTTGCTGGTCAAGTACCTGATCGGCACACGCAATCAGTTCACCGTGGTGGGCGATGACGATCAGTCGATCTACGCCTGGCGCGGCGCCCGCCCGGAAAACCTGATGCTGCTCAAGGACGATTACCCGTCCTTGAAAGTGGTGATGCTGGAGCAAAACTACCGCTCCACGAGCCGTATTTTGCGTTGCGCCAACGTGCTGATTTCCAACAACCCGCATGCCTTTGAAAAACAGTTGTGGAGCGAAATGGGCCACGGCGATGAGGTGCGGGTCATTCGTTGCCGCAACGAAGACGCCGAGGCCGAGCGGGTGGCGGTCGAGATCCTCACCTTGCACCTGCGCACTGACCGGCCGTACAGCGACTTTGCGATCCTGTACCGCGGTAACTATCAGGCCAAACTGATTGAGCTGAAGTTGCAGCACCATCAGATTCCTTATCGTCTATCAGGCGGCAACAGCTTCTTCGGACGTCAGGAAGTGAAAGACCTGATGGCCTACTTCCGTTTGATTGTGAACCCGGATGACGACAACGCGTTTTTGCGCGTGATCAACGTCCCACGCCGGGAGATCGGTTCTACGACACTGGAAAAGCTCGGTAACTACGCGACCGAACGCAAAATTTCGATGTACGCCGCCACCGACGAAATCGGCCTGGGCGAGCACCTTGATGCGCGCTACACCGACCGCCTGGCCCGGTTCAAACGGTTTATGGACCGTGTGCGCCAGCAATGCTCGGGCGAAGACCCGATCTCGGCGCTGCGCAGCATGATCATGGACATCGACTACGAAAACTGGCTGCGCACCAACAGTTCCAGTGAGAAGGCGGCGGACTACCGCATGTCCAACGTCTGGTTCTTGGTCGAGGCGTTGAAAAACACCCTCGAAAAAGACGAAGACGGCGCCATGACCATCGAGGAAGCCATCGGCAAGCTGGTGTTGCGCGACATGCTCGAACGCCAGCAGGAAGAGGAAGACGGCGCCGAAGGCGTGCAGATGATGACGTTGCACGCGTCCAAAGGGCTGGAATTCCCTTACGTGTTCATCATGGGCATGGAAGAAGAAATCCTGCCGCACCGTTCCAGCATTGAAGCCGACACCATCGAAGAAGAACGGCGTCTTGCCTACGTGGGTATTACCCGCGCCCGTCAGACACTGGCGTTTACCTTTGCAGCGAAGCGTAAGCAGTACGGCGAAATCATCGACTGTGCGCCGAGTCGCTTCCTGGATGAGTTGCCGCCGGACGATCTGGCCTGGGAAGGCAACGACGACACCCCTACCGAAGTTAAAGCGGTTCGCGGAAATACAGCATTGGCCGATATACGCGCCATGCTTAAACGCTAAAATCGACTATTTTTTCATTCTACCTTCAGCGCATAAGCGCTATTTGAGGACGTTACGTTGGAAGCACTGCACAAGAAAATTCGCGAAGAAGGCATCGTGCTTTCCGATCAGGTTTTGAAGGTCGACGCCTTTTTGAACCATCAGATCGATCCGCAACTGATGAAAGAGATCGGCGACGAGTTCGCGCGTTTGTTCAAGGATGCGGGCATCACCAAGATTGTCACCATCGAAGCGTCGGGCATTGCCCCGGCCGTGATGACGGGCTTGAACCTGGGCGTGCCGGTCATTTTTGCCCGTAAGCACCAGTCGTTGACCCTGACTGAAAACCTGCTGACGGCCACGGTGTATTCCTTCACCAAGCAGACCGAAAGCACCGTTGCGATCTCGCCGCGTCACCTCAAAAGCACCGACCGCGTGCTGGTGATCGACGACTTCCTGGCGAACGGCAAAGCCTCGCAGGCGCTGATTTCGATCATCAAACAAGCGGGCGCGACTGTTGCAGGTCTGGGCATCGTGATCGAGAAGTCGTTTCAGGGCGGCCGTGCCGAACTGGACGCGCAGGGTTACCGCGTTGAGTCGCTGGCCCGGGTTAAATCCCTGGCAGACGGCCACGTGACCTTTATCGAGTAAGTGCGCTTGACACCGCTCTTCGTAGCAGCAGCCTTCGCCAGCTGCTACGAAGAGCGGTGTCTGCTATTTGGCCGTGGCCTGTAACCCCGCCAGCAGCAAGCGCTGATACAGCTCTTCGCGCAGGCCACTGGGGTGTGCCAGTTGCATGCGTTCCAGATGTTGCGCGAAAGCTTGCGGCGACGGCGCGTCGAGGGTGGCTTTGCCCAGTTCGTAGATTTGCGTGAGTTTGAATTTGCTCTTGAGCCAGTTCAAGGCTCGCAGCAGGTCTTGTTCCTGTGCGCTGAAATCACTCCCCAGCGGGTATTCGGGAAATAAGTGCGGGTGGCGCGCCGCTATCGCCTGCAAGCGTTGTGGGCTGTTGTCGGCAAAGCGCGGATCAAGGCAGAAGTCCTTGGGCAATTTGCCGATCTGCTGTGCCTGCTCGATCAGTTCGGTCTGGAAACGCGAGTCGGTGATGTTGAGCAAGGCTTCGATGACCTTGCGGTCGGTCTTGCCACGTAAATCGGCAATCCCGTATTCGGTGATCACGATGTCGCGCAAGTGCCGCGGGATGGTGCAGTGGCCGTACTCCCAGACGATGTTGGAACTCACCTCCCCGCCCGACTCGCGCCAACTGCGCAGAATAATCACCGAGCGTGCGTCATGCAGCGCGTGGCCCTGGGCGACGAAGTTGTATTGCCCGCCCACGCCGCTGAGCACGCGGCCGTCCTGTAACTGATCGGCGACACCGGCGCCGAGCAGGGTCATGGTGAATGCGCTGTTCACAAACCGTGCATCACGCCGTTGCAGGCGCTTGAGTGCTTCATGGCCGTACAGTTCGTTGATAAAACTGATAGCCGTCATGTTGAACTCACAGCGTCTGCTGTGGGGCAGTTCTCTTAAGCGCTGGTAAAAACTGGCGGGGCCGAGGATGAAACCACCATGCACGCAGACGCCATCGGTGTGCAGGCTTTCGTCCAGCGTGCCGGCATTGGCCTGCGCCTGACGCTCCACATCGGCATACACCTTGCGCCGCACAATGCCTGCGTCCGCGAGCACCATCAGCCCGTGCACGAACATTTCACTGCATCCGTACAGGCCCTGAGCGAAAGGATTGAGCCCGCCTTCGCGCTCGATGAGCGTGCCCCAGGGCGTGACGTCCACCTCATCGAGCAACGCGCGATAACCCGCGTTGTCGGCCTGACGCGCCAACAAAGCCGCCACCAGAGCATCGCCCATCGCGCCAATGCCGATCTGTAAGGTGCCGCCGTCGCGTACCAGGGTACTGGCGTGCAACCCGATGAAGTGGTCTTGCGTGCTCACCGGCATGTTGGGCGTGGAAAACAGTGTGGTGCGTTCATCTTCGTCGATCAGCAGGTCAAAATCCTCGGCCTGTAATTCTGAGTCGCCGGGCATGAAGGGCAAGTCGGCGTGTACATGACCGAGCAGCAAAATGGTTTCACCTGCGGCGCGGCGTTTGGCGATCATCGGCAGTAAATCGAGGGTGATGTCGGGGTTGCAGCTCAGGCTCAGGCGCCTGGCATCCTGCGGGTCGCGGGCGATGAGTTGCGCCACCAGGTTCAGGCCGTTGGCGTTGATGTCGCGGGCGGCATGGCTGTAGTTGCTGCTGACGTAATCTTGCTGGGCGGGCGGGCTGTTGAGCAGGCTGCCCGGTTGCATGAAGAACTGTTCGACATGGATGTTGTGGGGCAAGGTATTGCGGTGCAAGTCGCCAAGGAAATCCAGCTCGATGTAATCGCCAAAAACCCGATCAATGAAAGGCTCCAGAAATTGGCGCTGCAACCCTTCACCCAACGCCGGCCGACCCAGGCTGAGTGCGGTGTAGATCGTCAAATGCCGCTCGGGCAGTTGCCTGATGCGCTGATACAGCGCGTTGACGAAACGGTTGGCCTTGCCCAGGCCCAGCGGCAAACCCAGGTGGATATGCGGGGGCAGCCGCGCCAGCACGTCATCCACTGCGCATTCGATTGAACAGGACTGCACCATCTGATCCTCCTAAACCATCCATGTGTAGAGATGTGACTGAGCGTGACGGGTGTTGGTTGCACTGTAACCCTGCCTTCACTGATCAGAACAGGAACAGCGCGTTTATCAGGCGCTGGGCTCGTCTTCATTTTTGGGCATGCGGGTGTTGATTGATAAATAGACGGGCGCCCTGTGCGGGTGCTCCGGGAACCAGACAATCGCATCCTGATACTCCGGTGGATGCACGGGGTTGACCAGAATCTTGTTGGCCTGTTCGGTCGGCGGGAATACCCAGGCCGGCGGGTTCAGCGTGACGCCTTCGAGCGCCGGGATACTCATGACTGACGCGGGGTCTGCGGCCGGCGTCCAGATGACTTCGATGCCGCGGCCCATGTCTGCAACCTGTTGATCGCCGCGTGCTTGCGCGGCAATCACCGGTACGCGCTGCCATTGGGATTGGGTGCCCGTGTAAAAACCGTAGGCGCTCACCGATCCGTCTGACAGGCGTTTGACGTTCAAGCGCACGCGGGTGTTGCCATCGGTGAGGTGGGCGTATTGCTCGGCGCGATAAAAGGCGCTGTCGCCCGAATTGGTGCTGGGCATCAACACGGTAACGATGACGTTGGTGTGTGGCGGTGCCGTGGCCGATAGCGTCCCCTGCAGGCGTGCGCCAAAGATCCTGGCACTGGTTGAGCCGCCAATCCATTGCAAGGGTGTGCCTGCATGGCTGGCCTTGGCGGTGGTGCCCAATACGGCATAGGCGCCGTATTGGGTCAGTGCTTCGACGGGTACAAAGTCGTTGTAGTTGTTGAAGTCCAGCAGCCCGTCAGGCAATGCACATGACTTGGCGAATACGCAGCCCCGGATCAGCCTGACCGGCGCGTTGGCCAAGGGTGTACTCGTCCGTGCGGCCTTGTGTCGTTGGCGGCACGCGGCACATTGGCAACGTGGGTGAAGGGTCGCGACGCAGGTTTCGTACACAAGCATGATTCACTGACTGAGGGTTGTCGTGATGCTAGCCAAGCGCCGGTACGGGGCATATAGGAGGATTCTGAGATGTTCAAGTGGGTTTGTAACCGGGTCTTTCAATTGTGCGGAGGGGGCGGGGATAAAGGCGCACAGCGGCTACCTGGAAAACAGGCACAAAAAAGCCGCCCATCAGCGGCTTTTTTGCAGGAGATCGGTTTATTTCAAACCAGACATCTTCTCGATGGCGCCTTTCAGGTCTTCATCGGAGCACGTCATGCACGTGCCTTTTGGCGGCATGGCGTTGATACCGGTGATGGCCTTGGCCAGGATGCCGTCGAGGCCGCCCTGGTGATCAGCACGTTCTTTCCAGGCAGCGGTGTCATTGATTTTCGGTGCGCCCAGCAGCCCGGTGCTGTGGCAAGCGCTGCAATGCTTGGCGATGATGTCATCAGCCGACATACCACCGCCGCCGCCCACAGAGGCCGTCACTTCCATCCCTTTACATTCTTGCCCTTGAATACAGACCTTACCGACCGGTTCAAGGCGTTTTGCAATGTCATCGTTCGTTGTTGCCTGAGCGTTGACTGCCCATAGGGCCACTACTGTTGCTGGTACGGCCAGCATTTTCATAATTAGGTTCACGCGTTCACCCTCAATGGTGGCTAGTCACGCCCACAACCACGGTTTCGCGGGCGGCGAAAGTATAACGGTTAGCCCGCCACTCTGAAACAACCCTAAAGTAGAAGGGGTCTTATAAGTGGCGAAATGCAACGCGGGCGGCCTCTGCAAGGCGTGCAGGGCCCCTCTGTTCTTAGAAATTCGCCGGGGTGGCTGCGCTGATTAGTCGCGCAGCGACGTCGAACGGATTACGGAAACGGTGCGGCTTGGCGCTTTCGAAATAGTAGCTGTCACCGGCTTCAAGCACGAAGGTCTCAAGACCTACGGTCAACTCAAGGCGACCTTCCACCAAAATGCCGGTTTCTTCACCTTCGTGGGTCAGCATCTCGTCGCCAGTGTCGGCGCCCGGCGGGTAGATTTCGTTCAGGAAGGCAATGGCGCGACTGGGGTGTGCGCGGCCGACCAGCTTCATGGTCACGGCACCGTCCGAAATGTCGATCAGCTCATTGGCTTTGTAGACAATCTGCGTGGGTTTTTCTTGCAGTATTTCTTCGGAAAAGAACTCGACCATGGACATGGGGATGCCACTCAGCACTTTTCTCAGCGAACTGATCGAGGGGCTGACGCTGTTCTTTTCGATCATTGAAATGGTGCTATTGGTGACGCCCGCCCGTTTGGCAAGTTCACGCTGAGATAGCCCTTTCAGTTTGCGGATGGATTGCAGTCGTTCACCGACGTCCAATGCGGGAGCCTCCTAGGGTTCAGATTCAGGTCGAATTGGCGCCATCATGGCGATAGCGTTCAGTATTTACAACACTTCGACTTCAATCCTGTGCGCCCGTTTGGCCCCGCACCGTGCACGTAGCCCATCAGCTCCCGGAATAGAGGCGTGGCACGCGTTTTAAGTTGCAGAATATCTGGTAAGGAATGGTTTCAGCGTGGGCCGCCACTTCACTGGCGAGGATGTTTTTACCCCACAGTTCAACGGTCGAACCCAGCCCTGCGTGTGGCACATCGGTGAGGTCGATGCACAACATGTCCATCGACACGCGGCCCAGCAACCGGCTACGTTGGCCGGCCACCCACACTGGGGTGCCCGTAGGTGCCTGACGCGGATAACCGTCGGCATAACCCATGGCCACAACGCCAATACGCATAGGACGGTCGGTGACGAATTTGGCGCCGTAGCCCACGGGTTCGCCGACGGGTAGTTCGCGCACGCAAATCACTTTGGATTCCAGCGTCATGACCGGCTGCAAGCGCTCGGCAAGCACCTGCGACTCTTCAAACGGCGTGCTGCCGTAAAGCATCAGTCCAGGGCGTACCCAATCGCTCGGCACCTGAGGCCAGCCCAGCACGGCGGGGGAGTTACGCAAGCTGACTTCAGCCGACAACTCGGCGCGGGCGGCCTGAAACACTGCCAGTTGTTCATCACTGCGGCCGCAGCCCAGCTCATCGGCCCGCGAAAAGTGGCTCATCAGGACGATTTTTGCGACGTTGGCACAGGCTTGCAGGCGCTGATAAGCGGCCTTGTAGTCCGAGGGATGCAGACCCACGCGGTGCATGCCGGAGTCGAGTTTGAGCCACACGTTGATCGGTTTGGCGAGGCGGGCCTGCTCGATGTCGTCCAGTTGCCACAACGAATGCACCACACACCACAAATCGTGTTCAACGATCAGCGGCAGTTCATCGGCAGTGAAAAAACCCTCAAGTAGCAGGATCGGGGCGCCAATACCGGCCGCACGCAACTCCAGCGCTTCTTCAATGCACGCGACGGCGAACCCGTCGGCCTGCGCTTCAAGCGCTTGGGCGCAACGCACGGCACCGTGGCCATAAGCGTCGGCCTTGATCACGGCGAGGGCTTTGGCACCCGTCACTTCGCGGGCCAGTTGGTAGTTGTGACGCAGGGCTTGAAGGTCGATCAGGGCACGGGCTGGGCGCATGGCGGGCTTCTAACGGCTGTTGAATAAAAAACCGGCGCTCACCCGCAGCGTTGACTGCGTGCTGCACCGGAAGAGGGACTGTTACAGGAGCAAAAAACCTACGGCAGCGCTGCAATCACCGACAGCTCGACCAGAATCTCGGGTTCGCACAGCTTGGCCTCAACCGTGGCGCGAGCGGGCTGCACGCCTTTTGGCAGCCATTTGTCCCATTCACTGTTCATGCCCGCAAAGTCGGCATCAATGTCTTTGAGGTAAATGGTGACTGACAAGATGTGGTTTTTGTCGGTGCCCGCGATATCCAGCAAATGCTCAATATTTTTCAGGGTTTCGCGGGTTTGCTGCTCTACGCCCGCATTCATGTCGTCACCCACTTGCCCTGAGAGGTAAACCGTCCCGTTATGGGCAACGATTTGGCTCATGCGTTCATTGGTGAGCTGGCGCTGGATTGCCATGTTTTGCAGTCTCCTGTGGGTTGCCATAACGGGAAATATCGAGGCCTTCGGTGCTGATCTGCGGCGTTTTCTTCGCCATGACGTCTGCGAGGTAGCGGCCCGAACCACACGCCATCGTCCAACCGAGTGTGCCGTGACCGGTGTTCAGGAACAGGTTCTTGAACGGGGTCGCGCCCACAATCGGGGTGCCATCGGGGGTGGTTGGGCGCAGGCCGGTCCAGAAGCTGGCCTGGCTCAAATCGCCGCCCAAAGGATAAAGGTCGTTGACGATCATCTCCAGGGTTTCGCGCCGACGTGGGTTAAGCGACAGGTCAAAACCGGCTATTTCAGCCATGCCACCGACGCGGATGCGGTTATCGAAGCGGGTGATCGCGACCTTGTAGGTCTCATCGAGAATCGTCGACGTCGGCGCCATGTTCGGGTCAGTGATCGGAATGGTCAGCGAGTACCCTTTGAGCGGGTAGACCGGCGCCTTGATGCCCAGCGGCTTGAGCAGCTGTGGAGAGTAGCTGCCCAGTGCCAGCACATAGCGGTCTGCGGTTTCGAGCTTGCCGTCGATCATTACGCCGTTGATACGGTCGCCTGCGTAGTCCAGGCGCTGAATGTCCTGACCGAAGCGGAATTCGACGCCAAGGTTTTTTGCCATTTCGGCCAGGCGAGTGGTGAACATCTGGCAATCGCCGGTTTGATCGTTCGGCAGGCGCAGGGCGCCAGCCAGAATGTCGGTCACATTGGCCAGCGCCGGCTCAACGCGGGCAATGCCAGCGCGGTCGAGCAGTTCGTAGGGCACGCCAGACTCTTTGAGTACGGCGATGTCTTTGGCTGCGCCATCCAATTGCGCTTGGGTGCGGAACAGTTGAGTCGTACCCAGGTTACGGGCCTCGTAGGCAATGCCGGTTTCGGCGCGCAGTTCGTCGAGGCAGTCACGGCTGTATTCAGAGAGGCGCACCATGCGCTCTTTGTTCACGGCATAACGGCTGGCGGTGCAGTTGCGCAGCATCTGCGCCATCCACAGGTATTGGTCGATATTGGCAGTGGCCTTGATCGCCAAAGGCGCGTGGCGCTCCAGCAACCATTTGATGGCCTTGAGCGGCACGCCCGGTGCGGCCCACGGCGAGGCATAGCCTGGCGAGACCTGGCCTGCGTTGGCAAAACTGGTTTCCATTGCTACGGCTGGCTGACGGTCGACCACGACCACTTCAAAACCGGCTCGGGCCAGATAATAGGCGCTGGCAGTACCAATAACGCCGCCACCCAATACCATAACTCGCATATTTATATCCCTCATCGCGGCCAGCCGCAGACGTTTATTGTTCAAAGCGAAGATGGGCGCAGTATAGGAACCATTGGCTAGTGGAATTCACTGTATAAACGGCTATATTTGGCGACAATTCTCGGCCAAAACGCTTTTGACAAAGGAGATTCTCCTATGCGTACAAATCATCAAACAAAGCGTGAGCTGGACAAGATTGATCGCAACATTTTGCGCATCTTGCAGGCCGATGGCCGGATCTCGTTTACCGAGCTGGGAGAGAAGGTCGGGCTGTCTACCACGCCCTGTACCGAGCGGGTGCGCAGGCTGGAACGCGAAGGGATCATCATGGGCTACAACGCCCGGCTCAATCCGCAGCATTTGCAGGGCAGTTTGCTGGTGTTCGTCGAGATCAGCCTCGACTACAAATCTGGCGATACATTTGATGAGTTCAGACGGGCCGTGTTGAAGCTTCCCCATGTATTGGAATGCCATTTGGTGTCGGGGGACTTTGACTATCTGGTGAAGGCGCGCATTAGCGAAATGGCGTCCTACCGCAAACTATTGGGCGATATCTTGTTGAAATTGCCCCATGTGCGCGAGTCCAAAAGCTACATCGTGATGGAAGAAGTGAAAGAGAGCCTGAATTTGCCGATTGCAGATTAACAGCGGTCCTTGCCCTGTCCCTGAGGGAGAGGCTTTTGGTGTTTCAGACCAAAACCTGTCGCGTACTGGCGATGTATTCATGCACCAATTTTTCAGCGCTGGGGTGGATCAGCTCCACCGGTCGCCGCCCGTTGGGGCAAGGCAAGGTCGGTGTGGTGCCGAACAGGCGGCAAATCAGCGGGCGTTCTTCGTACACCGTGCAGCCGTTGGGGCCCAAATGCACACAGTTCAGCTCGTCCATGGCCGCTTCCTGCTCGGCGGCTGTCTTGCGCGGCAAGCGCGCCATTTCTTCAGATGAGGTGGTCACCGGTCCGCAGCAGTCATGGCAACCCGGTACGCACTCAAACGATGGTATTTGCTGGCGCAGGAAGCGGATTTTATGACTGTTGCAGCTCATCCAGGGCGTACCGATTTTTAAAAGGCCGCAGAGTCTGCCTGAAAACCCCTGCCCTAGACAGCGCCGTCCAGCTGTTCTTGCCCCATGTGAATGGCACGGCTTATGCTCCGTCAAATTTTCCAAACACAAATAATCAGGATCACGCACATGAACGCCCCTGTTCAGCGCAGCCAGCACACCGCCTCTTATTACGCCGCCAGCAGCTTGCCGCAGCCCGATCATCCGGTGCTGCAAGGCGAACATGTGGCCGATGTGTGCGTAGTGGGCGGGGGCTTTACCGGGTTGAACACGGCGTTGGAGCTGGCCGAGCGCGGTATGAGCGTGATCTTGCTTGAAGCGCACAAGATCGGCTGGGGTGCCAGTGGGCGTAACGGCGGGCAACTGATACGTGGCGTGGGCCATGGCCTTGAGCAGTTTGAAGGCATCATCGGCAAGGACGGTGTGCGTCAGATGAAGCTGATGGGGCTGCAAGCTGTGGAAATCGTGCGCCAGCGTGTTGAGCGCTTCGATATCGCCTGCGACCTGACCTGGGGATATTGCGATTTGGCCAACAAGCCTCGCGACCTCGAAGGCTTTGCCGAAGAAGCAGATGAATTGCGCAGTTTGGGTTATCGCCATGAGACGCGATTGTTGCAGGCCAACGAAGTGCGCAGTGTGGTGGGGTCTGATCGTTATGTGGGCGGGTTTGTCGACATGGGCTCGGGGCACCTTCACCCGCTCAACCTGGCGTTGGGGGAAGCGGGTGCAGCGGCACAGCTGGGCGTCAAGCTGTTCGAACACAGCGCAGTGACGCGCATTGATTACGGCCCGCAAGTGCGCGTGCACACCGCTCAAGGTTCTGTGCGCGCCAACAGCTTGGTGCTGGGCTGCAACGCCTACCTTAAAGACCTCAACCCTCAATTGAGTGGCAAAGTGCTGCCGGCTGGCAGTTACATCATCGCCACCGAACCGTTGAGCGAAGCGCAGGCCCACGCGCTGTTGCCGCAAAACATGGCGGTGTGCGATCAGCGCGTGGCCTTGGACTACTACCGCCTTTCGGCCGATCGGCGCTTGTTGTTTGGTGGTGCTTGCCATTATTCAGGACGTGACCCACAGGACATTGCGGCTTACATGCGGCCGAAAATGCTCGAAGTATTCCCTCATCTAAAAGACGTGAAAATCGACTATCAATGGGGCGGCATGATCGGTATTGGTGCCAACCGCATACCGCAGATTGGCCGTTTGCCCGATCAGCCGAACGTGTACTTCGCTCAGGCTTATTCCGGGCATGGGGTGAATGCCACGCATTTGGCGGGCAAGCTATTGGCCGAGGCCATCAGTGGCCAGCACAGCGATGGCTTCGACCTGTTTGCCAAAGTCCCGCACATCACCTTCCCTGGCGGCAAGTACCTGCGCTCGCCCCTGCTGGCGCTCGGCATGCTGTGGCATCGGCTCAAAGAGCTGCGCTAAATAGGGTGTAGTCGCGGCCGTAGGCAGCGACTACACGACGTGTGTTCAAGAGCGCCAGAACGGTTTGCAGCCTTCACGCAGGGCCATCGTCCGGCTCAACCCCACGTCGCGCAATTGTTGCTCGTCCAGTGCGAGCAGTGCGCGACGCGTACGAGAGCGGTGCCACATCAGGCCCCAGCCACTCAGGCCCGCCGGGGCTTTAATCACCTGAAACACGTGCTGCTCATCCTGCAATTGCGGGGCGTGCAGCGTCAGGCGTACATCGCTTAAACCATTCATGACCAGGCTCCTTGTTGACTCGTTGGCTCAGAGCAAAATGATGGCCTTGTGGTGAAAACCATGACAGATTCAGCAAACTGTTTTTACGTGCATACAGATGATGCTTTTCGGGGGCTGAATCCCCGTTTTGCGCCCCATCTGTCATGGTTTTTGTTCGCTACCTTGCCCAGAGTGCTGCCATGACCCTTTACGTCAACCTCGCTGACTTACTTGGTACGCGTATCGAGCAGGGTTTTTATCGCCCCGGTGACCGTCTGCCTTCCGTGCGTGCCTTAAGTGCCGAGCACGGGGTGAGTTTGAGCACCGTTCAGCAGGCGTATCGGCTGCTGGAAGACAACGGACTGGCTTCGCCGCGGCCCAAGTCTGGCTACTTTGTGCCTATGGAGCGTGAGCTTCCCGCCTTGCCGGGGATGGGCAAGCCAGCTCAACGCCCGGTGGAAATTTCGCAGTGGGAACAAGTGCTGGAGTTGGTGCGGTCGGTGCCGCACAAAGATGTGATCCAGCTGGGGCGCGGTATGCCGGACGTCACCACGCCCACCCTCAAGCCGCTGTTGCGCAGCCTGGCGCAAATCAGTCGACGTCAGGACCTGCCCGGTCTGTATTACGACAATATTCACGGCGTGCTTGCCCTGCGCGAGCAACTGGCGCGGTTGCTGCTCGACTCGGGTTGCCAGTTAGGCCCTGACGAGCTGGTGATTACCACTGGCTGCCACGAGGCGCTGTCGTGCAGCATCCGCGCCGTGTGTGAGCCGGGCGACATTGTGGCGGTCGATTCACCGAGTTTTCATGGCGCCATGCAAACCCTCAAGGGGTTAGGCATGAAGGCGCTGGAAATTCCTACAGACCCGCTCACCGGCATCAGCCTTGAGGCGCTCGAACTGGCGCTTGAGCAGTGGCCGATCAAGGCAATCCAGCTCACCCCCAGTTGCAACAATCCGTTGGGCTACATCATGCCCGAGGCGCGTAAGCAGGCTTTGGTCGCATTGGCGCAGCGCTTTGATGTGGCCATCATTGAAGACGATGTGTATGGCGAGCTGGCCTACACCTACCCTCGCCCGCGCACGATCAAGTCGTTCGACGACGATGGCCGCGTGTTGCTGTGCAGCTCGTTCTCCAAGACCCTGGCGCCGGGTTTGCGCATCGGCTGGGTCGCACCGGGTCGTTATTTGGAACGGGTGCTGCACATGAAATACATTTGCACCGGTTCCACCGCGCCGCAGCCACAACTGGCCATTGCCGACTTTTTGAAAAATGGGCATTTCGAGCCACATTTGCGGAAAATGCGCACCCAATATCAGCGTAATCGCGACTTGATGCTGGGTTGGGTAAGTCGCTACTTTCCAGCGGGCACACGGGCCAGTCGGCCCCAAGGCAGTTTTATGCTGTGGCTTGAGTTGCCAGAGGGTTTTGACAGTTTGCGACTCAATCGCGCGCTGTTGGAGCAAGGCGTGCAGATCGCGGTGGGCAGTATCTTTTCGGCGTCGGGCAAGTACCGTAATTGCTTGCGAATGAACTACGCAGCCAAGCCTGCGTCCCAGATCGAGGACGCCGTGCGCAAGGTCGGGCTGGCGGCCACTAAGCTGTTGGCTGGCGCCCTTTAACTTCTTTGCAACGTTTGGCCCGAGGCGCTCCCCGTTGAAATCACTGTGTGTATTAATCATGAGTGTTGTGCTGGGAGGCTGCGCCAGCATGGACGTCCCTCGCGAACCGAGCCAGGCCACGCCGGCCGCGAATTCGTCCTTTGGTCGCTCGATCCAGGCGCAGGCAGCGCCGTATCAGGGGCGCTCGGGGTTTCGTCTGTTACCCAACAGCGGCGAGGCGTTTCGCGCGCGGGCCGAGCTGATTCGCAACGCGCAAACCAGCCTCGACTTGCAGTACTACATCGTCCACGACGGCTTGAGCACGCGCATGCTGGTGGACGAGCTGCTCAAAGCGGCTGATCGCGGGGTGCGTGTGCGGCTGTTGCTCGATGACACCGCCAGTGACGGGCTGGACGAATTACTGGCCACCTTGGCCGCGCACCCCAATGTGCAGATCCGTCTGTTCAACCCTTTGCAGTTAGGTCGCGGTACTGGCGTAACGCGGGCAATGGGGCGGCTGTTCAATTTGTCGCGTCAACACCGGCGCATGCATAACAAGCTTTGGTTGGCGGATAACAGCGTCGCAATTGTCGGTGGGCGTAATTTGGGCGATGAGTATTTCGATGCTCAGCCCGACCTGAACTTCACAGATATCGACTTATTGAGCGTTGGCCCGGTGGCTGAGCAATTGGGGCACAGTTTCGACCAGTATTGGAACAGCGCATTGAGCCAGCCCCTTGGCGATTTTGTCTCGTCGCGCTTGTCCAGGCGCGAGCTGTCCAAGGCGCGCAAAGAGCTGGAGGCGTCTTTGCAAAAAGCGCAGCGACGCAACCCCGCTTTGTATCAGGAGTTGGCCGCGTATGAGACCCGTCCGCAAATGGAGGTGTGGCGCAAAGAGCTGATCTGGGCCTGGAATCAGGCGTTGTGGGACGCACCGAGCAAGGTGCTGGCCAAGGATGAGCCAGATCCGCATTTGCTGCTGACCACTCAACTGGCCCCCGACCTTGCCGGTGTGAGCAAAGAGTTGATTTTGGTGTCGGCCTACTTTGTGCCGGGTGAAACCGGGTTGGTTTACCTGACCGGCAGAGCCGACGCCGGGGTTGATGTGCGTTTATTGACCAACTCGCTGGAGGCCACGGACGTGCCCGTGGTGCACGGTGGCTATGCGCCGTACCGTAAGGCGTTGCTTGAGCATGGGGTCAAGCTGTTTGAGCTGCGTCGCCAACCGGGCAGCACCGGCGGCAGTGGACCGCACTTGTTCAAGACCAGCCTGAGTTCGGATTCGAGCCTGCACAGCAAGGCGATGATTTTTGATCAGCAAAAATCCTTTATCGGGTCATTCAATTTCGACCCGCGCTCGGGCTTGTGGAACACCGAAGTCGGGGTGCTGGTGGACAGTCCCGCACTGGCTGCGCAGGCCCGAGAGCTTGCGCTGCAAGGCATGTCCCCGGCATTGAGTTATCAACCGGTGCTGCGTGAAGGCACGATTGTGTGGCAGACCGAAGACAACGGGCAATTGCACACCTTGAGCCATGAGCCGGGCAGTTGGTGGCGCCGGCTCAATGCGTGGTTCAGCACGCGCGTGGGTTTGGAAAAAATGCTCTAGCGACGGGTTCAGGCGGGTGATTGTTCAGCGCCAAACGCGCCTTGGCGCAGCACCAATATCACCAAGCCCATTGCGCCAACGGCCATGAACAACGGCAGCGCATGCCCACTGATCCATTGGCTGCCCGCCCCTGCCGCCAGCGGTCCGATCAGACAGCCAATGCCCCACAACTGGGCCACGTGCGCGTTGGCGCGAACCAGCGCGTCGTCGCGGTAGCGTTCGCCGATCAGGATCAGCGACAGCGTGAACAAACCTCCCGCACTGGCGCCGAAAATCACCCACAGCGGCCATATCAGCAAGGTATTGAGCAGCAACGGCACCGCAAGGCTCGATAGCATCAACAGCACTGCGCAGCCGGTGAACAGTGTACGGCGTGAGAGTTTGTCGGCGAGTGCGCCAATGGGCAGTTGCAGCAAGGCATCGCCCACAACCACGGTGCTGACCATCGCCAGTGCGATATCGGCAGTAAACCCCTGGCGCAGACAGTAGATGGGTAGCAGGGTCAGAATCATCGCTTCAAACGCGGCGAACAGCGCGATGGCCCAGGCGATAGCGGGTAAGCCGCGGCAGAAAACCAGCAGATCCTTGAAGGTGACGCTGCATGACTCGGTTGTCGGTGCGCCATCACGCCCCATCAGCAGCAAGGGCGCAAGCGTGAGCAAACCCACGCCGATCCAGAAGCCGTAGTCGTTTTGCGAACCCACCAGACCCAAAAGTAGCGGCCCGGACAGCTGGCTCAGGGCGTACGCGCAGCCATACAACGCCACCAAGCGGCCTCGCCATTGCTCGACCACCAGTTGATTGATCCAGCTTTCGCCGAGAATAAAAATCACCGTAAGCACTACGCCGATCAGCAATCTGAGCACCAGCCAGACCGGATAGCTGGGCAGCAACCCCAACAAACCGATGGACAGCGCGCCACACCACAGGCAAAGACGCATCAGGCCCGGCGTGCCAAAGCGCGCTGCCAGTTTGCTGGCGATGCTGGCACCGACCAATACGCCAATGGCGGGCATGGCGGCCATCACACCGATGGCAAAGCCGCCGTAGCCCCAGCTTTCAAGCCGCAACGACACCAGCGGCATGCTGACGCCCAGCGCCAACCCGACGCTCAGGACTGAGGCGAGTACGGCGAAATAAGTCGCCCAACGCATGGGTGTGCTCCTGTGGATAACGTGAACTCAAAGGTGCAAAACAGCTGTGGGAGCGAGCTGGCTAACGATTTACATACCTTTCGGTACGTTCATCGCCAGCCAGCTCGCTCCCACAGGCGTTTTACCGGCCGTAGCCGTTGCTCAAAGCGGGCAACGGCTACGGGGCTTGCGTGTTAGAGCTTGATCCAGGTGGATTTCAGCTCGGTGTATTTGTCGAACGCGTGCAGCGATTTGTCACGACCATTGCCCGATTGCTTGAAACCGCCAAACGGTGCCGTCATGTCGCCGCCATCGTATTGGTTAACCCACACGCTGCCAGCGCGCAGGGCTTTGGCGGTCAGGTGAGCCTTGGAGATGTCGGCAGTCCAGACCGCTGCCGCCAGGCCGTATGGCGTGTCGTTGGCGATTTGTACAGCTTCCTCAGCCGTGTCGAAGGTAATCACCGACAGCACGGGGCCAAAGATTTCTTCCTGGGCGATTTTCATCGCGTTGCTCACGCCGTCGAAAATGGTCGGTTCGACGTAAGTGCCGCCTGTTTCTTTCAGGATTTGGTTACCGCCCGCCACCAGCTTGGCGCCCTCGGAGTGGCCCGACTTGATGTACGACAGCACGGTGTTCATTTGCTGCGTGTCGACCAGCGCACCCACGTTAGTGGCGGGGTCCAGCGGGTTGCCCGGTTTCCAGCCTTTCAGGGCTTCGATCACCAGTGCCAGGAAAGTGTCCTTGATCGAACGCTCGACCAGCAGGCGCGAACCGGCGGTGCAGACCTCGCCCTGGTTGAAGGCGATAGCGCTGGCGGCTGACTCGGCGGCGGCTTGCAGGTCCGGGGCATCGGCGAACACGATGTTCGGGCTTTTACCGCCCGCTTCGAGCCACACGCGTTTCATGTTGGATTCGCCGGAGTACACCATCAACTGCTTGGCAATTTTGGTCGAGCCGGTGAACACCAGTGTGTCGACGTCCATGTGCAGCGCCAGTGCTTTACCGACCGTGTGGCCATAGCCCGGAAGGACGTTGAGCACGCCAGCCGGAATACCGGCTTCGACGGCCAGTGCGGCGATGCGGATTGCAGTCAAAGGCGATTTTTCGGACGGTTTGAGGATCACCGAGTTACCGGTGGACAGCGCCGGACCAAGCTTCCAGCAGGCCATCATCAGAGGGAAGTTCCACGGCACGATAGCCGCAACAACACCCACGGGTTCGCGAGTCACCAAGCCCAGTTGATTGTGCGGAGTCGCGGCCACTTCGTCGTAAATCTTGTCGATGGCTTCGCCGCTCCAGCTCAGCGCATTGGCGGCGCCCGGGACGTCGATGCCCAGTGAGTCAGAAATCGGTTTGCCCATGTCCAGGGTTTCAAGCAGCGCCAGCTCTTCAGCGTTTTGCTTGAGCAGACCTGCAAAGCGGATCATGGTGGCCTTGCGTTTGGCGGGTGCCAGGCGCGACCAAACGCCGGAATCGAATGTTTTGCGCGCGTTTTCGACGGCGCGTTGCGCATCTGCGCTATCGCAGCTGGCAACCTTGCCCAGCAAACGGCCATCGACCGGGCTGAGGCACTCGAATGTTTCATTGGAGACCGCGGCGGTGTATTCACCGTTGATGTAAGCGCGACCTTCGATTTTCAGCTGTTGGGCCCGTTGTTCCCAGTCAGCACGCGTCAGGGTGGTCATTCGAGTGTCCTCCTCTTATTAATAAAAAAGCACCACGGCTTTCACGTGGCACGTCAGGAATGCTGTCCGATCCACCAATGTGATCGGCACAAGACATGCGCCACCCTAAACCAGTGGCTGTGGGACTTTCAATATATTTGACACAGGTGCCGTAAACGGCATGGCTTGTTCGTTTTAATAAACATAGACTTTGGTCTTTCTGATCACACATGCCGCAATTTCGGGGGGACTAACACCATGAGCATCGAAAACATCGTCGATTTCAGCACGGCCAACACAGAGGCCGAACGTTTTCGTCCGGCACCTGAAAAGGTGCTCAAAGGCGATCCCGAACAAGTTATCCACAACCATTACGACAGCCCTTGTGGGCAAATGAATGCCGGGGTGTGGGAAGGAGCTGTGGGGCAGTGGACAGTCAATTACACCGAGCATGAATATTGCGAAATCTTGCAGGGCGTTTCTGTTCTGCGTGACAAGGAAGGTAACGCCAAGACCCTGAGAGCGGGTGATCGCTTTGTCATCCCGGCTGGATTCAAAGGGACGTGGGAAGTGCTGGAGCCATGTCGGAAAATTTACGTGGTGTTTGAACAGAAAGCCTGAGCCCGCTGATTTAGAACTATTCAAAGCCCCGGTATCGAACGTTCGCGGGGCTTTTTTGTAGGTGTCATTTCCGTAGCCATGCACAAACTTAGACATACGTTGGCCGCACCGTCAGCGTTTAACTAGGCCAGTCTTTGGAGTGCGCCGGGTCCGAATGGAATGATCGGCCCAAGCGTCAATCCCTTTATCTGAAGTGTTTAAACAAGGAAGTCTTATGTTCAATATCAATGCAGTTACGCGTTTGATTTTAGCGACCAGTCTTGTTCTGGGCGCTTGCTCCATGCCTGCAATGGCTGCCCAGGCAGGCCAGTGCAAAGCGTTCACCCTTAACTTTGTAGTTGCCCCTGAGGTCACTCCAGCGCTGCTGGAAATGCTGCGCAAGGAGTCTGGCGCAACGCTGGTACGGGTCGAGAAGCCGGGCGACATATTCACCCAGGAGGTGAATCCGAACCGCCTGCGCGTGATCGTAGATAAAAACAACATTTTGGTGCGATACCTGTGCGGCTAAGGATAACGCTGCGCATTGATCGGTAAGTCGAATGCTGAACGGGAAGTTCCATATGGATATGGAGTACACGCAGGGTTACAGCTTCAGGGCAGAGCTTTACTGGCGCGACACCCGAATGTTCAAGCATCGGATCGGTGCGAGTCTGGATGACTCAACGATCTTTAAAACCAACGATGGCTGGCTCTTCGCAGGCATAGACAACTACACCCAGTTCAACGGTGTAGTGCGTGTCAGAGAAGTCATAAAAATGGATTTCTGGCTCGGCTGTTACGTCAGGGCGGGCCAGTATTTTTTTGATATACGCTGCATTTCACTGACGCGAGATGAGCCGTTCTTCGCCGCCCGGCTGGAGCCCAGTCGTAATGGCTTTTTAGGCTGGTATATCCCCGAAGATGATCGTCGCCAACCTTCTGAGGCGCAGTTATGGCAACTCGAAGGGTTTGATCCGGCCCATTTAGCCGTGGGGTATTGGCTCAATGGCATGACCCTGCGCAGCCCCAGGGGGCACGCGGTGAAGCGGTTGTACCAACAAGGCTTCCCGTATCTGAGTGAAAGCAGCTCGGGCGAGGATGGCATCTTGATGATAAAAGTGGTTCAGGTTGGGCAGGGGTATCCGTTCCCCTGAATCATCGGCACCTGTTGCCGAGATTCAAAGCCTTGGCAGATAGATACAAAAAAGGCCCGTATCGTGAGATACGGGCCTTTTTCGTAAAGAAGAAAAACCAATTACTTGATTTTGGCTTCTTTGTAGATCACGTGCTTGCGAACCCGCGGATCGAATTTTTTGATTTCGATTTTGTCCGGAGTGGTGCGCTTGTTCTTATCAGTGGTGTAGAAATGGCCTGTACCAGCGCTCGACACCAAACGGATCAATTCACGCATGATTAGCTCCTTTAGATCTTGCCAGCACGGCGGATTTCGGCCAGCACGACAGTAATGCCACGCTTGTCGATGATACGCATGCCTTTGGCAGATACGCGCAGACGCACGAAACGTTTCTCTTCTTCAACCCAGAAGCGGTGATGCTGCAGGTTCGGCAGGAAACGACGACGGGTTTTGTTATTTGCGTGGGAAATGTTATTCCCAGTCACCGGACCCTTACCGGTAACTTGACAGACTCTCGACATGCCTCAGCCCTCTAAAACCACATGCCCAACCCGGCATGGGTTGGCCGCTTAATCTCTCAGTCATTTGGCGCCAGGCGCCGCGTTTCTTTAAGGGTCTTACCGGTTACGCCTACAAACGAAGGAACCGGGCCCCTAGAAAAGAGCGCTGCTTTATACCAGAAAGACTAAAGAGCAACAACATGCAGTGTGATTTGCATCGATTAATAAAGGCGGCATTCTAGCGGCAATCCGCCCTGATGCCTATGCCAGACTGGGTGTTGCCGCTCGTCGCAAGATGAAAGGTTTCAGGGGGCGGATACCCGTGCAATTGGCTCAGAGGCCTCGCCGGCGGATGTCAGGGCCATCCTTGAACGAGCAGAAAAGGAGGGTTGCGCGGCCCTGAAGGGTGTTTTCGAAGTGATTAAAGGGAACGGGCTACGCTTAAAAGTAGTCATTTGGTCACCAGAACACTAGGGTAGGCCCTTTTCCAGACTGCATACGCAGATGGGCCAACGACTTGCAAAGGAAACCGACTATGCGCCTCGCTGCCGCCCCGTTATTGCTCACTTTTTGTTTGGCGCCGTTGGCGCACGCTGCCACGTTGAGCGTGTGCACCGAGGCAAGCCCTGAAGGGTTTGATGTGGTGCAGTACAACTCGCTCAGCACCACCAATGCGTCGGCAGACGTGCTGATGAACCGTTTGGTGGACTTTGACGCCCAGGCCGGGAAGTTAGTCCCCAGCCTGGCGCAAAGCTGGTCAGTGTCCCCTGACGGCCTTGAGTACACCTTCAAGTTGCGCCCTGGGGTTAAATTTCACACCACCGCGTATTTCACCCCGACGCGTGAGTTGAGCGCCGAGGATGTGCGTTTCAGCTTTGAGCGCATGCTCGACCCGGCCAATGCATGGCACAAAATTGCGCAAAGTGGCTTCCCGCATGCGCAGTCCTTGCAGTTGCCCCAACTGATCAAAAAAATCGAAACCCCGGACGCGCAAACTGTTCGCTTTACGCTTGCGCACCCGGACTCCACGTTTCTGCCTGCGCTGAGCATGGGCTTTGCCTCGATCTATTCAGCGGAGTACGCCGACAAGTTGCTCAAGGCCGGCACGCCCGAGTTGATGAACAGTCAGCCGATTGGTACGGGGCCGTTTGTGTTCACGCGTTTCCAAAAAGATGCCGTGGTGCGTTACAAGGCCAACCCGGACTACTTTGCGGGCAAGCCTGCGGTGGACGGGCTGATTTACGCGATTACCCCGGATGCCAACGTGAGGCTGCAAAAGCTGCGGCGTAATGAGTGCCAGATTGCACTGTCGCCCAAGCCACTGGATGTGGACGCGGCGACGAAAGACCCGGCCTTGAAAGTCGCTCAAACCCCCGCGTTTATGACCGCTTTTGTGGCCATAAACAGCCAGCACCCGCCGTTGGACAAACCTGAGGTGCGTCAGGCCATTAACCTGGCGTTTGATCGCGATACTTACCTCAAGGCAGTCTTTGAAAACAGCGCGCAAGCGGCCAACGGTATTTACCCGGCGACCACGTGGGGGTATGCCAAACAGTTGCCGGGCTATGCCCATGATCCGCAAAAGGCCCGCGATTTACTGGCTAAAGCAGGTCTTAAGGACGGCTTCAGTACCACCATTTGGACCCGGCCCACGGGCAGTGTGTTGAACCCTAACCCGAGCCTGGGCGCACAGTTGTTGCAGGCGGACTTGGCCAAGGTCGGGATCAAGGCAGATATTCGTGTGATCGAATGGGGTGAATTGATTCGCCGGGCCAAAGCGGGCGAACACGATTTGCTGTTTATGGGCTGGGCGGGTGACAACGGTGACCCGGATAACTTTCTGACGCCGCAGTTCTCGTGTGCAGCGGTGAAGTCCGGGACCAATTTTGCGCGCTATTGCGACAAGACGCTGGACAGCCTGATCAGCGAGGGCAAAACCCTGAGCGACCAGGACAAGCGCAGTGCGCTGTATCAGAAAGCTCAGGCGCTGATTCAGCAACAAGCGGTGTGGTTGCCGCTGGCGCATCCAACGGCTTACGCACTTACCCGTAAAGACGTACAGGGTTATCAGGTGAGTCCGTTTGGTCGCCAGGACTTTTCGACCGTGAGCGTTAAGCCTTAAGCCTCACATCCAGCCGTGCTCGACCATTGAGAGCGGCTCGCCGTCACCGACGATGAAATGGTCGAGCACCCGCACTTCGATCAGATCCAGCGCCTCTGTGAGGCGCTGGGTCAAGGTGCGGTCGGCCTCGCTGGGGTCTGTGATACCCGAGGGGTGGTTGTGACAAAAAATCACCGCCGCGGCGTTGTGCATCAGGGCGCGCTTGACCACTTGGCGGGGGTACACGCTGGCGCTGTCGATAGAGCCTCGAAACAGCACCTCAAAGGCCAGCATGCGATGTTTTGAGTCCATGAACAGGCAGCCAAAGACTTCGTGAGGTTCGTGGCGCAGCAGTGCTTTCAGGTAGTCGCGCACCGCTTGCGGGCTCTCAAGTGCTGAGTCGCGACGCAGCCGTTCTGCCAGGTGTCGGCGACCCATTTCCAGCACTGCCTGCAACTGGCTGAACTTGGCGGGGCCCAGTCCAAGTTGGCGACTGAACGACCCCAGGTCGGCTTCAAGCAATGCGCGCAGGCTGCCGAACTCAGCCAGCAAATGGCGGGCTAAATCCACGGCACTTTTGCCCGAAACACCGGTGCGCAGGAAGATTGCCAGCAGTTCTGCGTCTGAAAGACTGGATGATCCCAGCGCTAAAAGTTTCTCCCGCGGACGCTCCGCTGCGGGCCAGTCTTTAATGCTCATAACCGCTCCATGTTCTGTGAGCGCCGCTGTTCCATAGCAGGCGCTGTGTTATCTTAGCCCATCATTTTTGCGTGGCATTTGGCCATTTTCCGCGCAGTCCTCATCGAACTAAAAGGCAGGCCTATGCAGCGGCTGTATCGAAAACGCATCGTTTTGGGCGTCGGCGGCGGCATTGCTGCCTACAAGAGTGCAGAGCTGGTTCGCCGCTTACTGGATCAAGGCGCTGAAGTGCGGGTAGTAATGACCAAAGGCGGCAGTGAGTTCATCACCCCTTTGACCATGCAAGCGTTGTCCGGGCACCCGGTTCATCTGGACCTGCTCGACCCTGCGGCTGAAGCCGCGATGGGGCATATCGAACTGGCCAAATGGGCTGATCTGGTGCTGATCGCGCCTGCAACGGCCGACTTGATCGCCCGCCTGGCTCAAGGCATTGCCAATGACCTGCTGACCACCGTGGTGCTCGCCACAGACGCTACCGTGGCCATCGCGCCGGCGATGAACCAGGCCATGTGGCGTGATCAGGCGACCCAAGCCAACACGCACTTGCTCCAGAACCGTGGGGTGAAGGTCTTCGGGCCAGCCTCAGGCAGCCAGGCGTGTGGCGACGTGGGTTTTGGTCGCATGCTTGAAGCTGGCGATCTGGTCAGTTGTGCGGCGGAGTGCTTCCAGCATCAGATTCTGACCGGCAAGCATGTGCTGATTACGGCGGGGCCGACGCAGGAAAACATCGACCCGGTGCGTTACATCACCAACCACAGCTCGGGGAAAATGGGCTTTGCTCTGGCCGAAGCTGCCGTAGAAGCGGGTGCACGCGTCACGTTGATTACTGGCCCGGTACATTTGCCTACGCCGGACCGCGTCACCCGCATTGATGTCGTCAGTGCGCGCGACATGCTGGCAGCGTGTGAGGCCGCGATCCCGTGCGACGTGTTTATCGCGTCCGCAGCCGTCGCGGATTACCGCCCGGAAGTAGTAGCCCCGCAAAAACTCAAGAAAGACCCTACGAGTGGTGACGGCCTGTTGCTGCAAATGGTGCGCAATCCAGACATTCTGGCCACCATTGCTTCACGTCCTGATCGCCCTTTTAGTGTCGGCTTCGCTGCCGAAACCGAGCACTTGCTTGATTACGCGGCACGCAAGCTGAAAGACAAAAACCTCGACCTGATTGTGGCCAACGATGTGGCTAACCCCAGCATCGGTTTCAACAGCGAGGAAAATGCGTGCAGCGTGATTGATCGCCAGCTACACGCCACCGTATTTGCTCAGACCAGCAAGGGCAAAATTGCCCGTCAGTTGGTTACTTTTATCGCCGAACGTCTGAACCAGGTTTAACTCGTATGCACGCTTTGCAAGCCAAAATCCTTGATCCACGCATTGGAAACGAATTCCCGCTGCCGCAATACGCCACGCCCGGCTCGGCCGGTCTGGACCTGCGCGCCATGCTTGAACAAGACACCGTTCTGGAGCCGGGCCAAACCCTGTTGATCCCCACCGGTCTGTCTGTCTACATCGGCGACCCTGGCCTGGCGGCGCTGATTTTGCCGCGCTCGGGCCTGGGCCATAAGCACGGCATCGTGCTGGGCAACCTGGTGGGCCTGATCGACTCGGACTATCAGGGTGAGTTGATGGTGTCGTGCTGGAACCGTGGCCAGACGGCTTTCAATATCGCAGTGGGCGAGCGTATTGCTCAGCTGGTGCTCGTGCCGGTGGTGCAAGCGCACTTTGAATTGGTTGAGGAATTTGACGAAAGTCAGCGCGGCGCAGGTGGTTTTGGCCATTCCGGCAGCCTCTGACTATGCTGCATCAGGTCGGGCGCCCTGCCCGACCTGAACTGATCGCGTGGTAATTCAGGATGAAGCTCGCGCCCTTGTTGTCTCCGTTTTCATTGCTTGCACCCATGGCGGCCCTCTGCCATGCGGCCCGTGATGCCAATTGGCCTCTCGAACTCTCGCGTCAAAACACCGTCCAAACCTTCAGTTTGTGTTCGACCCCGTGTGTCGCAGGGGCGTTTTTACGCCGTGTGGCGCGGTCGACTTTTGTATGGCTGAGCACTTCAGCGCATGCCCCAAATTCCCTGAAAGTGGAGTACCTCTTGTAATGACTAGCCCATCTGCGGTCGCACCTGCATTTCCTGACAGCATTTTTCGCGCATACGACATCAGAGGCGTAGTGCCGAAGACGCTGACCGCAGAAACCGCCTACTGGATCGGGCGTGCCATCGGCGCTGAGAGCCTGGCCAAGGGTGAGCAGAATGTGTCGGTGGGCCGTGACGGGCGGCTTTCCGGGCCTGAGCTGGTGGCGCAATTGATTCAAGGCGTGGCCGACAGTGGTTGCCATGTCAGTGACGTGGGGCTGGTGCCGACGCCGGCGCTGTATTACGCCGCCAATGTGTTGGCCGGCAAGTCCGGGGTGATGCTCACGGGCAGCCATAACCCTTCGGATTACAACGGTTTCAAGATCGTGATTGCAGGCGATACGCTGGCCAATGAGCAAATTCAGGCCCTGCACACACGTCTTAAAACCCATGATCTGACGTGGGGCCAAGGCAGCATTGCCCAGGTCGAGATTCTTGAGCCGTATGCCAAGCACATTACGGGCGATATCCAGTTGGCCAAGCGGTTGAAGGTGGTGGTCGATTGTGGCAACGGTGCTGCGGGTGTGATCGCGCCACAACTGATCGAAGCGCTGAACTGCGAAGTGATCCCGTTGTTTTGCGAGGTGGATGGCAACTTCCCCAACCATCACCCGGACCCTGGCAAGCCGGAAAACCTGGTGGACTTGATCGCCAAGGTCAAGGAAGTGAACGCCGACTTGGGCCTGGCATTTGACGGCGATGGCGACCGTGTCGGCGTTGTGACCAACACGGGCACTATGGTGTTCCCGGACCGCTTGCTCATGCTGTTTGCGCAGGACGTTTTGGTGCGCAACCCGGCGGCTGAAATCATCTTCGACGTGAAATGCACGCGTCGCTTGATCCCGCTGATCAAGGAATATGGCGGCCACCCACTGATGTGGAAGACCGGTCATTCGTTAATCAAAAAGAAAATGAAAGAAACCGGCGCGTTGCTGGCCGGTGAAATGAGCGGGCACATCTTTTTCAAAGAGCGCTGGTTCGGTTTTGATGACGGTATTTACAGCGCGGCACGCCTGCTGGAGATCCTCAGCAAGCGTGAAGAGCGCGCCGAAGAGCTGTTTGCCGCATTCCCCAACGATATTTCGACCCCTGAGATCAATATCGATGTGACGGATGAGAGCAAATTCAGCATTATTAGCGCCCTGCACGACGCCCAATGGGGTGAAGCCGCCGAGCTGACCACCATTGATGGTGTGCGGGTCGACTACCCACACGGCTGGGGCCTGGTTCGCGCATCCAATACCACGCCGGTGCTGGTGCTGCGATTTGAGGCCGATACCGAGGCCGAGCTGCAACGCATCAAGGATGTTTTCCACGCTCAACTCAAGCGTGTGGCACCTGATCTCCCTCTACCGTTTTGATCGACTTGTTCTACCGGAGCCCTGAATGACCCTCGAACGTGATGCCGCCTCCAACGTCGCCAAGGTATTGTCCGAAGCGCTGCCCTACATTCGCCGTTACGTCGGCAAGACGCTGGTGATCAAGTACGGCGGCAACGCAATGGAGAACGACGACCTGAAAACCGGGTTTGCCCGTGACATCGTGCTGATGAAGGCGGTGGGCATCAACCCGGTCGTCGTACACGGTGGCGGGCCGCAAATCGGTGATTTGCTCAAGCGTTTGTCCATCGAGAGTCATTTCATTGATGGCATGCGCGTGACTGACGCGCAAACCATGGACGTGGTGGAAATGGTGCTGGGCGGTCAGGTCAACAAAGACATCGTGAACCTGATCAACCGTCACGGCGGTAGTGCGATTGGCCTGACGGGTAAAGATGCCGAGCTGATCCGTGCGAAAAAGCTCACGGTAACGCGTCAGACGCCGGAAATGACTTCGCCGGAAATTATCGACATTGGTCACGTGGGTGAAGTGGTGGGCATTAACACCGACCTGCTGCACATGCTGACCAACGGTGATTTCATCCCCGTCATTGCGCCGATTGGCGTGGGGGCCAATGGTGAGTCTTACAACATCAATGCGGATTTGGTTGCCGGTAAAGTGGCTGAAGCGCTCAAGGCCGAGAAGCTGATGTTGCTGACCAACATTGCAGGTTTGATGGATAAGCAGGGCAACGTGTTGACAGGGCTGACCACCACCCAAGTGGATGAGCTGATTGCCGATGGCACTATCTATGGCGGCATGCTGCCCAAGATTCGCTGCGCGCTGGAAGCGGTGCAAGGCGGCGTCACCACGGCGCACATCGTGGATGGTCGCGTGCCGAATGCGGTGTTGCTGGAGATTTTCACGGACACTGGTGTGGGCACGCTGATTACCAACAGCAAGCCGGTTTAAACCTTAGTAAAAAGGCCCCGTACGGGGCCTTTTTTGTGGGCGGCGGGTTAGATCCCGTACTGCGCCCGATACGCTTCAACGGCAGGAAGGTGTTGCTTGAGCTGGTCGTCGTCGGCCAGAAATTGCAGAACCTGGGTCAACGAAACGATGCTGACAACCGGAATGGCGAAGTCGCGCTCGACTTCCTGAATGGCTGAAAGCTCGCCATTGCCACGTTCCTGGCGGTTAAGTGCGATCAGCACGCCCGCTGCTTTGGCGTTTTGCGAAGCAATGATGTGCATGACTTCGCGGATAGCGGTGCCCGCAGTAATCACGTCGTCGATGATCAAAATGTCGCCTTCGAGCGGGGAGCCTACGAGGCTGCCACCTTCGCCGTGGGCTTTGGCTTCTTTGCGGTTGAAGCACCACGGCACGTCACGGTCGTGATGTTCGGCCAGGGCTACAGCGGTGGTTGCGGCCAAAGGAATACCTTTGTAAGCCGGGCCAAATAGCACGTCGAAAGGAATGCCGCTGTCTACGATGGCGGCAGCATAAAAGCGCCCCAGTTGAGCCAGCGCAGAGCCGGTGTTGAACAGGCCGGCATTGAAGAAGTAAGGACTGGTGCGCCCGGACTTCAAGGTGAACTCGCCGAAGCGCAAAACGCCGCGATCGATGGCAAAACGGATGAAATCGCGCTGATACGCTTGCATGAAAAAAGCCCCTGATACCGCGGATTTAGCTAAATAGTAAGACGGCGTGTATCATACACGCACGTGATTTTTGGGGCCATTTATGCGGATCATCAGTGTGAACGTTAATGGCATTCAGACGGCAGTCGAGCGCGGTTTGCTCAGTTGGCTGCAAGCTCAGAATGCCGACGTTATTTGCCTGCAGGACACCCGCGCCTCCGCCTTTGAATTGGACGATCCGGCCTACCAGCTGGATGGCTACTTTCTTTATGCCTGCGAAGCTGAAGTCCCTGCCCAAGGCGGTATGGCTTTGTATTCGCGGTTGCAACCGAAAGCGGTCATTACTGGGCTCGGCTTCGAAACCGCCGATCGCTACGGGCGCTACCTGCAAGCCGATTTCGATAAGGTCAGCATCGCGACCTTGCTGCTCCCTTCGGGGCAGAACGGCGATGAAGACTTGAATCAAAAATTCAAGTTGATGGACGACTTCGCACGCTACCTGGACAAGCAGCGTCGCAAGCGTCGCGAGTATATCTACTGCGGTTCGCTGTATGTGGCGCAGCAGAAGCTCGATATTAAAAACTGGCGTGACAGCCAGCAGTCTCCTGGTTTCCTGGCGCCTGAGCGGGCCTGGATGGATGAGATTGTCGGCAACATGGGCTATGTCGATGCCCTGCGTGAAGTCAGCCGTGAAGGTGACCAGTACAGCTGGTGGCCGGATAACGAACAGGCTGAAATGCTCAACCTTGGCTGGCGTTTTGACTACCAGTTGCTCACACCCGGCTTGCGCCGTTTTGTGCGCAGTGCGCGTATGTCGCGCCAGCCACGCTTCTCGCAGCATGCGCCATTGATCGTGGACTACGACTGGACACTGACGATCTAAGTGTCTTGTTCGCCTTAAAAAAATGCCCGTATCCAAGGATACGGGCATTTTTTTTGCTGCAAGCGACAGGCTGCTTACTTGATCGGGCGCCAGGTGAAGGGGTAACGATAACTCACCCCGTCATTGGCCTTGACGCCGGCAATCACCACCAGCACCACCGCACCGATAAATAACAGTCCGATCAGGGCAAAACCGATCAGGACGAACATCAGTACGTAGCAAATAGCCGAAGCTATCGCCACGGTGATCTGGAAGTTCATGGCTTCCTTGCCTTGGTCGTCAATGAACGGGTCGCTTTCGCGCTTCATTTGCCACAGGATCAGCGGGCCGATCAGGCTGCCAAACGGAAACCACATTCCCAGGAACGCCGAGAAGTGGCAGAACATGGCCCATTGCCGAGCTTCGCGGCTCGGGCCTGGCTCGGGTTTTGAAAGGTCCAGCTCACTCATGGTGTTCTCCAGGTGGTCAGCGAAAGCGCAGGCAATCAGTCAGCCAGCGCAGTTTGTTGCAGTGCAAAAATGTCGGTCATGCCTTTTTGAGCCAGTGCCAGCATGGCGTTCAGTTCGTCCGGCTGGAACGGCGCGCCTTCGGCGGTGCCTTGAACTTCAATGAAACCACCGGTGCTGGTCATCACCACATTGAGGTCGGTTTCGGCTGCTGAATCTTCAGGGTAGTCGAGGTCAAGCACAGGTACGCCCTGATACATGCCCACCGACACGGCTGCGATCATCTGCTTGATCGGATCGCCGTTTTTGAGGCCACCACGTTTTTTGATCACTTTCAGGGCGTCGACCAAGGCAACCATTGCGCCCGTAATCGATGCAGTGCGAGTGCCGCCATCGGCCTGAATCACATCGCAGTCGACATAAAGGGTGATGTCACCCAGTTTGGACATGTCCAGTGCGGCGCGCAGGGAGCGGCCGATCAGGCGCTGGATTTCAAGGGTGCGGCCGCCTTGCTTGCCACGGCTGGCTTCACGCTGGTTACGGTCACCTGTGGCGCGCGGCAGCATGCCGTATTCGGCGGTCAGCCAGCCTTGGCCCTGGCCTTTAAGGAAACGTGGCACGCCGTTCTCGACGCTGACGGTGCAGATGACTTTGGTGTCACCGAACTCGACCAGTACAGAACCCTCTGCGTGTTTGGTGTAGTTGCGGGTGATGCGGATCGGGCGTAGCTGATCGGCAACGCGACCACTTGGACGTTTCATGTGGGATACCTGTACGGGACGGAAAACTGTCGAGCATTATAAAGGCCATAGGCCGACAGGGGCACACCTAAAACTGCGTTGTGTTTTGTAGGAGCAAGCTGATAACGAAGCCTGTCGCCGCTGCCACGGGGGCCTACCATTGCGCGTGATTACGACAGACGTCGTTTGGGACGTTCGCTGCACTGCGCTACAATCCGCCGCCTTAGTAGCCGTTTGGCTTAACTCATCAGATCGCGAGGTACCTCCATGGTGCATAGCATGACCGCCTTTGCCCGCGTTGAAAGCGCTGGCACTCAAGGCACCCTTAGCTGGGAGCTGCGTTCGGTCAACAGCCGCTACCTGGAGCCGCACCTGCGTTTGCCCGAGTCATTTCGCGACCTTGAGGGCGCGGTGCGTGAAGCGCTGCGCCAGGGTATTTCGCGGGGCAAGCTGGAATGCACGTTGCGCTTTACCGAAGAAACCACCGGAAAGCCCCTGCAAGTCGATCGCGAGCGCGCTGCGCAACTGGTGGCAGCCGCCGAATCGATTGCCAGCCTGATCAAGCAGCCGGCGGCACTCAACCCGCTGGAAGTGCTGGCCTGGCCTGGCGTCCTGGTGGCGGATGCGAGCGACCCGCAAGCCCTCAATACGCAGGCGCTGGCCTTGTTCAAGCAAGGTCTGCAAGAGTTGAAAGACGGCCGTGAGCGCGAAGGTGCAGAGCTGGCCCGCTTGATCAGTGAGCGTCTGACCTCCATCGAAAGTGATGTCGATACTTTGCGTGAGCTGGTGCCGCAAATGCTTGCGACTCAGCGTCAAAAGGTGCTCGACCGCTTCAACGACATGAAGGCTGAGCTAGACCCGCAGCGTCTTGAACAAGAGATGGTGATGCTGGCGCAGAAAAGCGATGTGGCCGAAGAGCTCGACCGGCTGAGCACCCATATCCTTGAGGTGCGACGTGTGCTCAAGTCCGGTGGGGCCGCTGGGCGTCGCCTCGATTTCCTGATGCAAGAGCTCAACCGCGAAGCTAACACCTTGGGCTCCAAAGCTTTCGATCCACGCAGCACTCAAGCGGCGGTCAACCTCAAAGTGTTGATCGAGCAGATGCGCGAACAAGTACAGAATATTGAGTAAGGCTCCCCCTGACATGACCCACAGCACTGGCACCCTTTACATCGTTTCTGCCCCTTCGGGCGCAGGCAAGACCAGCCTGGTCAATGCGCTTACCGATCTTGACAAGCAAATTCGCGTCTCGGTTTCGCACACCACCCGGGCCATGCGCCCCGGTGAAGTGAACGGCGTGAACTATCACTTCGTCGAGCGCGAAGAGTTCGTGAAAATGATCGAACACGGTGATTTTCTGGAGCGCGCCGAGGTGTTCGGCAACCTCTATGGCACCTCGCAAAGCCACTTGCTGCAGACCCTGGATGAAGGCCATGACCTGATTCTGGAAATCGACTGGCAAGGTGCTGAACAGGTTCGCAAGTTGATGCCTCAGGCGCGTTCGATCTTTATCCTGCCGCCTAGCCAGCAAGCATTGCGTGAGCGTCTGGATAACCGCGGGCAGGACAGCGACGAAATCATTGACGGCCGTATGCGCGAAGCCGTGAGTGAAATGAGCCACTACGTCGAGTATGACTACCTGATCATCAATGATGATTTTGCGGTTGCGCTTGAGGATTTGAAGGCGATTTTTCGCGCCAATCGCTTGCAGCACAATCGTCAGCAGCAGCGTTATGGCAAGTTACTGGCCGAATTGCTTGGCTAAAAGCCTCTTCCCAAAACCCCTGTAAGGGCTTTACATTGGCGCTTACAGAGGGTTTTGGGGCAGGGCTTGAAAAATCAGCGCTTCCCTAATGGCTGGTGATTTTTTAAACTGTTCAGTCCGCTCGCCCATCCGGGCAGCGCGCATATTGCATTTGCTACGAGGAAGACCATGGCCCGCGTAACCGTTGAAGACTGTCTAGAACACGTGGATAACCGCTTTGAGCTGGTCATGCTGTCTACCAAGCGTGCCCGTCAACTGGCCACCGGTGGTAAAGAGCCTCTGGTTCAGTGGGAAAACGACAAGCCTACCGTTGTTGCCCTGCGTGAAATCGCTGAAGGCCTGATGAGCTACGAGTTTATCGCCAACGCTGAAATCGTCGAAGACGAACCGCTGTTCGCAGCGTTCGAGGACGAGTCCAACGAGGCGAACTAAGCCTATGCCCGGTCGACGTAGCACGGCGAAGGGTTCACAGTTTTGGCAGGAGGCTCCCTCTTGCCGAGCATAGACGCCCTCGCCGATCGCTTGTCGGCGTACCTCGGCCCGGACCAGGTTAATCTGGTCCGCCGAGCGTACTACTACGCAGAACAAGCCCACGACGGCCAGCGCCGACGTAGCGGCGAACCTTATGTCACGCATCCGCTGGCAGTCGCAAATATCCTTGCCGATATGCATATGGACCATCAAAGCCTGATGGCAGCCATGCTGCATGACGTGATCGAAGACACCGGTATTGCCAAGGAAGCGCTGGTTGCGCAGTTTGGCGAAACCGTGGCAGAACTGGTTGATGGTGTCAGCAAGCTGACCCAGATGAACTTCGAAACCAAAGCCGAAGCGCAAGCCGAAAACTTCCAGAAGATGGCCATGGCCATGGCGCGGGACATCCGCGTGATTTTGGTCAAGTTGGCTGACCGCCTGCACAACATGCGCACCCTCGAAGTGCTGTCCGGCGAAAAGCGCCGGCGGATTGCCAAGGAAACCCTGGAAATCTACGCGCCCATCGCCAATCGGCTGGGCATGCACAGCATTCGCATCGAATTCGAAGACCTCGGTTTCAAGGCGATGTACCCGATGCGCTCAGCGCGCATCTATCAGGCCGTCAAACGCGCCCGGGGCAATCGCAAAGAAATCGTCAACAAAATTGAAGAGTCGCTGAGTCACTGTCTAGCCATTGATGGTATTCAGGGCGAAGTCAGCGGGCGTCAAAAGCATATCTACGGCATCTACAAAAAGATGCGCGGCAAGCGCCGGGCTTTCAACGAGATCATGGACGTTTATGCGTTCCGCATCATCGTCGACAAGGTGGATACCTGCTACCGCGTGTTAGGCGCTGTACATAATTTGTACAAGCCGCTGCCGGGCCGCTTCAAAGACTACATCGCGATTCCCAAAGCCAACGGCTATCAGTCGTTGCATACCACGCTGTTTGGCATGCATGGCGTACCGATCGAAATTCAGATCCGTACCCGTGAAATGGAAGAAATGGCCAACAACGGGATCGCGGCGCACTGGCTCTACAAATCCAGTGGTGATGAGCAGCACACCGGTACGCATGCCCGGGCGCGGCAATGGGTCAAAGGCGTGCTGGAAATGCAGCAACGCGCAGGTAACTCCCTCGAATTCATCGAAAGTGTGAAGATCGACCTGTTCCCGGACGAGGTCTATGTCTTCACGCCCAAGGGCCGGATCATGGAGCTGCCCAAAGGCTCCACGGCGGTCGACTTTGCTTACGCCGTACATACCGACGTGGGTAACAGTTGTATTGCCTGTCGGATCAATCGCCGTCTCGCACCGCTGTCCGAGCCGCTGCAAAGTGGCTCCACGGTCGAGATCGTCAGTGCTCCGGGTGCACGCCCTAACCCGGCCTGGCTCAACTTTGTGGTCACTGGTAAAGCCCGCACGCATATCCGTCACGCGCTCAAGTTGCAGCGTCGTTCCGAGTCCGTGAACCTGGGCGAGCGCCTGCTGAACAAAGTGCTCAACGGCTTCAACAGCTCGCTGGACAAAATTGCGCCCGAACGCGTTCAGGCCATGCTCAGCGAGTACCGCCTGGAGCACATTGAAGATCTGCTGGAAGACATCGGCCTGGGTAACCGCATGGCCTATGTGGTCGCCCGCCGCTTGATGGGTGAGGGTGAGCAATTGCCAAGCCCCGAAGGTCCGTTGGCCATTCGCGGTACCGAGGGCCTGGTGCTCAGTTATGCCAAATGCTGCACGCCTATTCCGGGTGATCCGATTGTGGGTCACCTGTCGGCGGGCAAAGGGATGGTTGTGCACTTGGACAACTGCCGCAATATCAGTGAAATCCGCCACAACCCCGAAAAATGCATCCAGCTTTCGTGGGCCAAAGACGTTACCGGCGAATTTAACGTCGAGTTGCGCGTCGAGCTGGAACACCAGCGTGGCTTGATTGCGCTGCTGGCCAGCAGCGTGAACGCCGCCGACGGCAACATCGAGAAGATCAGCATGGACGAACGCGATGGTCGTATCAGCGTGGTCCAACTGGTGGTCAGCGTGCACGATCGTGTGCATCTGGCCCGCGTGATCAAAAAACTGCGTGCCCTTACCGGGGTTATCCGCATCACTCGGATGCGTGCATAGGCCGTTACAAATGGCCATTTCAAGGAGTCACACATGACCAAGACTGTTATCACCAGCGACAAAGCACCTGCTGCCATCGGTACTTATTCCCAAGCGATCAAAGCTGGCAATACCGTCTACATGTCCGGTCAAATCCCGCTGGACCCAAAAACCATGGAGCTGGTTGAAGGCTTTGAAGCCCAGACCATCCAGGTATTTGAAAACCTGAAATCGGTAGCTGAGGCCGCGGGTGGTTCGTTCAAAGATATCGTCAAGCTGAACATCTTCCTGACCGACCTTAGCCATTTCGCCAAGGTTAACGAGATCATGGGCACCTACTTTGAGCAGCCGTACCCGGCGCGTGCAGCCATTGGCGTAGCAGCCCTGCCAAAGGGTTCGCAGGTTGAGATGGACGCGATTCTGGTCATCGAGTAACACCCTCGGCGCAGCGTCTTCATGCTGCGCCAACCCTCGCTTTTCCCCGTTTTAAAAGGATTCCACTATGCGCAAAGCGCTAGTCTTGTCACTGCTCACCGTTTTTCTGGGTGGCTGTGCCAGCGAACCCGCCCACCGCGATATCAGTGGTATCTGGATCAACCAAGCAGCGATTGATGCGGCGGCCAAAGGTGGCAACCTGCGTGAAGCGTTGCTGGCGTATGGCCCTAACCTTGAGTGGGACATCGACACTCAAACCGCTCAAGCCCGCTACACCAATGGCTTTGAGCGAGTGGAGGGCAAGCTGCAACCCGAAGACAAGGGCGTGTGGCAAGTCGATTTCTATGGCAGTTCGGCAACGGCTTTGAGCCTTGCAGGCGAAGAGCTGGTACAAGCGGCGGCAGACGCCGATCCTCAACAGGTCTTTGCCCGCTCGTCAGTGAATGTGGCGGCGCAAGATCCGCTGGGCACCAGCTTTGAAAAAGCCCTCAAAACGGCTTATCTGGGTGGCCAATGGCGTATTGCCGAGGGTGCAGGCCAAGGCGCCAGCGTGACCTTTTTGGCTGGCGGGCAGCTCAAGGGCTTGCCGGGCATGAACGCCTACGCCCTGTGCCTGGCAGGTGATTGTGCGTCGATGAGCGGCGAATACGACAGCCTTTGGCTCCAGCAAGGTGAGACCGGTGCGGCTCACATCTTTGTGCGCAATGGCAAACAGCTCGAAATTTTTGAAGCGCTGGATGCCTCCCAGCCAGACGAAATGCCTCAGTTGTACCCCGGCAAGCGCGAATGGGTGCTTGAGAAGCAGCGCTGATCACTCCCAACGCCCCGCAGGCTGCGAGCCTTTAAGGTCAAAAGCGCGCAGCCTTCGCCAGCTCATGCGTAATCAGTGTGCTTTGCCAGGCTGTCCCGCCAAAATCGCCGCATAACCTTCGCGATAGCTTGGGTAGCGCGGCTCCCATCCGAGGGCCTTGGCGCGTGCATTACTGCAACGCTTGCTCCCCGCCCGCCTTACGCTTGCCTCTTCAGACCACTCGGTCACGCCCAATTGCTCCCGGAGCCAGTTCACAACCTCTGACAATGGCGCGGGAGCATCATCGACCCCGATATAGCAGTCCTCCAACGTTTTGCCGTGTTGATGAGCCTCAAGCAGATAGGCCAGCAGTCCACCCGCGTCATCGGCGTGGATGCGGTTGCCATAAAGAGGCGGTTCAACAGCCACGCGATAGCCCTTGCGCACCTGCCCCAGCAGCCACTCCCGGCCAGGACCGTAGATCCCGGTCAAGCGCACTACGCTGGCGGGAATGCCGCTGTTCAAGGCGATCTGCTCCGCGTCCAGCATGATCCGCCCCGAGTAATTGGTAGCCTCGGCCGGTGAGGTTTCATCGACCCACTCACCTGCCTGCTGCACATAAACACCGCTGCTGGAAACGAACAGCAGGTGTTTGGGTTGTTGATTATGTTGCTTGAGCCAACTGAGCGTGCGTTTGAGCGCATCGACATACGCGGCTTGGTAACCCGCTTCGTCGTGCTCGGTGGCGGCGACGCTGTACACCACATAGTCGATTTGGCCCGTGGGCCATTGCGCCGGGCACGGGTCTTTAAACAGGTCGGCCGCGACGCCATTCACGCCTTCAGGCAGTTGATCGATGGATCGCCTTAATCCGTAAACCTTCCATTCGTCCTTCAGTAACTGAGTGGCGAGTCGACTTCCGACATCGCCACAACCGACGATCAAGACAGAGGCGTTGGGCATCTCAAACTCCTAATGAAAAGCTGCAAAGCGGCCAAAAAAGGTCAGACGTTGGTCGTGACCTTGGAAAAAAACAGGTGCTATTGCTTTTGTTAACAAGAATTACTTGCAATAATAACGCATCATTTGTCCTTGGTCTTACACGCGTTGTAGGGCAAAACCTCAAAACTTCTCAGGTCCGGCTAGCATGACACGCAATCATTCCACCGCTTCGCCAACCCAGCTGTTGAGCCCTGCACGCCTTTGGCGTGGTGTGGCGGCGCTGATGTTCAGCCTGTTGCTTGCTCCGGCTGCGGCATTTGCCGATGAGCCAGCGAACGCTGCCGTACCTCCTGCAACCGTTAGTGCCGCTGCCGCTGATGCCACCGCGCCTGTTGCAGCGCCGGGTGCTACAGATCCAGCCCAGGCTGAGGGTGTTGTGGCCCCTGCGGATGACGCACCACAAATCGTCGCCGAAGAAGACAACAGCTTGGGCATGGCCCATGACCTGTCGCCGTGGGGCATGTACAAAAATGCCGACATCATCGTCAAAATCGTGATGATCGGTCTGGCAATCGCTTCGATCATCACGTGGACCATCTGGATCGCCAAAGGCTTCGAAGTGCTGGGCGCCAAGCGTCGTCTGCGCTCCGAAATCGCCAGCCTGAAAAAAGCTCGCACCCTTAAAGAAGCCAGCGAATCGGCCACTAAAGAGGGCACGCTGGCTCACCTGCTGGTACAAGACGCCCTTGAAGAGATGCGTCTGTCGGCCAATAGCCGTGAAAAAGAAGGCATCAAAGAGCGCGTCAGCTTCCGTCTTGAGCGTCTGGTTGCGGCGTGCGGTCGCAACATGAGCAGCGGCACAGGCGTGTTGGCCACCATTGGTTCGACAGCACCGTTCGTGGGTCTGTTCGGCACCGTGTGGGGCATCATGAACAGCTTTATCGGCATCGCCAAAACCCAAACCACTAACCTGGCCGTTGTGGCGCCGGGTATTGCCGAGGCGCTGTTGGCCACGGCATTGGGCCTGGTAGCGGCGATCCCTGCGGTTGTGATTTACAACGTTTTCGCCCGCTCCATCACCGGCTACAAAGCTCAGGTGGCGGACGCATCGGCTGAAGTGTTGCTGCTGGTTAGCCGTGACCTTGATCACCTGCCGCCTGAGCGCAGCTCGCAACCGCACATGGTGAAAGTGGGGTAATCGGCCATGGGCCTGCATTTGAAAGAAGGCGCAGACGACGATCTGGCCGAGAACCACGAAATCAACGTCACACCCTTTATCGACGTAATGCTGGTACTGCTGATCATCTTCATGGTGGCCGCACCGCTGGCCACCGTGGATATCAAGGTTGACCTGCCCGCGTCCAGCGCCAAACCGGCGCCGCGCCCCGAGAAACCGGTGTTCCTTAGCGTCAAGGCGGATCAGCGCCTGTACCTGGGCGAAGAACCCGTCACCGTTGAAGCGCTGGGTCCGACTCTGGACGCCCGTACGCATAACAACAAAGACACAACGATCTTCTTCCAGGCCGACAAGGGTGTGGACTACGGTGACTTGATGAGCGTCATGGATGCATTGCGCGCAGCCGGTTACTTGAAGGTCGGGTTGGTCGGACTTGAGACGGCAGCCAAGAAATGACCATAGCGCGCCAAAAGATGACGCGTTACGCAACCAGCCTGGCCGTGGTGTTGGGTGTCCATGCAGTGGCGGTAATACTCGCCCTGCAATGGTCTAACCCGCGCGCAATCGAACTTCCGCCCCAGGCGATGATGGTCGATCTCGCGCCGCTGCCGGCACCGCCTCCTCCTGCGCCGCCGAAAGTGGTGACACCACCACAACCGCCGGCTCCAGTAGAAGAGTTGCCGATCCCCAAGCTGGCCGAAGCGCCCAAGCCGAAGATTTCTGTTCCCAAGCCGGTCAAACCCAAGCAAAAGCCTCAACCGCCCAAGCCTGTGGAAAAACCTGACCCGGTCAAAGAGAAACCTTCAGAAGAGAAACCGAGCGACGCGACGCCGACCAAGGCGCCCAGCGAGAAGTCAGCCGCACAGACCCGTGGCCCTTCGGCGCAACAACTGGCAGCCAAAGCCAGTTGGGAAGGTACTTTACTGGCCCACCTGGGCAAGTACAAAAAGTACCCGGCTGCTGCTCAATCGCGGGGCAAAGAAGGTCTGAACCGTCTGCGCTTTGTAGTCGATGCGCAAGGCAAGGTGCTGTCCTACGAATTGGTCGGGCGCTCAGGCAATGCTGATCTGGACCGGGCCACCCTGGAAATGATCCGTCGGGCACAACCTCTGCCCAAGCCTCCGGCTGACATGCTGACCAATGGCAGCATCGAGATCGTGGCACCCTTCGTTTATTCCATCGATAAACGTCGACGCTGATACCAGAAAGGGCACCGTAAGGTGCCTTTTTTGCATCTGCTGTATAGATAAAAACCGGCAAGCGCGTGATTAGCGACTGTAGCTCTGTGGGTAATGTCTGATAACGTGCGTCTATCGATTGCAGCCGTTATGCTTCGGCCCGCAGCCTCATGGACGCCCGCTATGACCCTTACAGAATTGCGCTACATCGTTACGCTTGCCCAAGAGCAGCACTTCGGCCACGCGGCCGAGCGTTGCCACGTCAGCCAACCGACCCTGTCGGTGGGCGTGAAAAAACTGGAAGACGAACTCGGTGTGCTGATTTTTGAGCGCAGCAAAAGCGCCGTGCGCCTGACGCCTGTGGGCGAGGGCATTGTTGCCCAGGCCCAGAAGGTACTGGAGCAAGCCCAAGGCATCCGTGAATTGGCGCAGGCGGGCAAAAACCAGCTCACCGCACCGCTCAAGGTCGGCGCGATCTACACCGTAGGTCCTTACCTGTTCCCGCATCTGATTCCACAACTGCATCGGGTCGCCCCGCAAATGCCGTTGTACATCGAAGAAAACTTCACTCACATCCTGCGCGACAAGCTGCGTAACGGTGAGCTGGACGCGATCATCATCGCCCTGCCGTTCCATGAGGCTGACGTGCTGACCCTGCCGCTCTACGACGAGCCGTTCTACGTGCTGATGCCGAGCGAGCACCCGTGGACCAAAAAAGACACCATCGACGCCAGCCTGCTCAACGACAAGAGCTTGCTGTTGCTGGGTGAAGGTCACTGCTTCCGCGATCAAGTGCTTGAGGCGTGCCCCACCCTGACCAAGGGCAATGACGGCGCCAAGCACACCACGGTCGAATCCAGCTCGCTGGAAACCATCCGGCACATGGTGGCCTCAGGCCTGGGCATTTCGATCCTGCCGCTCTCTGCTGTCGACAGTCACCATTATTCCCCCGGTGTGCTGGCCGTACGCCCGCTGACCCCGCCAGTGCCGTTCCGCACGGTGGCGATTGCATGGCGTGCCAGCTTCCCTCGGCCTAAAGCGATTGAGATCCTCGCGGACTCGATCCGTCTGTGCTCGGTGGCCAAGCCGCCTGCGGCGACGTAAGAACTGTTATGACCGAGTTGTCGAATGTGCCGGTCACGGCGCTTAAGGGCGTGGGAGAGGCGATGGCCGAGAAATTGGCCAAAGTCGGGCTGGAAACCGTGCAAGACGTGCTGTTTCATTTGCCGTTGCGCTATCAGGACCGCACCCGCGTTGTGCCGATCGGGGCGTTACGCCCCGGTCAGGATGCGGTGGTCGAAGGGCGGGTGATTGGCACCGATGTGGTCATGGGCAAGCGCCGCAGCTTGCTGGTGCGCATCAATGACGGCACGGGTGGCCTGAGCCTGCGTTTCTACCACTTCAGTAATGCGCAAAAGGAAAGCCTGAAGCGCGGCACTGAAGTGCGTTGCTATGGCGAAGCGCGTCCCGGCGCGTCGGGGCTGGAAATCTACCACCCGGAGTACCGTGCCATTACGGGCGATGAACCACCGCCGGTCGACACCACGCTGACCCCGATCTACCCCACCACTGAAGGCCTGACTCAGCAGCGCTTGCGCCAACTGAGCCTGCAAAGCCTGGCGATGTTGGGGCCACGCAGCCTGCCGGACTGGTTGCCGCGCGAGCTGGCCAAAGACTATCAACTGGCGCCTTTGGATGAGGCGATTCGCTATCTGCACCAGCCACCGGCCGATGCAGACGTTGAAGAACTCGCCTTGGGCCATCACTGGGCACAGCACCGCCTGGCGTTTGAAGAACTGCTGACCCATCAGCTGTCTCAGCAGCGTTTGCGCGAAAGCTTGCGCTCGCAACGTGCGCCCGCCCTGGCTAAAGCCCGAACGTTGCCTGAGCAGTTTCTGCGCAACTTGGGCTTTTCCCCGACCGGGGCGCAAGTGCGTGTCGGCAACGAAATTGCCTACGATCTCAGTCAGCCCGAGCCTATGTTGCGCCTGATTCAAGGGGATGTGGGGTCGGGTAAAACGGTGGTGGCGGCGATGGCCGCCTTGCAAGCGCTGGAGGCGGGTTATCAAGTGGCGCTGATGGCGCCCACCGAAATCCTCGCCGAGCAGCACTTCATCAGCTTCAAGCGCTGGCTGGAACCGTTGGGGCTTGAGGTGGCATGGCTGGCGGGCAAACTCAAAGGTAAGGCGCGTATCGCTGCACTGGAGCACATCGCCAACGGCGCGCCGATGGTGGTGGGCACGCACGCCTTGTTTCAGGATCAGGTGCAGTTCAAGCGCCTGGCGCTGGTCATCATCGACGAGCAGCACCGTTTCGGTGTGCAACAGCGCCTGGCCCTGCGTAATAAAGGCGTGGGCGGCGTCATGTGCCCGCATCAATTGATCATGACCGCGACGCCGATCCCGCGCACCCTGGCCATGAGTGCGTACGCCGACCTCGACACCTCGATCCTCGACGAACTGCCGCCGGGCCGAACCCCGGTTAACACGGTGCTGGTGGTCGACACGCGGCGTTTCGAAGTCATTGAGCGAGTGCGTGCGGCCTGTGCCGAAGGGCGTCAGGCGTACTGGGTGTGCACGCTGATTGAAGAGTCTGAAGAACTGACCTGTCAGGCGGCTGAAACCACCTTTGAAGACCTCTCCAGCGCCTTGGGTGAATTGCGCGTCGGGTTGATACACGGGCGCATGAAAGCTGCTGAAAAGGCTGAGGTCATGGCCCGGTTCAAAGCCGGCGAGTTGCAATTGCTGATTGCCACTACGGTGATTGAAGTCGGCGTGGACGTGCCCAATGCCAGCCTGATGATCATCGAAAACCCCGAACGACTGGGCTTGTCGCAGTTGCACCAATTGCGCGGGCGCGTCGGTCGAGGCAGCGCAGTGAGCCATTGTGTGCTGCTGTATCACCCGCCGCTGTCGCAAATTGGCCGTCAGCGTTTGGGCATCATGCGCGAGACCAACGATGGTTTCGTCATCGCCGAAAAAGACCTCGAACTGCGCGGCCCCGGCGAAATGCTTGGCACCCGGCAAACCGGGCTTTTGCAGTTTAAAGTTGCCGATTTGATGCGTGACGCCGACCTGCTTCCCGCTGTTCGCGACGCGGCACAAGCCCTGCTGGAACGCTGGCCCACCCACGTCAGCCCTTTGCTGGACCGCTGGCTGCGCCACGGTCAGCAATACGGGCAGGTTTAAAGGCGCGTTCAGTAAATAGATCAGCGGCCGATTAACTGTCTGATTACCACATTTGAGTTGTAAGAACCGGACACACACCATGACTGAAGTTGCCAGCGCCCCAACTGTTCCCCACACGCCGTCGGTTATTCGACAGCTGCTTGGCGAGTTGGCCATCCCGTACCGGGAAGTCATTGACCACCCCGGCCTTAACCCCGCACGCAAAGTTCAAGCAGCGTTGCTCGATGACACGGTCGGCGCGCTCATGGTGCTGTTTCCGCAGAGTCACTTGCTTGACCTCAATCGTCTGGCCGAGCTGATCGGGCGGCGCATGACGACTGTCGCGCCCGCGCACCTTGAGCGTATGCTCGGCAAGCATGAGCTGACGCTGCTGCCAGGTTTGCCGGCCCTCACCAGTTCGCCTTGCCTGTATGAAGAACAGCTGCTGCAACAGCCCTTGCTGTTGATTAACGCCGGTGAGCCGGGGCTGTTGCTGGAGATTTCTCAGGAACACTTCAAAAGCATGCTGACCAAGGCCAGCGCAGGGCGTTTTGCCGAGCCGCTGGAAGCCATCAAGCTTAATCTGGACCGCCCGGATGAAGACGGTGATGCCATCACTCAAGCGGTGCACGCGTTCACTGCGCGCCGTATTCAGCAGCGTCTTGAAGCGACAATCGAAATCCCGCCGTTGGCCGAAACCGCCCGCAAAATCATCCGCCTGCGCGTAGACCCCAACGCCACCATCGACGACATCACCGGTGTTGTCGAAACGGACCCTGCGCTGGCGGCACAAGTCATGAGTTGGGCGGCGTCACCGTACTACGCTTCGCCGGGCAAGATCCGTTCAGTTGAAGACGCGATCGTGCGCGTACTGGGCTTTGATCTGGTGATTAACCTGGCACTGGGGCTGGCGCTGGGTAAAACCCTGAGCCTGCCCAAGGATCACCCGCAATCGAGCACGCCTTACTGGCAGCAGTCGATTTACACCGCGGCGGTCATTGAGGGGCTGACCCGTGCCATGCCCCGGGCCGAACGCCCTGAAACCGGTCTGACGTACCTGGCGGGGCTGCTGCACAATTTTGGCTATCTGCTGTTGGCCCACGTGTTTCCGCCGCACTTCTCGCTGATTTGCCGTCACCTTGAAGTCAACCCGCATGTCAGTCACAGCATGGTTGAACAGCATTTGCTGGGTATTACCCGTGAGCAAATCGGCGCCTGGCTGATGCGCTATTGGGACATGCCGGACGAACTGGCGGCGGCCCTGCGGTTTCAACATGACCCGCACTACGCCGGTGAACATGCGCAGTACCCCAATCTGGTGGGCGTGGCGGTGGGGCTGCTGCGCAGCCGTGGCATTGGGCACGGCCCATACGACCCGCTGCCTGACGCGCTGTTTGAAAGCTTGGGCGTAACGCGCGAAAAAGCCGAAGACGTCGTCAGCAAAGTGCTGGAGGCCGAGGTGTTATTGCGTGAGCTGGCCGCCCAATTCAGTCAGGCCTGACCTACGGGGCCAGGTTGGCCGAAGAACAGCGCGCAGCGCTACTCCCTCCTCGTAGAAGCTGCCAAAGGCTGCCACGGTCGAAGTCCGGGTTTAAGCCTTTGGTTTTTTACGTGGTTTCAGGTACTTGGTCAGGCCCTGGAACCAGATCACCAGTGCAGGGTTGCCCTTGATCTGGATCGACTTGTCCTGAATCCCGGTCATGAACGCCAGTTGTTTGTTCTTGGCCTGCATGGTCGCGAAACCGTAGGCCGCATCTTTGAAGGCGATAGCAAACGCAGGCTCGGGGTACAGCCCTGAGTGGCTGGTAATGCGCTGGTTTTTGACTTTGAAGTGACGGGCGACGCTGCCGTCCAGGGTTTGCAGCTGGAACACCAGGTCTTTGTCGACCAGTTGTTGGGCAAACGCCGGGTTTTTTCGGCTGGCCCTGCTCATCATGAAGCCCAGCATCCAGAGCAGAAAACGAAATTTCATGTACGCGGCCTCAAGGGAAAAATAAATGGCCGGCGCAGTGTAACGATTTGTTCAAAGAACGCCATATATCTGCATGGATAGGCGTAGATGGGGGGCGTTTTGCCACTTATGGCCGCACGATTGTCCTGTCGCTATCAAGAATGGGCCGCCAGCCGCGCCAGCTTGCCCATTCTTCAAGGCCTCATGTGACGAAAGGCCGGTTTGTCACTAAGGGTTGACGCTGTCTTTCAAGAACTTGCCCGGTTTGAACGCAACGGTGTTGCTGGCCTTGATCGTGACTGGCTGACCCGTTTGCGGGTTTTGGCCGGTGCGGGCACCGCGGTGGCGTTGAACAAAGGTGCCGAAGCCAACCAGCGTGACGCTGTCTTTGCGATGCAGGGCTTGGGTGATTTCTTCGAGCACGGCATTGAGCACGCGGCTGGCTTGCTCTTTGGTGAGGTCAGCCTTTTCCGCGATAGCGGCGGCGAGATCGGGTTTACGCATGATGAAGCCTCTTTGACGGTTTTTTGTTGTTATGTCCGTGCTGCTCTCAAGGGAGCAACGCCTTAGGCGCCGCAGGCTCTACTCTGCGGCAGACCGGTGTGAGAATGGCATGCGGCCAAGGCCGGCGCCAGCTTCGATCCGGCCTTTGTTGAGCCAAGGCAAAGGCATATGCGACAGAGTTGCCAGTGTTTACGCCAAAAGTGCAGGCAGCTCTTTGTTGAGGGCCAGTTTTTCGCGAACGGCCTCACCGGTCAGTGCATAACCTAGCAATTTGCCATCTGCGTCGCGGCACACCGCCTTGATGTCTGGGCCGCTGCCTTCGACCGACCAAACGCCTTCATACCCTGGGGGCACAGGCGACACCACCAGCGGGCACACCGGTGTTTTTACCGTGATGGGCATGGCGCCATAGCTGACAGCAGTGGGGTTGCCAGCCAGGGTTTTGGCCAGTGCCCGGGCGCAGCTCATCAGCGGCATGACATACAGCAAACTCAGGCCCTCAACCTGCGCGCAGTCACCCAGCGCGAAAATGTTGGCGTGGGAGGTCTTGAGCAGGCGGTCCACTTCAATCCCGCGATTGACCCGAATCCCGGCCGCGGCGGCCAAATCAGTCCGTGGGCGCAAGCCAATGGCTGACACCACGACGTCACAACGTATGACGCTACCATCAGACAAATGCGCCTCAACCCCGTCCGCAGTGCGTTGCAGGCGCGTGAGTATCGGGCCTAGGTGCAAGCGTGCGCCGATACCTTCAAGAGCGGTTTGCACCGCTGCTGCTGCCGCAGGATGCAATAACGTGGGCATGACTTGCTCGCAAGGGGCGACCAGATCCACGTCATAGCCGCCTGCGATCAGGTCATTGGCAAACTCGCAGCCGATCAGGCCGGCCCCCAGTATCAGTACGCGGCGCTTGCCTGCGGCGGCGGTGCGAAAGCGTGCGTAATCTTCCAGGTCGTTGATGGGGTAAATAGCGTCCTGCGCATCGCCTTCAACGGTCACCTGCACCGTTTGCGCGCCCCACGCCAGAATCAGGTCGCGATACGGCACGGCTTCTTCACCGATCCACAACTGCTTGTGGCCGGGATCAATCCCGCTGATGCGCGTGTGGGTGCGCACTTGGGCGTTCAGTTGCTCAGCCATCGCTCCGGGGCTGGCCATGCTCAGGCCGTCGGCGTCTTTGTTTTTACCGAAACCGGTGGACAGCATGGGCTTGGAATAGGAACGCCCGTCATCGGCGGTGATCAACAGCAGCGGCGTTTCGCTGTCCAGCTTGCGAAATTCCCGGGCCAGGTTGTAGCCAGCCAGCCCGGTGCCAACGATCACGACAGGTGCGTTCATTCCAATCTCCCTAAAGGCGAAACTCAAAAAGGTATCAGTTGATTTCGATCATTTCGAAATCCATTTTGCCTACGCCGCAGTCCGGGCACAGCCAGTCTTCGGGCACGTCCTGCCACAGCGTGCCGGGGGCGATGCCATCATCCGGCCAGCCATCGGCTTCGTTATAAATCAGTCCACATACGATGCATTGCCACTTTTTCATGGGGGTATTTCCTTGGGTTCAGGCTTTGGCGAGGGCACAGACTTTTGCAGTGACGCTGTGTTGCTCGTCGAGTTCAGGGCGTTTTGTACGGATCAAAACCGGTAGATGCAAGCGAGATTGCAGCCAATCGGCACTCAAGCGCTCATTCGGGAGGCAGCGTGATAAGCTCGGCGCCCTCAATGGCTGCCAATTATGACCGACTGTGCCGCACATGACTTCCCCGTTGATCTCCCCCGTCTGGCTTGAACAAAGCCGCCTTCCTGCGTTGCCCGATGAACACACCCTAAACTGGTTGTTCGATCAAGGCTCGTTGACCCTTCGTCTCACAGCTCTTTCTGAGAATAACTTCAGTGTCTTGCCCTTGTTTGAAGGCTGGCAGACCTTGCGCGAGGACGAATGCGCCGCGCTCGACCTGCCTGGTAACAGCCGGGGCTGGGTGCGCGAAGTGTATTTGTGTGGGCACCAGCAGCCCTGGGTGTTTGCGCGCAGCGTAGCGTGCCAAAGCGCACTTGAAGCGGGCGGCTTGCACATGGACCAGCTGGGCACGCGTTCTTTGGGGCAATTGCTGTTCAGCGATGAGGCGTTCGAGCGCGGCGCGTTGCAGGTGTGCCATTACCCGCGCGAGTGGCTGCCCCAGGCCGATCAGGTCGATACGCTCTGGGCGCGACGGTCGCGCTTTGTTCGAGGAAAGCTGAGCGTGCTGGTGGCTGAGGTGTTTTTACCCAAACTGTGGGCCGCCGTGAGTGCCCGGTCGGAGAACAACTGATGTACGTGCGTCTGCTTAAATCACTCAACCGTTTGAACCCTCGCGCATGGGACTTTATTCAGTTAACGCGCATGGACAAGCCCATCGGCATTTACCTGCTGTTGTGGCCCACCTTGTGGGCGCTGTGGATTGCGGCCAAAGGTGTGCCGTCGCTGAGCAACCTGCTGATCTTCGTCTTCGGCGTGATCCTGACCCGTGCCGGCGGCTGTGTGATCAATGACTTTGCAGATCGCAAGGTCGATGGCCACGTCAAACGCACAGAACAACGGCCGTTGGTGAGCGGAAAAATCAGCGGCAAAGAAGCGTTGGTGTTTTTTGCCGTGCTAATGGGGATCAGCTTCCTGCTGGTGCTGTGCACCAATGCGCCTACGATCTGGCTGTCATTCGGCGGTTTGGCGTTGGCCGCCAGCTACCCGTTCATGAAGCGATACACCTACTACCCGCAAGTGGTGCTGGGCGCAGCCTTCTCGTGGGGCATGCCGATGGCGTTTACCGCCGAGACGGGCAGCCTGCCAGCGGCGGCGTGGTTGCTGTACATCGCCAACCTGCTGTGGACGGTGGCGTACGACACCTACTACGCCATGACGGACCGCGAGGACGACCTGAAAATCGGGGTTAAGTCGACCGCTATCCTGTTTGGCGACGCAGACCGGGTGATCAACCTCAGCCTGCAAGGGTTGGCGCTGGGTTGTCTGTGGCTGGCCGGCACCCAGTTTGAACTGGGTGGCTGGTTCCATATGGGGCTGTTGGTGGCCGCGGGCTGCTTCGTGTGGGAATTCTGGTACACCCGCGACCGCGATCCACAACGCTGCTTCAAGGCCTTCTTGCACAACCATTGGGCGGGTTTGGCGATCTTTGTCGGCATCGTCCTCAACTACGCGTTGGCGTGATCCCACGCCACCCGTAGTCGTTGCCCGCCTCTATGGCTTGGGCATCAATCGCAACGTGCTGCGGGTATTGAGCTGCACGTCGGCGTCCTCCATGTACGGCTTGTCGTAGCGCCCCTCGATGTAGCTTTGCGCCTGATCCTTGTAGTGTTTGTCGAACGGCACGCCGCTCTGGCCCACCGGGTTGATGGTCAGCGTGTGGGTGGGATCGGCAAAGTCGATCAGGCGCCGCGTAGACGGTCCGTAACCCACCGCCCAAGGGGCAGGGCCGAGTTTTGCGGACAAATTGTTGGGGACTTCATGGCTACCCGGCGCTGCGAAAGGTCCGACATTGAACAACCAGTCCAGTGGTTTTTGTTTACCCAGCGGATGCTCGTGGGTCAGGGTGTGCGCCCGGCCCCATTGCCACTGCGCGGGGTCGTCGCCCAAGGTGGCCTTGAGTTGAACGAGGCTGTTGCGCCAGGCAACGTTGACCGTGTCCGCCCGGGTCTCTTTGGTCAGCGTGTGACGATTGTCCCACCACGGCGAGTCCGGGCTGGCGACCAGACGCGGCAGCGCCTCATCGATCACGCGGGTGGTCAGCAGGATGTCAAAAAACGCATCGCCCAACTCGTCGTGCATGGCGGCATCCGCCAGGCTGAACAGCAATTGGTTGAACAGCGTGGCACTCGTTGAGTCCAGCGGGTAATCGCCCTTCCACTGCGCCAATTGCTCAACCAACTTAAGCTCGGCCGGGTCGCTGACACCCTTGCGCAGTATCGGCAACAGAGGCTTGAGTACGCGCTGCGCATAGTCGGTGGTGGTGCCCAACTGCAACGCCTGGCTGTTTTTCAGGTTCCATTTCACGCTGGCGTCGCTCAGTTGGCGATTGAGCTGTTGACCACGATCGGCCAGGTTGTAATAACCGGGAATCTCCAGCCCGGTGGGCGATACCGGCTGAAAGTTGGCCGACACGATGTAGCCGCGCGGCGGGTTTACCTCCTGCGGGTTGGCACTGAAAGGGTAGAAGCCCAATTTGTCTGCCTGCGCGCTGCTGCCGTCCAGAATGAATGCCGGGTTGACCCCGGCCGGGCGCTTAGGCAGTTGCGCCGCCGCCCACCAGCCGATATTGCCCTGGGCATTGGCCCACACCACATTCAACCCCGGCGCCTGAATATACGTGGCAGCCTTGCGCGCCTTGCTCACGGTGTTAGCGCGGTTGAGTTGGTAAAAGCCTTCCAGGATTGGATTTTTGGTCTCCAAAAAGCCCCACCACATGGCAATCGGCGTATTGCCTGCAATATCGCCCAGCACATCGTTAACAATCGGCCCGTGTGGCGATTGACGCAGCACCAGCGTGACCGGCGCCTGGCCTTTGACGGCAATCTCTTGCTCGGTGCGAGTCATGTCGACCCACTGGCCGTGGTACCAGACCTGATTGGGATTTTTGGGGTGGGTCTTTTCGGCGATCAGGTCCAGGTCATCGTTCTGGAACATGGTCAGGCTCCAGCCGAACTCGCGGTTGTTGCCCAAAAAGGCGAACGGCACCAGCGCCTGATGGTAGCCGTACAGCTCAAAATCGGGCGCAGACAGCTGCGCTTCGTACCACACCGAGGGCACTGAAAAGCGAATGTGCGGGTCGCCCGCCAGCAACGGCTTGCCGTTTTGCGTGCGTCTGCCGGACACGGCCCAAGCGTTGCTGCCCTCAAACTGCGGCAAGCCAGCCTGACTCAGCGCACTGTCGCTGAGTTGCGCCAGAGCACCCAGGGTTTTCCAGTCGTTGGCCGCCAGCGCCGGGGGCACGACGCCCTTGGGTTGCCATTGCAGATCGAAAACCTTGAGGTAGTCGCTGCCCAATTGATCACGTACGTAGGTGAGTAAGGGTTCAGTGCGAAACGCCGCCGCAAAGCTGTAGGCCATGTAACCGGCGATGCTGATGGTGTCTTCGGCGGTGAAGGCCCGCGGGGTGATGCCCAGCACGTCGAACTCCACAGGTTTGGCGTGGGTGGCCTGATATTGATTGATGCCGTCCAGGTAGGCTTGCAGCGCCTGCCACGCAGGGGACTGCTGATCCAGCGCGTTCACATAGGTGGCTGCGCGTTCGCGGATGCGCAGGCTGCGAAACAGCTTGTCAGTTTCTACCAGCTTGGGCCCGAGGATTTCGGCCAGTTCTCCGCGGGCCAGGCGGCGCATGATTTCCATCTGAAACAGCCGGTCTTGCGCCTGCACATAACCCAGCGCGCGGTACATATCGAGCTGATTACCGGCGCGAATATGCGGCACGCCGCGCTCGTCGTAACGCACGGTGACAGGCTCTTTAAGCGTATACAGCTCGACCTGGCCCTGACGCGAGGGCAACTTGCTCTGTACGTACCAGACCCCTCCCCCGGCCACTGCGGCAACGACAAGGGCGATGACGGTCAGACTGCGTTTCATGGGTGAACTCCTTGTTCTTTAAAGCGCCATCACGGGGTGACGTGATCGGCCTGCCACGGGCAATAACAGCCCACAGCCATAGTGTGAGTGGCTCTTACCGGGCGGCCTGCGCTCAGCGCTTGCAGGATGGGTTCGATAAAACTGTTGCTGGCATTGCAGGTGGCGCCTTCGCTGTACGGCCCGAAATAAGCCAATTGGCCACTGTGGTCCCAGATCGCCACGGCCGGGCTTGCGCTCAAGTGCTCAGCGCCGGGCAGGTTGGTCAACGGCTTGATCGCCCCCAAGGTGGCTGGCAGTTGGCCGTGGGTGCCGGGTTTTTGTACCGAATAAAACACCACGCCCAACGGTCCGTAATGCGCGAGCAGTTCGCTCAGGTGCTGCTGATTACCCACATTGCACGGGCAGGCCGGGTCCCAAAAGTGCACCACGCGAATCGGCCCCGGCCCGGACAGTTCGGCGGGCAGGCTTAATACATCTCCGGCAAATAGCGCGGTTTGATCACTGAATGCGCGAATGTAACGGCCCTGAAACCAGTCATACGCGGCCCACAAACTGAGCGCACAGGTAAGGGTGAACGCGCAGGCAAGCAGGGTTTTGAAGGTGGGCAGGCGCATGCAAAAAGATCCTCGAAGGCCGCGTAGCTTGCCATGCTTGACCTGACAGATGAATATCGACGGTCTATAAAGCCTGTTTTGCGCGCACGCGCCCTGTTTGGAAGCCCTTATGCCTGCCCCGTTTTCCCCCGACACTTTACGCGCCAGTTTGCAGCCTTTAGCCGCAGCCCGGCCGTTATCGAGCGAGGGGCTGGCCTACCAGCGGTTTTACGGGTTGGACTTCGCGCATCACGCCGCGCCCGTGCAACGGCAACTGGGGTGTTACCGCGCCGGTGGTTACGATCTGGTCAGCCAAGTGTGGTGGCCCGAGGGTGTGCCAGTGGCGACGTTGTTTGTGATCCACGGGTTTTACGATCACATGGGGTTGTATCGGCATGTGATCGAATGGGGGCTGAGCCGAGGTTTTGTGGTGATTGCCTGTGATTTGCCGGGGCATGGCTTGTCCAGCGGCGAACGGGCCAGCATTGGCGATTTCAACCAGTATCAGGAAGCGCTCCAGGGTTTGTTCATCGAGGCGCAATCGCTTGGCTTGCCTCAACCGTGGCATTTGTGTGGGCAAAGCACCGGCGGCGCGATTGTGATTGATCACCTGCTGCATCAGGGCACCCACAGTCCGGCCCAAGGGCAGGCCATCTTGATGGCGCCGCTGGTGCGACCCAAAGACTGGCGTTGGTCAAAATTGAGCTATTACCTGCTGCGCCCGTTCGTCAAAGGCATTGCCCGACGCTTTAGCGAAAACACCAATAACCCTGACTTCATGCCTTTTTTGCTGGCCGATCCGCTACAGCCGCTGCGTTTGCCCACGGCCTGGGTCGGCGCATTGGCGCGCTGGATTGGGCGTATTGAAGAGGCTGCACCGAGTGCGCGCGCGCTGCTGATCATTCAGGGCGAGGCCGATAGAACGGTGGATTGGCGGCACAACCTGGGGGTGTTGAAAACCAAATTCACGCGGCCCGAGGTGCTGTTATTGCCTGAGGCACGCCACCATCTGGCCAACGAAACAGACGCGATACGTGCGCGCTACTTCGCGTTTCTGGATCAGCACTTCAACGACTAACCCGCAGGCTGCGATCTTTAGGTCCTAAAACGCTTACGGGGCCAGGCTCGACGCGCTTTGCCCGACGGCAAGGCCTGCGCGCACCGCCGTCAGGGCTGCCTGGTAATACACTTTGCCGTCTTGGGACTCGGCGAAGGTCACGAACTCTTCCAGTTCAGGGTCAGACAAATCGCGATAGACGAAGAGCAAGGTGTTATCCAATTCGCCGCCAATTTGCTCCATCAACCGTTGGCGCTGACCATTGAGCATGCTTTGCGCCTGACCACCGCCGAGCAAACCGGGGATCATTGAACTCAAGCTGTCTGCGGCGACGCCGGCAATGGCCAGGCTCACTTCTGCACCGGCCTCACGCGCTGGCAGCGCATTGGACAAGTGATTGATCAACAGCTGGCGAGTGGCGCTGGCCTCGATGCGCGGCAAGCCCTGTGCATGCTTGGCCAACTGGTCGCGGCGTGTGGCCAGCAATTCGGCGGCCACGATCTTGCTTCCCAGCGGGGACTGAAAAAAGCTCAGCGCCGGGGCCGGATCCGGCAAGTTCTTGCGCATTTGATCTTTGGCCCGCTTGTCCATTGCTTGCGGGTTGAAGCGCTGGCTGCTGTTGGTCACTAACGCTTGATAAACAGCAGGCGGCAAGTTGCTGCGATAGCGCTCTTGGGCGGCACTCAGGGCGTCATTGAAATGCGCACGTTGGTCTGACCAGCCAGCCACCTTGAACAAGTCATCCAGGTTGTCAGCCCATGCGGGTAATGAACAAAAAATAAGTAACGATAAAAACAAGCGGCGCATGAAGGACTCCTGTCAGCAGGTCGCTATTGTCCGGGTGTGGCGTAGGACTTGTCGAGATATCGTCTCTCCCAACCCGCTTTAAATGTGCGAGCGGTATTTATTTCAGAACACCGCTCTGCGGCTCTGTCAGATTTTGAGGCGTATGGATACTATGCCCGCCATGCAAATACCTTCTGATCATCCGCTGCTGCTGCGCATTGTCGACGACCTGTACGCACAGGGATGGTCGCAGCAAAACATCTTTCTGCCCCAGGATTTGACCCAGGAGCTGGCGGCCGAGTGCCATAAACGTTCGGTGCAGGGTGAACTGTCCCCGGCAGCGGTCGGGCGTGGGCCCAATCAGGAGGTCCGCGAAGGTATCCGCGGTGACCATATCCAATGGCTGGAGCCCGGTGAAGCACTGGCTTGTGACAGTTATCTCGGCTTAATGGAAAGCCTGCGAATCGCCATGAATCGCAGGCTTTTTTTGGGCCTGGAAGACTTCGAAAGTCACTTTGCGATGTACCCGCCCGGCGCGTTTTACCTCAAGCATCTGGACCGTTTTCGTGACGATGACCGACGCATGGTCTCGGCGGTGGTGTACCTCAACGACGCCTGGCTGCCTGAGCACGGCGGGCATTTGCGTATGTACCTCGACGACCGGGGTGAGTACGACGTGTTGCCGACCGGCGGGTGCCTGGTGGTGTTTTTGTCGGGCGAAGTCCCTCACGAAGTGATGCCCGCGACCCGCGACCGTCTGTCGTTGACGGGCTGGTTTCGGCGGCGTGCAGCGCAGGTGCTGTTGTGAGCCAAAAAGTGTTGGTCAGCCGCTGCCTGTTGGGCCATCGCGTGCGCTATGACGGCGGGGCCAGCGGGCCTTATCCACAGCTGACGAAATGGCAGGCCGAAGGCCGAGTGATTGCGCTATGCCCCGAGGTCGCCGGTGGGTTGCCCACACCGCGAGCCGCCGCTGAAATTCCCGGTGGCCAAGGCACGCAAGTGCTCAGCGGCAAGGTGCCGGTCATGACCGCGGACGGCGAAAATGTCACCGATGCTTTTGTGTCCGGCGCGCAGCAGGCGTTGGCGCTGGTCGAAAAGCACGGCATTAAAATTGCCATTCTCAAGGCCAACAGCCCTTCATGCGGTAACCGCTTGACCTACGACGGCAGCTTCAGCGGGATCAAAGTCGAAGGCCAAGGGGTGACGGCAGCGTTACTGACCCAGGCCGGGGTGCAGGTGTTCAGTGAACTGGAGCTGGAAGAGGCAGCCAGCGTGCTGGACCGTGTAGGCCCCGCCCGCTTTTGAACGTAGAGCCAGGATTTGAGTTCAGGTAACATCGCGTGCCACTTTGCCTTGGGGAATACGCGATGAGTGATAAACAAAAACCGCAGCCTGCTGCCTCGGCCACAGGTCCTGCTACCGCTGACAGCGCCGATGCAGCCTTGCACCACATTGTTGATGGCTTTCTGCATTTCCATCACGAAATCTTCCCCGAACAAGAAGCCTTCTTCAAAAAACTGGCCACCGCACAAAGCCCGCGCGCCATGTTTATCGCCTGCGCAGATTCGCGCATCGTGCCTGAGCTGATTACTCAAAGTGCGCCGGGTGATCTGTTCGTGACCCGTAACGTGGGCAACGTAGTGCCGCCGTACGGCCAGATGAACGGCGGTGTTTCAACCGCTATCGAGTACGCCGTGCTGGCATTGGGCGTGCAGCACATCATCATTTGCGGGCATTCGGATTGCGGCGCGATGCGGGCCGTGCTCAACCCCGCCAGCTTGAAAAAAATGCCGACCGTTAAAGCCTGGTTGCACCACGTAGAAGTGGCCAAAACCATGGTGCAGGACAACTGTAACTGCGCCAACGAAGCCGAAAGCATGCACGTATTGACCGAAGAAAACGTGATTGCCCAGTTGCAGCATTTGCGCACGCACCCCTCAGTGGCATCGCGCATGGCCAGCGGGCATCTGTTCATTCACGGCTGGGTGTACGACATCGAAACCAGCGCCATTAAAGCGTACGACGCGGACAAAGGTGCCTTCCTGCCGCTCGATGGCGCTACCCCGATCCCGAGTGCGACGCCCAAAGCGCGCTTTTAACCACCGCCTGTCAGGTTAAAAATTCAGCCCGACGCCCAACTGCTTGGACAGGCACGGCCAGCGTTTCCAGGCAGCACCGGTCTGTGGGCTGATCAGCTTCTCGCGGTAGGCTTCGACCGACTCCAGCGCAAAGCTTTCGTCGTTGAGCATCTCGTCAACGGCGTGGTGCACCACTTCGTCCAATTGGTTGGCGAACGTTTCGCCGATCAATTGGTGCGCGATCAGGTTGGCCACGGTGGTGTCCAGCGGGATCAGCGGCTGTTGGAAGTGCTTGATGTACAGGTCGTTGACCTCTTCCACCAGACGGTGCGCCAGGTACGCTTCATCCAGCAAACTTTCCAGCCCGACGTGCCCGGCCATCAGTGCAGGTGGCTGAAGAAAAAACTGCTCGGCAATCTTCAGCACCGGCTTGATTTGCGATTCGATACCCGCCTCGCGGGCGACTTCGTTGGCCGCGTCCAGCAAGTCAGGCACCTGAGCGATGTAGGCACTGACAAACCGGGTCATGACCGCATTTTTGTCGAGTTCAGGCAGATGAATGGCTGTGTGAAGGTGTGGCAGCGTGTCTTCCAATTGGCGAGCGAGCAGGCCTGTAAGGGCCTCATGCTGTTGGGCACGCAAGATCTGCTCGCGCAGGGCAGCGGTGTTCATGGGCACTCCAGGGGAACGCTAGACAGGGAATATCGTTAAAAATAGCCCACGTGAAACCCAGGGCCTTTTTCAGAGGGCGCGTATTGTTATTCATTTTGTGACCGGGCAGTGAGTGCCATTTGTCGTTGGAGTCAGTTTTTCGCTGTTTTGCCCCCTCACATTGCGGGGTTTAAGGCGCTGGCTATACTCGATTTTGTAAACGTTTTCTGATGATGCCCGACTGCCTGAGCAGGCGAGGCTCGGCGGTCAAGGTTCACTGGTTTGAAAACCGCCCCCTTGTAACGCAGGTACACACCGGCGCAATAACAAGAAAAATAAAGGGGAACCCGCAATGAAGCGACATCCACATCTATGGATGGGCCTGTTGTTGTGGTCTGTTTTCAATCAGGCGCATGCCGCCTGGACCGTGAACATGACGCCCGGTGCGACTGAAGTCAGCCATGCGGTGTTCAACCTGCACATGACCATTTTCTGGATCTGTGTGGTCATCGGCATTTTGGTCTTCGGTGCCATGTTCTGGTCGATGATTGTTCATCGTCGCTCCACGGGGCAGGAACCGGCCAAGTTCCATGAGAGCACCACGGTTGAAATCCTCTGGACGGTCGTGCCTTTGCTCATCCTGGTCGCAATGGCGGTGCCGGCCACCAAAACCCTGATCAACATCTACGACAGCAGTGAATCGGATGTCGACATCCAGATCACGGGCTACCAGTGGAAGTGGCATTACAAATACCTGGGCCAGGACGTCGAGTTCTTCAGCAATCTGGCCACCCCCGCCGATCAAATCCACAACAAAGCCCCCAAGGATGAGCATTACCTGCTCGAAGTGGATGAGCCGCTGGTGTTGCCGATTGGCGCCAAGGTGCGCTTTCTGGTGACCTCTGCCGATGTTATCCACTCCTGGTGGGTGCCAGCCTTCGCGGTCAAACGTGACGCCATACCGGGTTTTATCAACGAAGCCTGGACGCGCGTCGAGAAACCCGGCGTCTACCGTGGCCAGTGCGCCGAGTTGTGCGGCAAGGACCACGGTTTCATGCCGATTGTGGTCGACGTTAAAACCCGGCCCGATTACGACGCCTGGCTCGCGGAGCGCAAGGCCCAGGCTGCGCAACTCAAGGAATTGACCAGTAAAGACTGGACCCGCGAGGAACTGATCGCCCGTGGCGACAAGGTCTATCACACCGCCTGTGTGGCGTGTCACCAGGCTGAAGGCCAGGGCTTGCCGCCGATGTTCCCGGCGCTTAAAGGCTCGCCGATTGCCACCGGCCCTATTGAAGACCACTTGCACCGTGTGTTTTTCGGCAAGCCCGGCACCGCAATGGCTGCGTTCGGCAAGCAACTGTCAGAAGTCGACATGGCGGCGGTCGTGACCTACGAGCGCAACGCGTGGGGTAACAACAAAGGCGACATGGTCACCCCTAAAGACGTGCTCGCGCTGAAACAGGCGCAAGGCAAATGAGCGGTTCATTGATGTGCGCGCAAGGAGTCAGAACATGAGTGCTGTTATTGATGACCACGGGCCTGCACACGACGACCATGCTCATGGCCCCGCCAAAGGCCTGATGCGCTGGGTGTTGACCACCAACCACAAAGACATCGGCACGTTGTACCTGTGGTTCAGCTTCTGCATGTTTTTACTCGGTGGCTCGTTCGCGATGGTCATTCGTGCCGAACTGTTTCAACCGGGATTGCAGATCGTCGAACCGGCCTTTTTCAACCAGATGACCACCATGCACGGGCTGATCATGGTGTTTGGCGCCGTGATGCCCGCCTTTGTCGGGCTGGCCAACTGGATGATTCCGCTGATGATCGGTGCGCCGGACATGGCGCTGCCGCGCATGAACAACTTCAGTTTCTGGTTGCTGCCCGCCGCGTTTTTGCTGCTGGTATCGACCTTGTTCATGGCCGGTGGCGGGCCGAACTTCGGGTGGACCTTCTACGCTCCGTTGTCCACCACGTACGCACCCGAGAGCGTGACGTATTTCATTTTTGCCATCCATTTGATGGGTATCAGTTCCATCATGGGCGCGATCAACGTCATTGCTACCATCCTCAACCTGCGTGCGCCCGGCATGACCCTGATGAAAATGCCGTTGTTCGTCTGGACTTGGCTGATCACCGCGTTCTTGCTGATCGCCGTGATGCCCGTGCTGGCCGGGGTGGTGACGATGATGCTGATGGACATCCACTTTGGCACCAGTTTTTTCAGCGCTGCGGGGGGCGGTGACCCGGTGCTGTTCCAGCATGTGTTCTGGTTCTTCGGGCACCCCGAGGTGTACATCATGATCCTGCCGGCCTTCGGCGCTGTCAGTGCGATCATCCCGACCTTTTCGCGCAAGCCTCTGTTTGGCTACACCTCGATGGTTTATGCCACGGCAAGCATCGCTTTCTTGTCCTTTATCGTGTGGGCGCACCACATGTTCGTGGTCGGCATTCCACTGGTGGGCGAGCTGTTCTTTATGTACGCCACGTTGCTGATCGCGGTGCCGACCGGGGTCAAGGTGTTCAACTGGGCCAGCACCATGTGGCAAGGCTCGCTGACGTTTGAGACGCCGATGCTGTTCGCGGTGGCGTTTGTGATCCTGTTCACCATCGGCGGGTTTTCCGGGTTGATGCTGGCCATTGCGCCCGCTGACTTCCAGTACCACGACACCTACTTTGTCGTGGCGCATTTCCACTACGTACTGGTGCCAGGTGCGATCTTCGGCATCTTCGCTTCGACCTATTACTGGTTGCCGAAATGGACCGGCCACATGTACGACGAAACCCTCGGCAAGCTGCATTTCTGGTTGTCGTTTGTGGGCATGAACCTGACCTTCTTTCCGATGCACTTTGTGGGATTGGCTGGAATGCCGAGACGGATTCCTGACTACAACCTGCAATTCGCGGACTTCAACATGGTGTCGTCGATCGGTGGGTTTATGTTCGGCACCACGCAGCTGTTGTTTCTGTTCATTGTCATCAAATGCATACGCGGCGGGCCTAAAGCGCCGGCCAAGCCGTGGGACGGGGCTGAAGGCCTGGAGTGGAGCGTGCCTTCGCCCGCGCCGTATCACACCTTTACGACTCCGCCAGACATCAGGTGAACCGCTGGCCCTCACCCACCCTCTGCCGGTGGGAGAGGGTTGGGGTTTTATAGGCAACAGGAGCGTCTATGGCCGACTCAACATCCATCAAGCGTCTCGTTATCCGCCTGTCATTGATGGTGGTGGTGATGTTTGCCTTCGGCTTTGCCCTGGTGCCGATCTACGACGTGATGTGCCGCGCATTTGGCATCAACGGTAAAACCGCCGGGCAGTACGAAGGCGAGCAAGTGGTCGACACCCGCCGTCAGGTGCGGGTGCAGTTTTTGGCCACCAATAATCTGGGCATGGTGTGGGAGTTTTACCCCAAGGGCGAACAGTTGGTGGTCAACCCCGGCGGCGTCTACGAGATGGTGTTTGTGGCGTCCAACCCCTCCGACCATCCGATGTCAGCGCAAGCGGTGCCGAGCATCTCACCGGCGCAAGCGGCGCAGTATTTTCACAAGACCGAGTGTTTTTGCTTCACCCAACAAGTGCTGCAACCGGGGCAGCGCATTGAAATGCCGATGCGCTTTATCGTCGACCGCGACCTGCCCAAGGACGTGAAGCACCTGACGCTGGCCTACACGCTGTTCGATATCACCGCGCGCCAACCGCCCGTCGCTGCTGCTGGCAATGACGTCGCCCGGCCAGCCCGATAAGGAGAACGCTCCATGGCAACCCCTGATCACTACTACGTCCCGGCTCAAAGCAAGTGGCCGATCATTGCCACCATCGGTCTGTTGGTGACGGTCTGCGGCCTGGCCACATGGTTCAACGACCTCAAGGCCACGCGCCCCGAGTCCCATGGCCCGTTGATTTTCTTCGTCGGCAGTCTGCTGGTGGCTTACATGATGGTTGGCTGGTTCGGGGCGGTGATCAAAGAAAGCCGCGCCGGGCTGTACAGCCCACAGCTGGACCGCTCGTTTCGCTGGGGCATGACCTGGTTTATTTTTTCGGAAGTGATGTTTTTTGCCGCCTTCTTTGGCGCGCTGTTTTATGTGCGTAACTTTTCGGGCCCCTGGTTGGGCGGCGAAGGCAGCAAGGCGGTGGCGCATATGCTGTGGCCCAATTTCCAGTTCGCCTGGCCGCTGTTGCACAGCCCCGATCCGGTCCTCTACCCCGCGCCCAAAGACATCATCAACCCGTGGGGCTTGCCGCTGCTCAATACGGTGCTGCTGGTCAGTTCCAGCGTGACCCTGACCCTCGCTCATCACGCGTTGAACAAAGGCCAGCGCGGCGCATTGAAAGTGTGGCTGGGCCTGACGGTGCTGTTGGGGATCGCGTTTTTGGGCTTTCAGGCCGAGGAATATATCCACGCCTATCAAGAGCTGGGGCTGACGCTGGGTTCGGGCGTATATGGCGCGACGTTCTTTATGCTCACGGGTTTTCACGGCGCTCACGTGACCATCGGCACCCTGATTTTGCTGGTGATGCTGATTCGCATTGTGCGCGGGCATTTTAATGCCGAGCACCAGTTCGGATTCCAGGCGGCAAGCTGGTACTGGCACTTTGTAGATGCGGTGTGGGTGGCGTTGTTCCTGTTTGTTTACGTGTTGTAAGCGGCCGATCATGACGGTCTTTCGCCCAGGTCTGGTGCCCACGTTGGTGGTGGCTGTGCTGTTGCCCATGTTGGTGTTGCTGGGGTTTTGGCAACTCCAGCGCGCAGAGCAAAAGCGCCAGTTGCTCGACACCTATGCCCAGCACCGCAACGCTGCACCGCTCAGCGTGGAGCAATTGCTGAACAGCCCTGAGCCGGCGTTTCGACGGGTGCAATTGCGCGGTCATCTGGATGCGCAACACAGCCTGTTGCTGGACAACCGCATACGGGACGGCAAGGTCGGTGTAGAGCTGTTGCAACCGTTTCAGGACCTGGCCAGCGGTCAATGGCTGTTGCTCAATCGTGGCTGGATCGAGTGGCCGAGTCGGCGTACACCGCCTGTGTTCAGCACCCCCGATCAACTGCTGGAACTTGAAGGCTGGGTGTATGAATCACCCGGTGCGCCGTTCCAGTTGCACGCCGACCCGACGCACGCCGACTGGCCACGCCTGATAACCGCCGTATTCCCGGCCAGGTTGTGGGCCGAATTGGGGCGATCAGGCAGTGCAGATGAAATTCGTATTCAGCCAGGGCCTGTGGCGTATCAAGCCGACTGGTCGGTGATTGCCACGGGCATGGGCCCGGAAAAACACACTGCCTATGCCGTGCAATGGTTCGCCATGGCGTTGGCCCTTTGCGGTCTTTATCTGTACCTCGGTTGGCATAACGCGCAGGAGAAACGCCATGGGAACGGCCATCAATCCGCCTGATACGGCTCGCACTCAGACATCTGCTTCACGGCGGCGCGGGCGATTGCAACTGCTCCTTATCCTGTTGCTGACCCTTGGCCCGATGGTATTGGCCACGGGCATGTACAAGCTCAAGTTCTGGGTGCCCGACAGCCGCAGCTATCACGGTGAAATGATTGGCAATGGTCAGGACCGCGCCGCGCTGGGTGTGCAAACGCAGGAGTCACGCTGGCAATTGCTGGTGACGGCGCCGCGCACCTGCGCTGTGGACTGCCAGCAACTGGTGTACCTGGCGCGACAGATTCAAGTGGGGCTGGGGCGCGATGCCTCACGCGCGACCCATGCGTTGGCAATGGCCCAACCGCTGGCGGATGACTACGCGGCCCTGCTGCAACGTGAATACCCGCAACTTCAGCGCTACCCGCTGGACCTGCCGAGTTATACACAGGGCGCGCAAGGCAATGGCGCCGCGCAACTGTGGATCATCGACCCTCACGGCAATTTAGTGCTGCGCTACGACCCACGGGTGAAAGGCAAGGACGTGCTCAACGACCTGCGCCACCTGTTGAAACTGTCCAACATCGGATAGGAATACCGCCATGGCCAAAGCCGGATTTCGCCTCGCGTTGTTTGCCACCTTGCTGGCGCTGGTGGTGGTATTGCTCGGTGCTTACACCCGTCTGACCCACGCAGGCCTGGGTTGCCCGGACTGGCCCGGATGCTATGGCTTTATCAGCGTGCCCAACACGGATGCGCAGTTGGCCCATGCCGAGCTGCACTTTCCAGACACCCCCGTGCACGTCGAAAAAGGCTGGAGTGAGATGGTGCATCGCTATTTTGCGGGCACCTTGGCGTTAGTGATTGCCCTGCTGGCGGCGCGTGCCTGGCGCCAACGGCATGTGGCCGACCAGCCACTCAAGTTACCGGTGTTCATTCTAGTGGTGGTGCTGGCGCAGGCTGCGTTTGGCATGTGGACGGTCACCCTCAAGCTGTGGCCGCAGGTGGTGACGGGGCACTTACTCGGCGGTTTTGCGACCCTGAGCCTGCTGTTTTTACTGACGTTGCGTTTGTCCGGCGTGTTGCCCGCCCTCGCCGTGCCTCGGCGTTTACAGCGCTGGGCAACGGCCGGGCTGGTGTTGGCCATTGTGCAAATCGCACTGGGCGGCTGGGTCAGTTCCAATTACGCGGCGGTGGCCTGCGTCGACTTGCCGACCTGCCACGGTCAGTGGTGGCCAGACGCCGACTTTGCAAACGGTTTTCATCTTACGCAACACATTGGTCTCAATTACTTGGGCGGCCAGTTGGACAGCGATGCACGTACCGCGATTCATCTCACCCATCGCCTGGGCGCACTGTTACTGACGCTGGTACTGCTGGGGCTGGCCTGGCAATTACGCCGCGTGGGCATGACGCGTCTGGCGGGGTTGCTGCTGTCAGCGCTGGCGCTCCAGATCTGCCTGGGCCTGAGTAATGTGCTGTTCGGTTTGCCGCTGGCCGTCGCAGTGGCACATAACGCGGGTGGTGCAGCGTTGCTGCTGACGCTGGTGCTGGTTAATTACCACGCGCGCACGGCGCTGGTCAGGGTTAAAGCTCCACGTCTGGCCCGTTGGCGTTTCAGCCCCCGGCGTCCGGCCCCCAGCCCCATCCTGCTCAAAGGAGAACTGCCATGACGACCTTGCTTGGCGAAAGGCCGCGTCAGGCGTTGTGGCGTGATTATCTGGAGCTGACCAAGCCCAAGGTGGTGGTGTTGATGCTCATCACCTCGCTGGTGGGCATGTTTCTCGCCACGCGCGCAGGTGTGCCGTGGACGGTGCTGGTGTTCGGCAACCTGGGCATCGGCTTGTGCGCTGGCGGCGCAGCGGCCGTTAACCATGTGGTGGACCGGCGCATTGATGCGCTGATGGCGCGCACTCAGCAGCGCCCGCTGGCGCAGGGGCGCGTGTCTGCTGCGTCGGCGCTGGCGTTTGCCCTGTTGCTGGCGGTCTGTGGGTTGGCGTTGTTACTGGTGTTCACCAACGCACTGGCGGCCTGGCTGACGCTGGCGTCTTTGCTGGGCTATGCGGTGATCTACACCGGCTTTCTCAAGCGCGCCACGCCGCAGAACATTGTGATTGGCGGGCTGGCCGGGGCTGCGCCGCCGCTGTTGGGTTGGGTTGCCGTGACCGGGCATATCAGTGCCGAACCGCTGCTGCTGGTGTTGATCATCTTTGCCTGGACCCCGCCGCACTTTTGGGCGCTGGCCATTCACCGCAAGGCTGAATATGCCAAGGCCGACATCCCGATGCTGCCCGTGACCCACGGCGAGCACTACACCAAAGTCCACATCCTGCTGTACACCTGCGTGCTGCTGGCGGTGAGCTTGCTGCCGTTTGTGATCCACATGAGCGGCGTGCTCTATCTGGCCTGTGCACTGGGGTTGGGCGCACGCTTTCTGCATTGGGCGTGGGTGCTGTACCGTGGCACCCTGCCGCACGCCGCGATCAACACCTTCAAGTACTCTATTTGCTACCTGTTTGCGTTGTTCATCGCGCTGCTTGTCGACCACTACTTAGTGTTGAACCTATGACTAAAACTCAAAAAACCGTCTATATCCTCGTTGCGCTGGTGGCATTGATCATGGGCCTGACGTTTAACAAAATCATGTCGGGCCAAGGTCAGGCCGACAACACCACGCTGATCGATGCGGGGATCATCTTGCTGCCGCAGAGTCGCCAACTGCCGGACGTGAAAATGACCAACCAGGACGGCCAGCCGGTGGTGATGAATGAGCTGAAAGACAAGTGGAGCCTGCTGTTCTTTGGCTACACCTTCTGCCCGGACATCTGCCCGACCACCCTGGCCCAGCTGCGTCAGATCAAAAGTGAATTGCCTAAAGAGGTGCAGGACAAACTGCAAATCGTGCTGGTCAGCGTCGACCCCAATCGCGATACGCCGCAGCAGCTCAAACAGTACCTGGGCTACTTCGACCCGCAGTTTGTGGGCCTGACACCCGGCTCCATTGAGTCGCTGCAAACGTTGGCCAATGCGGTGAGCATCCCGTTTATTCCGGCGGACACCAGCAAGCCTAACTACACGGTCGATCACAGCGGCAATCTGGCGCTGATTGGCCCGGACGGCACACAGCGAGGTTTCATCCGCGCACCGTTCAACAACCAAAAGATGGTTGCCCAGTTGCCGGGGTTGGTTGAGAGGAAGTAAGTGGGGGGGACAAAATTTTCTGTAGGCGCTGGCGCAGGCTGCGAGCTTTTAAAATCAACTGCTCGCAGCCTGCACCCGCTTTTAGGGGCAGTGCTTAGAACGCCGGGACGATGGCGCCTTTGTATTTCTCAAGAATGAAGGCTTTCACTTCAGGCGTGTGCAGTGCGGCAACCAGCTTTTTCATGTCTGCCGAGTCTTTGTCGTCCGGGCGAGCCACCAAAATGTTCACGTAAGGCGAGTCGCTGCCTTCGATCACCAGCGCGTCTTTTTCCGGGTTCAGCTTGGCTTCCAGCGCGTAGTTGGTGTTGATCAGCGCCAGGTCAACCTGGGTCAGCACGCGCGGGATGGTGGCGGCTTCCAGTTCGCGGAACTTCAGGTTTTTCGGGTTTTCGGTGATGTCTTTGATGGTGGACAGAATGTTGGTCGAGTCTTTGAGCTTGATCAGGCCCGCCTTGTCCAGCAGCAACAGCGCACGGCCGCCGTTGGTGGCATCGTTGGGGATCACCACGTTAGCGCCGCTTGGCAGCTCGTCCAGCTTCTTGTGTTTGGCGGAGTAAGCACCCAGTGGCTCAAGGTGAACACTGGCCACGCTGACCAGTTGCGTGCCTTTGGCCTTGTTGAATTCATCCAGGTACGGCTGATGCTGGAAGAAGTTGGCGTCCAGGCGTTTTTCGGCCACTTGTACGTTTGGCTGGATGTAGTCAGTGAACACCTTGACCTTCAAGTCCACGCCTTCTTTGGCCAGCGCGGGTTTCACAAACTCCAGAATCTCGGCGTGCGGCACCGGCGAAGCCGCCACGGTCAACGTGTCGGCCTGTGCCGAAAACGCCGCTACAGCGGCCACAGCAGCAAATAACTTCTTCATTCAGCAACTCCTTGTGAACACCTGTCTTCAGGTGCCTGCCAGCCGCGAAGCTGGCGGTTACGTTTATTAACGAGAGGTCGCGCTTACTTGCGCGAAAAGTGCACCACCAGCCGATCGCCAACGGTTTGCAGAATTTGCACCAGAATCAGCAACAGCACCACCGTGACAATCATCACGTCAGGTTGAAAGCGCTGGTAGCCGAAGCGGATGGCCAAGTCGCCCAAGCCACCTGCGCCGACAACGCCTGCCATCGCGGTGTAGCCCACCAGCGTGATGGCGGTCACCGTAATCGCAGCAAAGATGCCGGGGCGTGCTTCGGGCAACAACGCATTGGTAATGATCTGACGCGTGTTGGCGCCCATTGCCTGAGTGGCTTCGATGATGCCGCGGTCCACTTCACGAAAGGCCGTTTCAACCAGCCGCGCAAAGAACGGCGTGGCGCCCACCACCAGTGGCGGAATCGCGCCTGCCACACCCAGTGAGGTGCCGGTAATCAGCACGGTGAACGGGATCATGACCACCAGCAAAATGATGAACGGCAGCGAGCGCAGAATGTTCACCACAAACGACAGGCCTGCATACAGGGTCTTTTGTTCGAGCAACTGGCGCGGGCTGCACAGGAACAACAGGATGCCCAGCGGCAAACCGAGCAGCACCGTGAACAGCAGCGAGCCGCCGAGCATGATCATGGTGTCGCCCGTGGCCAGCCAGATTTCGTACCAGTCGATATTAGAGAAGAAGCTCAAGAGGGTTTCCATTAGCGCAGCACCTCCATATGGACGTCGGCGGCGGTGAAGCGCGCGAAAGCAGCGTCCATGTCGCCACCGGTGATGGCGAGGGTCAGTTGCCCATAAGGGGTGTCTTTGATGCGGTCGATGCGGCCAGCCAGGATGCTGTAGTCCACACCGGTTTCACGGGCGATGGTGCCCAGCAAAGGTGCGTAGGTAGCTTCGCCCTGGAAGGTCAGGCGCACGATGCGGCCTGGCACGTGAGCGAAGTCGTCGCGCTGTTCGCTTTCGTCGACTTGCTCGTCTTCCTGCACAAAACGCCGGGTGGTCGGGTGCTTGGGGTGCAAGAACACATCGGCCACCGGGCCTTGCTCCACGATCTTGCCCGCATCCATAACCGCGACCACATCACACACGCGACGAATCACGTCCATCTCGTGGGTGATCAGGACGATGGTCAACTTCAACTCGCGGTTGATTTCGGCCAGCAATTGCAGCACCGAGGCCGTGGTTTGCGGGTCGAGGGCGCTGGTGGCTTCGTCACACAGCAGCACTTTGGGCTTGGTGGCCAAGGCGCGGGCAATCCCCACCCGTTGTTTTTGGCCGCCCGAGAGTTGCGCCGGGTACTTTTTGGCGTGGTCAGCCAGGCCGACACGGGCCAGCAGTTCAGCGGCGCGCTGCTCGATCTCACTGCGCGACAGTTCGCCAGCCAGCGTCAGCGGCAGCGCCACGTTGTCAGCCACCGTCTTGGAGGCCAGCAGGTTGAAGTGCTGGAAGATCATGCCCACCTGCTGACGGAAACGGCGCAGGCCGTTGGCGTCCATCGCAGTGACGTCTTCGTTGTCGACGATGATCTGGCCACCGCTCGGTGTTTCGAGGCGGTTGATCAGGCGCAGCAATGTACTTTTGCCCGCGCCGGAGTGGCCAATCAGGCCAAACACCTGGCCGCTCTCGACACGCAAACTGGTGGAGTGCAGCGCGGGAATGTCCTTACCGGCGACCCGGTAAGTTTTATGAACGTTATGAAACTCAATCACGTAGCGAACCTTGTGGGGCGCGTAAAAAGAAGATCAGCGGTAAGCCGGGCGCGCATTTTAGCCTGTCCGTATAGAGGTTCTTAGCATTTATTTGTGCGCGAACCTTTGATTTGGCAATAAGACGATCAAAGGTCAGAAAAAAGGAACGCTGCCAAGGGCCGCCAGTCACTAGTGGAGCAACTCACTTCCCGTCTCGGGACATTTGTCTACAAAGCCCGGCCAATGGGGCTTTTGCCAACAAGGAGTTTAGTCTGATGAGCAGCAAAAAACCGTCTTCGAACAAGAGCCAGATGGCCGGAACCGACACCTTGGATCGTGGCAACACGAACGTCAAACTCGACAGCCTCCAACCTTTTAGGGATGACGCGACCGATCAAGCGCTGCGCACCAACCAGGGGGTGAAGATTGCAGACAATCAAAACACCCTCAAAGTGGGCGCCCGAGGCCCTTCGTTGCTGGAAGACTTCATCATGCGCGAGAAGATCACGCATTTTGACCATGAGCGCATTCCTGAGCGCATCGTGCATGCCCGTGGCACCGGCGCACATGGCTACTTTCAGACCTACGAAGCGCATTCGGCGTTGACCAAAGCAGGATTCCTGCAAGATCCGAGCAAAAAGACGCCTGTATTTGTGCGTTTTTCGACCGTGCAGGGGCCGCGCGGCTCCGGCGATACCGTGCGTGATGTCCGCGGGTTTGCTGTGAAGTTTTTCACCGACGAAGGCAACTTCGACCTGGTCGGCAACAATATGCCGGTGTTCTTCATTCAGGATGCGATCAAGTTTCCTGACTTTGTGCATGCCGTAAAGCCTGAGCCGCATAACGAGATTCCTACAGGCGGTTCGGCGCATGACACCTTCTGGGACTTTGTGTCGCTGGTGCCAGAGTCTGCGCACATGGTGATTTGGGCGATGTCTGACCGCGCCATTCCCAAAAGCCTGCGCAGCATGCAGGGCTTCGGCGTCCATACCTTTCGGCTGATCAATGCTGAGGGTACGTCCAATTTCGTCAAATTCCATTGGCGCCCCAGCGCGGGCACGTGTTCGCTGGTGTGGGATGAAGCGCAAAAACTCGCAGGCAAAGACACCGACTTCCATCGCCGCGACCTATGGGACTCGATTGAAGTCGGCGATTACCCGGAATGGGAGTTGGGGGTACAGATCATTAGCGAGGCGGACGAGCATAAGTTCGAGTTCGACATCCTCGACCCTACCAAGTTGATCCCCGAAGAGTTGGTGCCGATCACCCCGCTGGGCAAGATGGTGCTCAACCGCAACCCTGACAATTACTTTGCCGAGACCGAGCAGGTCGCCTTCTGCCCCGGTCATATCGTGCCGGGGATCGACTTTTCCAACGACCCGTTGCTGCAAGGTCGACTGTTTTCCTACACCGATACGCAGATCAGCCGTCTGGGCGGGCCCAACTTTCATGAGATACCCATTAATCGCCCCGTAGCGCCCTTCCATAACAACCAGCGCGATGCGCAGCATCGCAGCACGATTCATACCGGTCGGGCGTCTTACGAGCCGAACTCCATTGATGGTGGCTGGCCGAAAGAAACACCGCCGGCTGCACGCGATGGGGGGTTTGAAAGCTACCCGGAACGCATTGATGCGAACAAAATTCGCCAGCGCAGCGACTCGTTCAGCGATCATTTTTCGCAAGCGCGGCTGTTTTTCCACAGCATGAGCAAGCATGAACAAGAGCACATCATCTCGGCGTACAGCTTTGAGTTGGGCAAGGTCGAGCGCGAGCACATTCGGGCACGCCAAGTGAATGAGATTCTGGCCAACATTGATCTTGAGCTGGCCAAGCGTGTGGCTGACAACCTCGGGCTGCCTGCACCCAAGGCGGGCACGGTCGCAGCACGCAAAACCAGCCTCAGTCAGTCGCCCGCGTTGAGCCAGGCCAACTTGTTGCCGGGCAATATCAAAACCCGAAAAGTGGCGATTCTGGCGGCCAACGGTGTTGATGGTGCGGCGATTGAGGCCATCAAACAGGCGCTGGCGGCAGAAGGCGCGCACGCCAAATTACTGGGGCCGACTTCGGCGCCCGTGAAAACGGCCGATGGCAAGTTGTTGCCTGTGGATGCGTCGATGGAAGGTTTGCCTTCGGTGGCGTTTGACGCGGTGTATGTGCCGGGCGGTGCGGCCTCAATCAAGGCGCTCAGCGGCGACGGGGTGGCTTTGCATTATGTGCTGGAAGCCTACAAGCACTTGAAGGCGATTGCCTTGCACGGCGAAGCCAGTCAGCTCCTGGACGTGCTGCATGTGCAGGCGGACGAAGGGTTGTTGGTGCTCAAGGACGCCAAGGACGTTAAAGCGTTTTTTGCCGCCATTGGCCAGCATCGGGTATGGGCGCGGGAGCCGAAGGCTAAGGCGATTCCGGCGTGATGTAGCACTTTTTAACGGAGGGAGCAGGCTGCGATCCATCAAAAGATCGCAACCTGCGGCCACCCGCAGGCACTGTGGGGGCGCGCGGATTTAGGGTTTGCTGGGGATCAGCACCATTTGCGCCGGTACGTGGCGCACGATCTGGCGTTCAAGCTTGAGGTCGAAATCCGGGTTGAGCTTTTTAACGCGTTTGCTGATCAGCGTGGCCAGCCAAGGGTAGTCAGCCGTGCGCGGCACCTGCAAGGTGACGCCACATTGGTAATTGACGATATCTTGCGCGATCAAGTCCAGTTGATGGCGAAGTTTCTTAATATCGGCGATGTTCAACGACACCGTGGTGCTTTCGGCGGCGGGGTCGATGACTTTGGCCGGTGGGCGCGCTTCGGCAGCCTTGAGGGCGGCTTCGGCTTTGTCCAGTTCGGCCTTGCGTGCATGGGCAATGGCACTGTTGACGCCGCTGGTCAGTGCAGGCGCCTTGGGCATCAAGGTGCGGGCACGGCTGAGCGCCGTGGCGGCTGCATTCACATCGCCCTTTTGCAGGAAGATCTGGCTGCGTTGCAAGTAGGCTTCAGCCAGTTGGCGCTGGTACTGCACCCACTGCGGGTCGTCCGGGGTTTGGGCTTGCAAGGTCGCCAATTCGTCTTCGGCGGTGGCAAGTTCGCTGCTGGCCAGGTTTTGCTCCAGCTGAGCGATGGCCGCAGCACGTTGTTGCTGCGCGATCTGGTCGGCAGTCGGTGTGCTTTGGCAAGCACCCAGCAGCACACAAAATGCGGCCAGGAGCATATATCGATAGTTGAACAGCTTCATTCCTGCGGCTCTCTAAGTGCGCAAAAAACGAGCAAGTCTACACCCCTCGACGGGGCAGAACAAAACTCAGCAGAAACAGTGCAGCGGCACACACCACAATTGACGGCCCGGCGGGTGTGTCTTTGAACCATGACAACGCCAGGCCACCACACACGGCCACCATCCCCAGTAAACTGGCGCCCAACGCCATCTGTTCAGGTGAACGGGCGTGACGTTGTGCAGCGGCCGCCGGGATGATCAGCAGCGAGGTAATCAACAGCACCCCGACGATTTTCATCGCGACCGCAATCACGACGGCAATCAACAGCATCAGGGTCATGCGCAATGCGGCAACGGGCAAGCCTTCAACGGTGGCCAGCTCCTCGTGCACTGTAATGGCCAGCAGCGGTCGCCACAATGCGACCAATAGCGCCAGTACGGCGGCGCTGCCGCCGATGATCCACATCAAGTCTGTGGGGCTGATCGCCAGCAGGTCGCCAAACAGGTAGGCCATGAGGTCGATCCGCACTTCATGCATGAAGCTTAGTACGACCAGCCCGAGGGACAAGGTGCTGGGTGCGAGAATTCCGAGCAATGTGTCGGAAGCCAGTGGCTGACGTTGTTGCAACGTAACCAGCAAGATGGCCAACAGCAGGCAACCGACGGTGACGGCAATGGTGGGGCTGATGTCCAGCAAAAAGCCGAGGGCGACGCCCAGTAGGGCGGCATGGGACAACGTGTCGCCGAAGTAGGCCATGCGTCGCCACACCACGAATGACCCCAGGGGGCCTGCGACCACAGCCAACGCCAAACCTGCCAGCAGGGCGTAAAACAGAAAATCAGCCATGCTTGCAGCCTTCTCCATGAACGTGTGCCGGTGCCGGTGCGGCACCTTCGTTGACCACCGAGCCATGCAAGTCATGGGCGTGGTCGTGATGGTGGTGATAAATCGCCAGGCTTTGTGCGTTTTTGCCGAATAGCTCAACGAAAGCAGGGTCGCCGCTGACCTGTTCCGGGTGGCCCGAGCAGCAGACATGGCGATTGAGGCACACCACCTGGTCGGTGGTGCTCATGACCAGATGCAGGTCGTGAGACACCATTAACACGCCGCAGCCATGACGATCACGCAGGCGGGTGATGAGCGCGTACAGCTCGGACTGGCCTGCTACGTCGACGCCTTGCACCGGTTCGTCGAGCACCAGCAGTTCGGGTTTGCGCAACAAGGCCCGGGCCAGCAGGACACGCTGCATCTCGCCACCCGAGACACTTTGCACCGGGCTATCGATGACCTTCTCGGCACCCACTTCTTTGAGTGCGTCCAAGGCTTGATCGCGATCAACGCCGGGCACCAGTCGCAAAAAACGCAGCACCGACAAGGGCAGCGTCGGGTCAACGTGCAGCTTTTGCGGCATATAACCCACGCGCAGTTTGGGTTTGCGCCATACGCTACCGCTCGTCGGTTTCAGCAAGCCGAGCACCGCCTTGACCAATGTGGTTTTACCGGCGCCGTTGGGGCCAATCAGGGTCACGATCTGGCCCGGCTCAACCGTCAGCTCGATATTGTCCAGCACGTTTTGCCCGGAGTACGTCACGGTGACGTGTTCAAGACGAATCAACGCAGTGCTCATCAGGCCTCCCGGCAACCCGAACAAAGCCCGACCACTTCGACGGTCTGGCCTTCGACAGTAAAGCCGACATCGCGTGCGCTGTTGACGATGGCGTCACTGATGGACTTTTGTTCAAGCTCAATGGCCGCGTGGCAGGTGCGGCAAATCAGGAATTGACCCTGATGCGGGTGCTCAGGATGGCTGCACCCCACAAACGCATTGAGCGACGAAATACGATGCACCAGGCCGTTTTCCAGCAGGAAGTCCAGTGCCCGATAAACGGTCGGCGGCGCGGCGCGGCGCCCGTCCTGTTCGCTGAGCACGGCCAGAATGTCATAGGCGCCCAGCGGTTTGTGGCTCTGCCACACCAGTTCCAGGACACGTTTGCGCAGCGCGGTCAGGCGCAGGCCCTTTTGCGCGCACAAGGTATCGGCCTCGCTGAGGGCGCTGTGAACGCAATGGGAATGGTCGTGAGGACGGCTGGCAAGCGGCGTAATAGGCATGGGCGGCGACGATCTTTGAGAGAGACGTTATTATGTTACCCGTTTCAACCACTCTGAGTGCTCATCGTGTCTCGTCTTTTTTCGATTTTTCTTGCTTTCAGTGCCAGTTTTCTGGTGATTGGCCCGGTTCAAGCGGACGTTAACGTGCTGACCAGCATCAAGCCTCTGCAATTGATTGCCGCGGCTGTACAGGACGGTGTGGGCCAGCCCGAAGTGCTGCTGCCACCCAATGCATCGCCCCACAGCTTTGCGCTGCGCCCCTCCGACGTACGGCGGGTGCAGTCCGCAGACCTGCTGTACTGGATTGGCCCGGACATGGAAGGGTTCTTGCCGCGGGTGCTGACGGGGCGTGCCGCGCCTTCGGTATCTGTGCAGACCTTGCCGGGTCTCAAACTGCGCCATTTTGCTGAAGACAGTCATTCGCATGATGAGGATGCGGCCGAGCATGATCACGATCATCGCCCCGGCACCCTGGATGCCCACCTGTGGCTGGCGCCAGACAACGCCCGGGTCATCGCTGCAAAAATGGCCGCGGACCTCAGCGCGATAGACGCGCCGAACGCGGCCAGATACCAGCGCAACCTGAAAGCGTTCAATGAGCGCCTTGACGCATTGGATGCCCGCCTGAAAGCGCGTCTGGCCGGGATCGCCGACAAGCCGTTCTTCGTCTTCCACGAAGGGTATGACTACTTCGAAAGCACTTACGGCCTCAAACATGCGGGCGTGTTCAGTGTGGCGTCCGAAGTACAGCCGGGTGCGCAGCACGTGGCGGCCATGCGCAAACGTCTGGAGGAAGTGGGCAAGACGTGCGTGTTCAGTGAACCGCCCTTGCGTCCGCGTTTGGCTGAAACCCTGACGGCCGGGATGCCGGTCAAACTGGCAGAGCTGGATGCTTTGGGTGGCTTCACCCCTGCGACGGCCCAAGGGTACGAGCAGTTGCTGGAAAAACTGGGTAACGACTTGGCGAGTTGTTTGGAAAGCCTGTAAGGCGTGTAGACGCAAGCTCACCAGGTTACCCGTCAACCCCCCCGCTTTCAGGGCATCTGCCTGATGGCGAGGGGGGTTGAGTGGGCCACGCCTACGGCTGAGGCGTTTGCGGCCCCAGCCATTTCTGCGACAGGGCCGCTAGCCGGCCATCTGCCTTTATCCGCTGGAGCGCTTTGTCCAGGCTGTTGTGGAACGCCGGGTTGCCTTTCTGAAACGGGATCGCCAACGTCCCCCTCTGATCTTCAACCGGGCGTGTGTCCTTGACGGTTACCCGTGGCGGATGTTCGACCAACGGGCTGCCCTGAACTACGCCTATGAGCTGACCCTGAAAGGTTTCAAGGGCCGTAGGCGTTTGTGGTTGCGCAGCTCGATTGATTGCGCGCGGTTGGGTGTAACCGTAAGGCTCACTGAAATCGAACCGATTCTCAAGGTCCGGGGTCAAAGCCATGTGGTTGAGCGCGACATCGTATTTACCGCTCTCAACCCCTTGCAGCAGGTCGTTGCTGTCGGTCACCAGCAGGGAGGCATTCACGTCCAGCTCCTGCGCCAGCAGCTCGCCCAATTCCACTTCAAAGCCGGTCAAGTGCCCGTCCTGTTTGAAGCTGTAGGGCGGCACGTCAGCTTCAAGGGCAATGCGCAGCTCGCCCCGATCGTTAACGTCATCGATTAATTCGGCTTGAGCCAAAGGGCTCACCAGTGGCAATAACAGCATCAGGCCAGGCAAAAGGCGCATGGTCACTCCTTTGAACGGATGCAAGCGATTCGCAATAAGCGCTCACTTTGCTTTATGTTGGTCAACTGCGGGTTGGACAGCGTAGCGACGCGAAGTTGTCTTAACCCTATGAATTTTGTGAAAAACGGAGAAATAAATGAAAAATCTACTGTCTCGCGTTGCACTGGCTTCTATGTTGATGGGCGCTTCGGTCATGGCGATGGCTGCTACTGCGGCCCCTGAAGGCGCAAAAGTTTCCATCATTTCCCCGGCTGACGGCGCCACCGTGGACAAAACCTTCACCGTCAAATTCGGTGTTGAAGGCATCAAGCTGGCCCCCGCTGGCGACCAGACCCCCCACACGGGCCATCATCACCTGTTGATCGACGTCGACCAGCCGATTGCGGCGGGCCAGGTGATCCCGGCAGATGCCAACCACGTTCACTTCGGCAAAGCGCAGACCGAAACCGAAGTGACCCTGGCCCCCGGCAAGCACACGTTGCAGCTGGAGCTGGCTGATAAAAACCACATGGCCTTCGAACCGGTGATCGTGTCGAAAAAAATCACGGTCAACGTGAAGTAATAACGCCCGCGCATAAAAAAGGGAGACCCGAGGGTCTCCCTTTTTCGTACAGCGCTTTGCTGCTTAGAACAGCACGCGGCAACGGATGGTGCCGGTGATGCTTTGCAGCTTCTCTTGCGCCAGGTCCGAGGACTCGGCGTCGACGTCGATGACCACGTAGCCAACTTTCTCGTTGGTTTGCAGGAACTGGCCGGAGATGTTGATGCCGTTTTCGGCGAAGACCTTGTTGATCTCGCTCATCACACCCGGAATGTTCTGGTGGATGTGCAGCAGACGGTGCTTGCCAGGGTGAGCCGGCAGGGCCACTTCCGGGAAGTTGACCGACGATACCGACGTACCGTTGTCGCTGTACTTGACCAGCTTCTCTGCCACTTCCAGACCGATGTTGGCTTGCGCTTCAGCGGTGGAACCGCCGATGTGCGGGGTCAGGATCACGTTGTCCAGGCCGCGCAGCGGGCTTTCGAACACGTCGTCGTTGGAGCGCGGCTCCACCGGGAACACGTCGATGGCGGCGCCGATCAGGTGCTTGTCCTTGATCGCGTCGGCCAGGGCGTCCAGTTCAACCACGGTGCCACGGGCAGCGTTGATCAAAATGCCGCCCTTTTTGATGGCACGGATTTCTTTCTCACCGATCATCCACTGGGTGGCGGCGGTTTCTGGAACGTGCAGGGTCACGATGTCCGACATGCCCAACAGCTCGTGCAGGTTGCCCACTTGCGTGGCGTTACCCAACGGCAGTTTGGTCACGGTGTCGTAGAAGAACACCTGCATGCCCAAGCCTTCAGCCAAGACCGACAGCTGTGTACCAATCGAGCCGTAGCCGACAATACCCAGCTTTTTGCCCCGGATTTCGAAGGAGTTGGCTGCGCTTTTGATCCAGCCACCGCGGTGGCAGGAAGCGTTTTTCTCAGGAATACCGCGCAGCAACAGGATCGCTTCTGCCAGCACCAACTCGGCCACCGAACGGGTGTTGGAGTAAGGGGCGTTGAAAACAGCGATACCGCGTTCGCGAGCAGCGTTGAGGTCGACCTGGTTGGTACCGATGCAGAAACAGCCAACAGCCACCAACTTCTTGGCGCAATCGAACACTTCTTCGGTCAGCTGAGTACGGGAACGGATGCCGATAAAGTGGGCATCGGCGATCTTTTCCTTCAGCTGGGCTTCAGGCAAGGAACTGGTGATGTACTCAATGCTGGTGTACCCGGCGGACTTGAGAACATCAACAGCGGATTGGTGGACGCCTTCAAGAAGAAGGAACTTGATCTTGCTCTTATCGAGAGAAGTCTTGCTCATCTGCGTAAACCTGTGTCCCAGAGAAAAATGGCAGGGAAGTGGACAGCCTGAGCTGACCTGGCCGGCGTGAAGACCGGCACCGAGAATCGTCCTACGTCTCGATTCTACGGGGGGGCCGTATGCTAGCATAAGCGCCCCGCTAAACACCCATTCCTGCGACGTGAAGCGTTCTCAGGATGACCATGAATTGTTCGAGAGTTCTGTTGATGACCCATCCTGCCGTAATTGATGAGCTAAAGACCCTGGTAGAGCCTGGCAAGGTTCTGACCGACGCCGATTCCCTCAATGCTTATGGCAAGGACTGGACCAAGCATTTCGCCCCGGCCCCCGTGGCCATTGTGTTCCCCAAAACCACTGAGCAAGTGCAGGCCATTGTGCTGTGGGCCAACGCGCACAACGTGGCATTGGTGCCTTCAGGCGGGCGCACCGGTTTGTCGGCAGCCGCCGTGGCGGCCAATGGCGAAGTGGTGGTGTCATTCGACTACATGAACCAGGTGCTGGACATCAACCTGACTGATCGCACCGTGGTCTGCCAGCCGGGGGTTGTGACTCAACACCTGCAAAACCTCGCGCAAGACCATGGCCTGTACTACCCGGTGGATTTCGCGTCGGCGGGTTCCAGCCAAATTGGCGGAAACATCGGTACCAATGCGGGCGGGATCAAGGTGATTCGCTACGGCATGACCCGTAACTGGGTGGCGGGCATGAAAGTCGTCACGGGCAAGGGCGACGTGCTGGAGCTGAACAAAGACCTGATCAAAAACGCCACCGGCTACGACATGCGTCAACTGTTTATCGGGGCTGAAGGCACGCTGGGCTTTGTGGTCGAAGCCACCATGCGCCTGGACCGTGCGCCGAAAAACCTGACGGCGATGGTGCTCGGCACGGCCGACTTTGACTCGATCATGCCGGTACTGCACGCCTTCCAAAACAAGCTGGATCTGACCGCGTTCGAGTTTTTCTCTGACAAAGCGTTGGCCAAAGTCATGGCGCGTGGCGATGTGCCTGCCGCGTTCGAAACCGACTGTCCGTTCTACGCGTTGCTGGAGTTTGAAGCGAGCACTGAAGAGGTGGCCAACGCGGCGCTGGAAACCTTCGAGCACTGCATGGAACAAGGCTGGGTGCTGGACGGCGTGATGAGCCAGAGCGAAACCCAACTGCAAAACCTGTGGAAACTGCGCGAGTACATCTCCGAAACCATTTCCCACTGGACGCCGTACAAAAACGACATTTCGGTCACTGTGTCGAAAGTCCCGGCCTTTTTGAAAGAAATTGACGCGATTGTCGGCGAACACTACCCCGATTTCGAAATCGTCTGGTTCGGTCACATCGGCGACGGCAACCTGCACTTGAACATCCTCAAGCCTGAAAACCTGAGCAAGGACGAATTTTTTGCCAAGTGCGCGACGGTGAACAAGTGGGTATTTGAGACGGTTGAGAAATACAACGGTTCGATCTCGGCCGAACACGGTGTGGGCATGACCAAACGTGACTATCTGACCTACAGCCGCTCGCCGGTGGAGATCGAGTACATGAAGGCGATCAAGGCCGCGTTCGACCCGAACGGCATCATGAACCCCGGCAAGATTTTTGCGATTTAAGCCATGAAGGTGTAGTCGCTGCCGCAGGCTGCGAAGGCTGGCGAAGCCATCCGTTCCCTCGATGGCCTGGCAACCCCCATCGCAACCTGCGCCAGCGACTCAAGAAACAGCATCCAACAGCGGAGTCGGTCAATGAGCTATCAGCACCAGTATCTCGACGGTACCCGGATTCACTTTCCTATCGGCAAAGTGGTGTGCATCGGACGTAACTACGCCGAGCACGCCAAAGAGCTGGATAACCCGATCCCTACTGAACCTTTGTTGTTTATCAAGCCCGGCAGTTGTGTGGTGGCGCTTGAAGGCGGTTTCGCCATCCCGGCCGAGCGCGGTTCGGTGCATTACGAAGCCGAAATTTCGGTGCTGATCGGCAAGCCGTTGTCCAACAACCCAAGCGCCGAAGAAGTACTGGACGCCATCTCCGGTTTCGCGCCGGGCCTGGATCTGACCCTGCGCGACAAGCAAGCCGAGCTGAAAAGCAAAGGCCTGCCGTGGGAAATCGCCAAGTCGTTCGACGGCGCCTGCGTGCTGGCGCCGTTTGTACCGAGCTGCACCTTCCCTGATCTGGAAGACATCGGCATCCGCCTGACCATCAACGGTGAAGTGCGTCAGGACGGCAACAGCGCCCTGATGCTCAACAAGATTGTGCCGATGATTCAGCACATGGCGGCCTGCTTTTCGCTGCAAGCCGGCGACGTGATCATGACCGGCACCCCGGTGGGCGTTGGCCCGCTGAATATCGGGGATGAACTGGTGCTGGAGCTGCCGGGCGTGAGCCGTTTCGAAAGCAACGTTCGCTAATCTGACGAAGCTTTGTAGGCACTGGCGCAGCCTGCGCCAGTGCCTACGCGGAGATTCGCCCGTCAGATATCAGTAGTCGCGGACGCGACAGCCTTAAAACGCTATTCTGCTGAGGTTTTTTCCTACACAGAATGTGAACCGCCGAATGCCAAACTGGAACCACTACGTACAGCGCATCCTTGAGTTGATGAAGCGCTATCCAGGGCTGATCGCGCTGTTTGGTTTCTGCTCGGGTGTGGGCAGTTTCATTCTGGTGGACCGCCAGCAAGGCATGGCCCGCTGGATCGCGGTCATCCTGTTGGTCAGTTGGGTCTGGCTGATGCTGGAAAACACCTTCACCCAGCTGTTTACGCGGGTGTTCAAACGCGAAATCCCGCCGCCGCTGCTGCGTTACGCCACGCAGATGATTCATCAGGAAAGTCTGTTTTTCGTGTTGCCGTTTTTCTTCATCACCACCACCTGGAACAGCGGCCAATTGGTGTTTACCGGGTTGCTCGGCGCCACGGCACTGGTGACGATTACCGACCCGCTGTATTACAAATGGCTGGCGCCCAAGCGCTGGCTGTATCTGGCGCTGCACACCCTTGCGCTGTTTGCTGCGCTGCTGACCGCGCTGCCGATCATCCTCAACCTCACCACTTCCCAGAGCTACAAACTGGCGTTGGGCACCGCCGTGCTCTTGTCCATTCCTAGCCTGGCCGTGAGCTTGCCGCTCAAAACCCTGCGTGGCTGGCTGATATTGCCGCTGATCGTACTCGCACTCGGCGGCACCGGCTGGTGGCTGCGTTCATGGGTGCCGCCCGCCACGCTGTGGATGACCGAGGTGGCAGTTACCCCACAACTGCAAGACCGCACGCCCGGTGAGAGCATCAAGCACATCAGCGTCAATGAACTGCGCGCGCGTGGCCTGTATGCCTACACCTCGATCAATGCCCCGCGCGGCCTAAACGAGCGGATCTATCACGTGTGGCAACTCAATGGCCAGGAAGTGGACCGCATCGCGCTGGACATCAAGGGCGGTCGCAAAGAGGGTTACCGCGCCTGGACCCATAAACAGAACTTCCCGCCCAACCCGGTGGGCCGCTGGCAAGTGCGGGTGCTGACCGAAGACGGGCAAATGATTGGCGTGTTGCGCTTTCGGGTAACCGACGCAGATCAATCCTCTTCAGCATCGAGTCAGGCAAACTGACGCAATTGTGCTATTACCTATGGTCTGCGTATTCGCGAACCGAGCTTGGAGCTGACGATCATTACTGCTAAGGCTGGCGACGCCAAATTAGACACTTCAAGCACTGCGGCCAAGCTGCACATCAGTGGCGAATGGACGCTGGCCAATTATGCGCGCCTCAAACAACTGACCGACCAGTTGGCGGGTAAATACGACGACAGCACTCAGGTTGATCTCAATGATGTCACCCGCCTTGATACGGCCGGTGCTTCGCTGCTGGTGGAGTTGCTAGGCTCGGAACGTGTCAGCCAGTTGGCCGAGACCACGCCCAAGCTGCCTGCCGCCGACCGCGCCTTGCTGCAAACGGTTTATTCCTCGATGCGCGACTTTTGCGTGCCGGTCAAAGAACCCGAGCAAAACACCGGCATTCAGGTACTCAGCCGTATTGGTTGCGCCGTCGACAAGCTGTGGCAAGACTGCCTGCAACTGCTGGGTTTCATTGGTTTGATCCTGCAAACCCTGACGCGCAACTTTTTTCGGCCCACACAATGGCGCATCACTCCGGTGGTGGCGCACATCGAGCAAATCGGGTTGAACGCCGCCCCGATTGTGGTGCTGCTGACGTTCATGGTCGGCGCGGTGGTGGCGTTTCTCGGGGCTACGGTGCTGGCCAACTTCGGCGCGGGGATTTTCACCGTCGATCTGGTGGCCTTTTCCTTCCTGCGTGAATTTGGCGTGTTGCTGACCGCCATCCTGCTCGCAGGCCGTACCGCCAGTGCATTTACCGCACAGATCGGTTCGATGAAAGCCAACGAAGAAATCGACGCCATTCGCACCCTGGGCCTCGACCCGATGGACTTGTTGGTGCTGCCACGGGTGCTCGCGCTGCTGATCGCCCTGCCGCTGTTGACCTTCCTGGCCATGATGGCGGGCATTTTGGGTGGCGCGATGGTGTGCATTATTTCGTTGGGCATTTCACCGGACATGTTCATTTCGCTGCTGCACTCGGACATCGGCGTGCAGCACTTTTTGGTGGGCATGGTCAAAGCGCCGTTTTTCGCCTTTCTGATCGCTGCGGTCGGTTGCCTTGAGGGCTTCAAAGTCACTGGCAGTGCAGAGTCCGTGGGCGCGCACACCACGTCCAGCGTGGTGCAATCGATCTTTATCGTTATCGTGCTTGATGCGGTGGCGGCGTTGTTCTTCATGGAGATGGGCTGGTGAGTGCGTCTGTGCAAAAAAACCGCGAGGCGGTGATTGAAGTGCGCGGCCTGTGCAATCGCTTTGGCAGCCAGACCGTGCACGAAAACCTCGACCTGGATGTGTACAAAGGCGAAATTCTGGGCGTGGTGGGCGGCTCCGGCACCGGTAAATCCGTGCTGTTGCGCAGTATTGTGGGCTTGCGTCGACCCACCGAAGGCGAGGTCAGGGTTTTCGGTCAGGACCTGCTGAGCTTGCCTGAAGAAAAGCGCTCGCTGATCGAGAGACGTTTTGGCGTGTTGTTCCAGAAAGGTGCGCTGTTTTCGTCACTCACGGTGACTGAAAACATCGCCCTGCCCCTGATTGAACACGCGGGCCTGAGCCGCCCGGACGCCGAACACCTGGCGCTGGTCAAGCTGGCCCTGGCCGGTTTGCCGCTGTCTTCGGCCGACAAATACCCCTCTTCGCTGTCGGGCGGCATGGTCAAGCGCGCAGCGCTGGCCCGCGCATTGGCACTGGACCCGGACATTCTGTTTCTGGACGAACCCACCGCCGGGCTTGACCCGATTGGCGCCGCCGCGTTCGATCAACTGATTTTGACCTTGCGCGATGCGCTGGGATTGAGCGTGTTTTTGGTCACCCACGACCTCGACACGCTGTACACCATCACTGACCGCGTGGCGGTGTTGTCGCAAAAACGCGTGTTGGTGGCCGAACCGATCAAGCAGGTCGAAGATTACGACGACCCGTGGATTCATGAGTATTTCCATGGCCCCCGTGGCCGCGCCGCGTATGAAGCGGCAACCCAGCGTAAGGAGCAATGACATGGAAACCCGCGCCCATCATGTATTGATTGGCTTGTTCAGCGTGTTGGTTATCGTGGGGGCCATGTTGTTTGGCCTGTGGCTGGCCAAAGCCAGCATGGACAGCACTTTCAAGGATTACGAAGTGGTGTTCAACGAAGCCGTCAGCGGTTTGTCCAAGGGCAGTTCGGTGCAGTACAACGGCATCAAGGTCGGTGATGTGATCGAACTGCGGCTCGACGACAAAGACCCGCGCCGGGTACTGGCGCGCATCCGTCTGGCGGCCAACACACCGGTCAAGGTCGATACCAAGGCCAAGCTGGCTCTGACCGGCGTGACCGGCACCTCGATCATTCAGCTCAGCGGCGGCGACCCCAACAGCCCGCCGCTCAAGGGTAAAGACGGCAAACTGCCCGAAATCGTGGCCTCGCCCTCCCCGATTGCCCGCCTGCTGACAGACGGCTCCGACGTGATGGCCAACGTCAACATGCTGCTGCACAACGCCAATCGCCTGTTCTCACCCGATAACGTCGACCGCGTGGGCAAGACCCTCGACAACCTTGAACAAACCACGACGGCCATTGCCAGTCAGCGCGGGGATATTTCCCAGACCCTTAAGCAACTGGCTCAAGTGGGCAAACAAGCCAGCATCACGCTCGAACAAACCACGGCGCTGATGCGTAACGCCAATGGGCTGTTGAGTACCCAGGGCAAACAGATGTTCGGCAGTGCCGAGCAAGCGATGCAGTCGCTGGAACACAGCGCGGCCACCATCAACACCTTGCTCAACAATAATCAGGAATCATTGAACAGTGGCATGCAGGGGCTCAATCAGCTCGGCCCGGCGGTCAATGAGCTGCGTGAAACCCTGAGCACGCTGCGCTCGATATCGCGGCGTCTGGAAGCCAATCCAAGCGGTTACTTGCTGGGCCGCGAACAGAACAAGGAATTCACGCCATGAGTCGTACTTATCGCCTGGCCGGTTCAATCGTATTGGCGGCGAGCCTGAGCCTGCTCAGCGCCTGCTCGATCCTGCCCAAGCCCGAGCAGGTGGATGTGTATTGGTTGCCGTATGCGCAAACCCCGATGGCTGCCAGCCACAGCGCGCCAGTGAACTGGTCGCTGCGCCTCGACAAGCCGATGGCGAGCAATGCGCTGAACAGCCAGAACATTGCCGTGGTGCCCGAAGGCAACTTGATCAGCAACTACAAAGGTGCGCGTTGGAGCGACCCGGCACCGGTCTTGCTGCGCAATCGCTTGCTGGATGCGTTCTTGCAGGACGGCCGCATTCAGGGCCTGAGCACAGACGACAGCAACCTGCAGGCCGATTACGAACTGGGTGGGGAATTGTTGGCGTTTCAGACCCACTACAACGGCAAAAACCCGCAGGTGCTGGTGCAGTACAACGCGCGGCTGGTGCGCACCAGCGACCAGCGGGTGATTGCCTCCAAACGCTTTGACGTGCGTCAGCCGCTCAACAACCCGCTGGTACCGGGGGTTGTTGCAGGTTTTGGCCAAGCGAGCGACGTGCTGATGCCGCAGGTTGTGCAATGGGTGCTGCAACAAGGCCAGGCACAGCGCTAACCCCACGTTGTAGGCGAGGTACGCGATTGCGTAGCCGCTGGCGCAGGCTGCGTCCGATTGCGCAGCGATCGCAAAGCCTGAGTACGGGTTCGTTAACCGAAGAACCAGTAACACACGGCAATGGCAGCGACTACGCCTGAGAACTCCGCTAATAACGCGCAGCCTACCGCGTGACGGGCGCGTTGGATGCCCACGGCGCCAAAGTACACCGCCAGCACATAGAACGTCGTCTCAGTGCTGCCCTGCACAGTTGCCGCCACTAACGCCGCGAAGCTGTCCACACCTTGGTTTTGCATGGTTTCGATCAGCAAGGCCCGTGCGGCACTGCCTGAGAACGGTTTAACCATCGCCGTCGGCAAGGCGTCGACAAAGCGCGTGTCCCAGCCCAACCATTGGACCGCATGGCGAATGCCGTCCAGGCCAAAATCCAAAGCCCCCGACGCCCGTAGCACGCCCACCGCGCACAACATCGCCACCAGATAAGGCAGCAAGGTTTTGGCCACGTCGAAGCCTTCTTTGGCGCCTTCGACAAACGCTTCGTAGACCTTGACCTTACGCAGCGCGCCAATCACCAGAAACAGCATGATCAGCCCGAACAGGGTCAAATTGCCGAGGATCGACGACAAACTGGCCAATGCCGTCGCTGACAAACCCGCCAGCAATGCCATAAAGCCGCCCAGTATCAGCGCGCCGGGCAGCAAGTACGCCAAGACCACCGGGTCCCATAGCCGCAAACGCTGCATGAAGGCCACTGAGAGCAGCCCTACGAGCGTTGAAGCGCTGGTCGCCAGCAAGATCGGCAGGAAGACCAGCGTCGGGTCAGCAGCGCCCTGCTGAGCGCGGTACATGAAGATGGTGACGGGTAACAGGGTCAACGAGGAGGCATTGAGCACCAGAAACAGGATTTGCGCGTTACTGGCGCTGGTCGGGTTGGGGTTGAGCTCTTGCAGTGCCCGCATCGCCTTAAGGCCAATGGGAGTGGCGGCGTTGTCCAGGCCCAGACCGTTGGCGGCAAAGTTGAGGGTGATAAACCCCAATGCCGGATGACCGGGCGGCACTTCAGGCATCAAGCGTTTAAACAGCGGGCCCAGCGCCTTGCCCAGCCAATCCACGATCCCGGCTTTTTCGGCGATGCGCAAAAAACCCAGCCATAAGGTCAGCGTGCCGAACAGCAGGATCATCACCTCAACCGACAGCTTGGCCATGGCGAAGATGCTTTCCACAATCGCCGCAAAGATCCCGGCGTTGCCCCCCACCAGCCATTGGGCAAGCGCCGACACGGCCGCGACCACGAAAAAGCTGAGCCATAGGCCGTTAAGCATCGAAAGAACTCCTTAAAGATGCCGCGAATGATAGCGGCCAACCCCCAGAAACAACAAACCCCGGACAAGTCCGGGGTTTGGGGGGCGAAGCGTGCGGGGGGCGATTACTCGCCTTTTGGCAGGGCTTCCTTGCTGCGCCAGTGCGGCAGCGAGTTCCAGTAGCGCTCGCCTTTGGCGTCGTCGTACATGCCTTCCCAACGGGAAATCACCAGTACCGCCAAGGCGTTACCAATGACGTTCAGCGCGGTACGTGCCATGTCCATCACACGGTCAACACCCGCGATGAAGGCCAAACCTTCCAGTGGGATGCCGACGCTGCCCAGGGTGGCCAGCAGTACCACGAAGGACACGCCCGGTACACCGGCGATGCCTTTGGAGGTGACCATCAAGGTCAATACCAGCAGCAGTTGCTGGCTGATCGACAAGTCGATGCCATACAGCTGGGCAATAAAGATCGCCGCGATGCTCTGGTACAGGGTCGAGCCATCAAGGTTGAACGAGTAACCGGTCGGCACCACGAAGCTGCAAATAGCTTTTGGCGCGCCGTACGCTTCCATCTTCTCGATCACGCGCGGCAGCACGGTTTCGGAGCTGGCGGTGGAGTAAGCCAGTACCAGCTCATCTTTGAAGATGCGCATCAGCTTGATCACGGAGAAGCCAAACAGCTTGGCGATCAGGCCCAGTACCGCAAAGGCGAAGAACAAGATGGCGGCGTAAACCAGTATCACCAGCTTGGCCAACGGCACCAGCGAAGCAAAACCGAAGTTGGCGACGGTCACGGCGATCAGCGCAAACACACCGATTGGCGCGTAGTTCATGATCATGTGAGTCACTTTGAACATCGACTCGGACACGCCCTGGAAGGTTTTCACCAGCGGGTCGCGCAGTTCGGCGTTCAGGCTCGACAAACCGAGGCCAAACAGTACCGAGAAGAAGATGATCGGCAGCATCTCACCGCGAGCCATGGCTGCGAAGATGTTGGATGGAATCAGGTTGAGGATGGTTTCGATGAACGCATGTTCATGCTGAACTTCTGCGGCAGTGGCCTGATATTTAGAAATATCAACCGTGCCCAGCGTGCTCATGTCGATCCCGGCGCCGGGATGGAACACGTTGGCCAGCACCAGGCCTACCAGGATCGCGATGGTGGTCACCACCTCGAAGTAAATGATGGTTTTAAGACCGATGCGACCAAGTTTCTTCGCATCTCCCACGCCTGCAATCCCGACAACCAGTGAGGAAATCACGATTGGGATTACGATCATCTTGATCAGACGGATAAAGATATCGCCAGCGGGTTGCAAGACGTTACTGATCCACCAGGCCTTTTCAGCACTGAAATGGTTAAGCAGCGCGCCGATTGCAATACCCAGGACCAGACCGATTAGGATCTGCCAGGCGAGGCTAAGTTTTGCCTTCTTCATGTCATTACCCTTACTTCAAGTGGACTCGGGAAGAGGCTCAGACTAGAGCGCTTTGAAGCGCTGAATTCTACAACCTCTGCCCCCGTAGAAGGTCGCCCAAATCGAGCCAGAGAGGCTCTTTGGCAGGCGAAAAAAGGCGCAACTATTCCCATGCAAGAGGAAGCCGTCTAATGCCGTAAACGCCTACCCTATGCCGAATCGGCATGGATATTGTCCGACAAGAGCTCAAATTCACGGGGTATCAAAGTCACAGAATAGACGACATAAGCGCCGCAGACCGGCTGTTTCAAGGTCTTTTTGCCGCAGGCGGGACGTTGTAAATCACGTCCAGCACTCAGAAATATCCGACAACACAAATCGAATAGAGAGAAGAAATCATTTTGCTATTAGTCGATAGATGGTCGACGTTCTCAGGGGCCATCCGAGCCACATTTGTTTTTAAAAAAATGAGCAGTGATAAGGTTTTACGACTAAAAAAACCTTTTTTAAGACCCAAAAAAACCAAGGCAATGGCTTGGTTTTTTTGGTGTTTAACAGCTGAAGAAACTGCCCAAATGATCAGTACCAGTTAGGGTCTTTCTTCAATTGTTCTTCGAGCAGCGCTTTCATACCTTCATCAGGTTGGCCCAAGAATCGGTAATCGGCATGACGTGTTGGCGACTTGTCGGCCGGCAAACCTGCCGGGACTTCGACCAACATGGCGTAGGCGTGCTTCTTGTCCAGGCTTACGGCAACGATCAGGCGTTTGTTCAAACAGGTCTGAGCGGTTTCGCACAAGGGGCCGACCAAATACTGATCGTCATCTTCAGTGACTGCGTTCATCTGTTCGGCACTGCCCGACAGGTTCATCACCCACTCAGGCAAGCGATCTTCTTTTTTGACCACTTTTTGCCAGGCATCACGATAATCAGCATCGTTTAACAGTTCGTTGACACGCGCCTGGCCATCGTTTGCGGCCAGCGCCATGGCACTGCTGCCCATCAACAGGGCAGCAGCCATGGCCTTAAAGGATCGGCTAAACATGGTTACCCTCGACCACGGCGGCCAAAGATGAACGACACAACGAACATCACCAGGAAGACGACAAAGAGAATCTTGGCGATACCGGTGGCGGTGCCCGCGATACCACCAAAGCCCAGAACGGCTGCGATGATGGCGATAATCAGGAAGGTAATTGCCCAACTCAACATGGTGATTCTCCTTATTACTGTGGGAAAGCGTGGTGATGCCACTGCTGCGTCTTAACGCCCTGCAAGGGCCTCAAGGTTGTGAACACTTAAAACACCCAACGTTCCTGCGGCACGTCTGAAGATGCGATTTGCGTGTCATCGGCAGCCGCCAGCGCATAGCCGTTGGTCGCCTGATTGTTTGAGCTGATCGCACTGAAGTGTGTTTGCGGGGCGGCTTGATGCAATACGGTCTGAACCGGCTGTGGTGCCTGTTCAAAACGCACAAGTTGCTGACCACCGATCAATGTCACCAACAACGCGAGGCTGGCGAACAGACCTTGTTGAAGGTGCAGCGAAGTAAGGCGAATGCGGGGGAAACCTTGACGATTCATGCTCAGACTCCTGCCACTCGGTGGTCATTGTTGGATTTGCCTTCAGCCCGTTAGCGCTGAATGACTGGGTTACATGAGTTATTGCAGGTGGCATGCCAAGTCGTGATCCTTAATAAAAGCCATATAAATCAATGGTTTATAGCTGGCGTGAGTACAGCTCTACACGCATCCTGCACGATGGACTCTTCAAGCGTCGGGCGTTCTGCACGATTGGCCAAGACCTCTAACCGTTCTTTTATAGAGGGGGCAAAAAACAGAACTGTTTTGCCCAGCAAACGTCGAATCAAATCGGCTCTAAATAGTGTTAAATCAGACAGTTACAGCATGCAGGCAAGTGGCTACCCTGCTAGCCTCTTAATGAATCGTGAAAAATCATGCAACTTGCCCGATTATTCCGACACTAACCAACATCACTCATTAAGGAACGTAGGAAATGGAATCTGCCAAAGAGCACCAAGGCCGCATTCTGCTGGTCGACGATGAGTCCGCCATCCTGCGTACATTCCGCTATTGCCTCGAAGACGAGGGTTACACCGTCGCCACCGCTAACAGTGCCGCTCAAGCCGATGCCCTGTTGCAGCGCCAAGTATTCGATGTGTGCTTTTTGGACCTGCGCCTGGGCGAAGACAATGGCCTGGATGTGTTGGCCCAAATGCGTATTCAAGCGCCGTGGATGCGTGTGGTGATTGTGACCGCCCACTCTGCGGTCGACACGGCCGTGGACGCGATTCAGGCAGGCGCCGCCGACTATCTGGTCAAACCGTGCAGCCCGGATCAACTGCGACTGGCCACGGCCAAGCAACTGGAAGTGCGCCAACTGTCCGCTCGCCTCGAAGCCCTTGAGGGTGAAGTGCGTAAGCCCAAGGACGGCCTTGATTCTCATAGTCCGGCGATGATGGTGGTACTGGAGACAGCCCGCCAAGTGGCTGGCACGGATGCCAACATCCTGATTCTGGGTGAGTCCGGCACCGGTAAGGGTGAACTCGCCCGGGCAATTCATGGTTGGAGCAAACGGGCGAAAAAGTCCTGTGTGACGATTAACTGCCCCTCCTTAACCGCCGAGCTGATGGAAAGCGAGCTGTTCGGTCACACCAAAGGTGCGTTCACCGGGGCTAGTGAAAGTACCCTGGGCCGGGTTAACCAGGCCGATGGAGGTACGTTGTTCCTCGACGAAATCGGTGATTTCCCGCTGGCTTTGCAGCCAAAGCTGCTGCGATTTATTCAGGACAAAGAATACGAACGCGTGGGCGACCCCGTGACGCGCCGCGCCGATGTGCGCATTCTGGCGGCCACCAACCTCAACCTTGAAGACATGGTGCGCGATGGCCGCTTCCGTGAAGACTTGCTCTACCGCCTGAACGTCATCACTTTGCACTTGCCACCGTTGCGTGAGCGCAGCGAAGACATCCTCACGCTGGCGGACCGCTTTCTTGCACGTTTCGTTAAAGAGTATGCACGCCCTGCCCGCGGCTTCAGCGAAGAAGCCCGCTTGGCGCTGGCGAACTACCGTTGGCCGGGCAACATTCGTGAACTGCGCAACGTGGTGGAGCGCGCGAGCATTATTTGCCCGCAGGAAGTGGTTGAGGTGAGCCACTTGGGCATGGCCGAGCAAACCATCCCGAACGCCCCGCGCATTGGTGCAGCGTTAAGTCTCGACCAGTTGGAGAAGGCACACATCGGCGCCGTGCTGGCCACCAGTGACACCCTCGACCAAGCGGCCAAAACCCTGGGCATTGACGCGTCCACGCTGTATCGCAAACGCAAGCAGTACAACTTGTGAGCAGGCCGCGATGAAACTCGCTATCAAGCTGCGAACACGCCTGTTTCTGAGCATCTCAGCGCTGATCACGGTCGCGCTGATGGGATTGGTGCTCGGCGTATTCGGCGTGATGCAAATGGCTAAAACCCAGGAAGCCTTGATCCGCAACAACTTCATCACCCTTGATCTGGGTTTGAAGTTGCGCCAGACGTTGGGCGACCAATTGATTCTGATGTTGCACAACGAGCCTGACACAGTGGCGCTCAAAGCCTCGTCCGAGCAGTACATGAAGTTGCTCGAAGAAGGCATTGCGCATGAACAAAAAAACAATCTGCCCAGCGGTTTTATCCGGGCGCGGGCCGACTACCAAAGCTTTTTAGAGGCCTTTAACCAGCCGCATCACAGGGGTATCAACCTCAGCAACGACAACGATCTCACCACACGTTTCAATGCGTTGCGTAACGGGCTGATTGATGAGCATCGTAAAGCGCTGGAAAGCATCAACCATGCCCAAGCCCAGGCACGCGACCGGGCACTGGTGATTGCGACGGTGCTGGGCCTGGTGGGTGTTGCGGTATTGATCATTGGCTTTATCACGGCGCACGGTATTGCCCGACGTTTTGGCGCCCCCATCGAGGCGCTGGCCAAAGCGGCGGACAACATTGGCAAAGGTAACTTTGAAGTGGTGTTGCCGCTCTCCTCGGCCACCGAAATGAACCTGCTGACGCGGCGTTTCGGCATTATGGCCGAAGCGTTGCGCCAGCATCAGGCCACCAACGTGGACGAGTTGCTCGCCGGTCAGCAACGCTTGCAGGCCGTGCTCGACAGTATTGATGACGGCTTGCTGATGATTGATCAACAAGGTCGCCTCGAACACTTGAACCCAGTGGCACAGCGCCAGTTGGGCTGGGACGAAGCGCGGTTGGGACAGACATTGGGTGAAGCCTTGCAACGGCCCGAACTCGATCAACAACTGCTGACGGTCTTGCGCGGTGGGAGCCTGGAGCGTTTGCCCGAGGACCTGAGCGTGGATATCGAAGGTGAAACGCGCTTGTTGACGTATAGCCTGACCCCGGTCAGTCAACCCAAAGGGCCGATTCTGGGTGCGGTCATGGTGCTGCATGACGTGACCGAGCAGCGCGCATTTGAGCGCGTGCGCAGTGAGTTTGTGTTGCGCGCCTCTCACGAACTGCGCACGCCGGTCACCGGTATGCACATGGCATTCGGGCTGTTTATGGAGCGGGCGCGCTTTGACCCGCAATCGCGCGAAACCGACTTGCTCAACACGGTCAACGAAGAAATGCAGCGGCTGATGCAGCTGATTAACGACCTGCTGAATTTTTCTCGTTACCAGAACGGCATGCAAAAACTGACGTTGGCACCTTGCGACCTGCAAGAAATGCTCGAACAGGCGCGCGCACGCTTCGCTGATCGGGCGGTGGCAAAAGATGTCGAGATCCTGATTGACCTGCAACCGCCATTGCCGCGCTTGAATGCCGATCAGGCCCAGCTTGAACGCGTTCTGGACAATTTGATGGATAACGCCCTGCGCCACACCGCGATTGGTGGGCAAATTCGCTTGCAGGCCCGGCGTCATGGCGAACGCGTGATCATCAGCGTTGAGGACAATGGCGAAGGCATCGCGTACAGCCAGCAAGGCCGGATCTTCGAGCCCTTCGTGCAAGTAGGACGCAAAAAGGGCGGCGCGGGCCTTGGCCTGGCCTTGTGCAAGGAAATTGTGCAGCTGCACGGCGGACGAATCGGCGTGTACTCGCGTCCTGCTCAGGGGACGCAGTTTTATATGGCGCTGCCGTTATAGGCGTGGCTCACACCTGATCTTCTGCGCGGCGTGGGCCTTGTCGGCGCCCGCCGGTGATGCGCTCGCGAAATTGGTGGGCGTTCAACGGTTTGTCGAACAGCCAGCCTTGGCCATAGCGCACGCCCTCACTGCGCAGCAATTGTGCCTGGTACTCGTGCTCAATCCCTTCGGCAATCACTGTCAGGTTCAGTGCGTGCGCCATGCGAATAATGTGCGGCGCCACTCCGCTGCTGGCCGCGTCATAACCCAGCGCATCAATAAACGCCTTGTCGATCTTCAGGCAGTCCACCGGCAAGGTTTGCAGGTAAGCCAGGCTGCTGTAACCGGTGCCAAAGTCATCAATGAGAATCCGGTGCCCTTCGTCTCGCAGGGCCTGAAGCTTGAGCTTTGCGATTTCTACATCAACCATGCCGCGCTCAGTGACTTCAAACGCGATCTGTCGGGGCGCCACGTCATGCAGGGCCAGCAAGCGCGCTACCACCTTGCCGATGCGCGGGACCATCACGTCGCACGCTGACAGGTTGATGGACACATACAGCTGCGGGTTGGCCCTTAACAGCGGGCCGAGTTGTTCCAGTGTGCGTTGCAGGACGAAATCGGTCAGCTGGCGGATCTGCCCGGTGCTTTCGGCCACGGGAATAAACAGCTCGGGGCTGGTCATCGTGCCATCCGCATGCCGCCAGCGAATCAGCGCTTCTGCGCCCACGCACTGGCGCGTGTTGAGGTCAACAATGGGCTGATAATGCACCGTGAATTCGCCCCGGCGCAGAGCGCCCTGCAACTCCCCGCCCAAGGATTGACGCTGGCGTGCCATATGCAAGGCCAGCGCGCCCAGGCACAGGGCGATCAATAGAATGCCTGGCAACATCCACCCCAGCTGCGACAGGTACTGCGAGGTGTCGGCACGCGGCATGCTCAACACCAATTGGTAATCTGAATTGTCGGTGGGCAAGCGATAGAGCACGCGATAGTCAGTGACGACCACCTCTCCATCGCTCGGCGGCCAACCGGGGCTGGGCGGCCAATCCTGTGCTTGCCCCAACACCGGCAGCGCCCGCTGATCATCATCGACCACCACCAGCAAGCTCCCGCCGGGCGGCAGATCGACCGCATCACTCAAATGCCCGCGAGATGTCGTCACCTCGAAGTCGCCACGGCCCAGCATCAAGCCGGCCAGGTTGTCGTCGGGTTGTTCAGCGGTGTTCAGCCAATAGCGATAGACCGGCCCTTTGATATCGGGCTCACGGCCCGGCGAAGGCGTCAGGCTGAGGTTCGCAGGCCAGTTGGAGCAGACCTGCGTGCCGTCATAGAAGATGGCTTCATAAATGAAGCGGTACTTGAAGCTGGTCTTTTGCAGCTGCGAGGTCATCAACGGGCTGCATTCGCGCAGCGGTTGCTTGTTCAAGTCGTCCAGCCCTCTGCGAAGCTGGGTGAACAACTGTTCGAGCCGTTCAAGCAAGCGCTCGCCATCCACACTCATCCGTTCGCGCTCACGCTGGTGCACTTGCTGCATGACGACGGGGACACTCAGCGCCAATAAAAAGCTGGCACTGAGTAACGTCGCGACAATCGCCAGCGACCAAGGGCGATACAGCCGGTTACGTACACGCTTGATAAATGTGCGCGGCGTTCTGCGTCCTGGCACCAATCCTTGCTCCTGATAACGTGCTGACGGTGGCTGGGGCTTTCACTGCTGTTATTTGGCGGTGTTTAACACCTTCAAAATAGCTGCACTTTCGGCATCCGGGGTGCCATCGAAACGGGTGGGGCGAAAATGCATTTGAAACGCAGCCAATACGTGCCGTGTAGCGACGTCAAGCTCACCGGTTTGCGGGGTTTCGTAACCCAGTAACGCTAACTGTTGTTGAAACCAGGTGATGCTCGGCAATTGATTGGCATACAGCGCTTGCTCGCGGGCGACGGCTTGCGCATTTGGCCAAACGCCAAAACCGGCTTGTGCCAGTCGTTGCCACGGGAACAGCGGTCCCGGATCAAGTTTGCGCAGCGGAGCAATATCGCTGTGACCAATGATGTTATGCGGGTCAATTTTGTAGCGCGTGGAGATGTCTTTGAGCAAGACGATCAAGGCTTGAATTTGACCTTCGGTGTACGGATACCAAACCCGACCCTGGGGCGTATCACGGAAACCCTTGTTGACGATTTCGATCCCGATGGAGCTTGAGTTCAACCAGGTACGGCCCTTCCATTGGCTTTCGCCCGCATGCCAGGCGCGCTGGTTTTCATCCACCAGTTTGTAAAGCGTCGGCGGCGTGTCACCAATCAGGTAATGGCTGCTTACGGGGCCGTGGGTCAGCAGTTCGAGGGAGTGCTCAAGAGACGTCGAGGTGTAATGCAGCACAATAAATTGCACACGGCTGTCATGGTTGACCGAAGGATGGCGGGTGTCCATGCGCGGTCCGCTGGCGCAACCGGCCAACAGCAGGAAAGATAAGACAGAAACTAAGATTTTCATGGGCAGGGCAGCACTGGCAATTATTTACGCGCCAGCATACCTCACTGAGTTACCCGTGAGCGCAAACATAATGCCCCTGTCCGCGTGCAGACAGAGGCAATGATTATTGGCCGCACACCAGATAAAAACTCATGGATGAGTCGCCGGCAGGCTGGTTTAAACCCAGCATAAGCCCAATCACATTGACTTCACTTTTTGTGGGCTTGCTTGATAACTTTGCGATGCCGTGAAGGGTGTGTTCATAACTGGAGTAATCATAAGTTGAAACGTTGCAATAGGCCGGTGCCTTTTTAAATGCGGAGGGCATTAACTTGACGTTGTAAAGGGCTGCGTAATCCTCTTGATTGGTATGTTCTACCGTCGCGATCCACTGCGGTGTTTGAGTCAAAACGGTGCCGTCTTTATTTATTGTTGCTGTGTAGGTACGGGGATGACTGGCCGCCTGAACAGACAGGCTGCCTAATATAAAACTTAGTACGGAGACTAGAGCAATGAGCGCTTTCATAACATTCCCTTGAAATTTGTACACGCTACTGACAGCGGGAATCGTCCCGGGACTGTTGGTCAGGGGCTGCTTAACACAACCGGCAGGACTCTGAGCGGTTTATGGGGTTGAAGACAGTGTGGGTGGCTGAGCCGGTGCAATCACATTGCACCGCTTCCATTTACAGGTAAGTAGGCATACTCATGAGCGTCAAGTGAGCGACTGGAATAATGATTGAGATTGATAAAAAGCGAAGAAGGCTACATTCATGGACTCAATAAACTACCGGGCTGCCTGAAAACTACGACAGCTTCATTGAGTAAAGGGCACTACGCCAATGGTCTTGGCTCTAATGTGCCGTCTTAGAATGATGGGGGCCGCTCGCCAGCGGGACTGTTCAATGTGAGGGTTGACCACTTGCGCATTACTACCAGCGCGCTGACGCTGGTTGGCTGCTTGAACGCGGCATCTCAGCCCTGCCAGGGCTTCTGAGGCTGCGCAGCAGGAGGACAGGTGACGCACCGGCCCCGGTAAATCACCGACACCGGTGGCTATACATCGAGCCATAATCACTCGCGTTCTAGTTGCTGGCCTGGTCCGACGTAGAGCGCAGTGGCTAATTATGAATTCACTAGGGGGCTTTATAATCAAATTCAATAAAGCCATTTAGAAGGTTGTAACCTTTGTTGTGTAATGCTGAAAAGGTGATGGTGAATTTTTCGTTACGCTGGAATGATATCGAGCCGGTATGATCAGACGAAAAGAACTCTTGGCCCAAAACACGCCCTATTACGATGCCTTTTTTGCCTTCGCTGGACTCTCTCGAATTTATAACTTGGTATTGGCCGTCAGCGTAGTCGTTTGGAATACTGGCGGCTAGCCAGAATCTATGTTCGGCGTACGTCACCACTATTTGAATAAGGTCGTCTGTATAGTCGATGCTTACATTATTTCCATGATAGAACTCATAAGGTTTATCTGGGCGGTTCCAGTCAAACCTGGCTGTCGCATTTTCAACGTTCTTTCCGGTGGGTTTAGTGGGAATAACAGTACTTTCCATCTCTGTATCCTCAATAAATTCAATGTTTAATCATGGTGTTGGTTACGTGTGCTCAGCGTCTAAGTGCAGCGGGATGTTTTACGCGCACAGGCAACCTTCGCATCTGCATGCGCCTTCTTTAATGATTGTTGAATAAAGTGAATTTCGAATTGCCCGAGTGGATTCACCTTATCGAATCCGATTTTCAACACCAGTGTGAAAGATTTTTTCGAACGTCGCACCTGTCAGAGTTGACAGGTTTTTGTTGTGTCTAGCGATTAATGGAGACGCTGATAGATCCGCAAACATTCAGCGGTTGTGCATTTCGCAGCGTGAAAAACATGGTAGTCGAGGTCAAGAGAGTCACAAGTGTTCCGGCGCCAGGGTGATGTTCAGAGGATCACGCGCAACCTTCGAGTGCTGGCTCACAGGGCACGTATGGCCGCTCAAACGGCGACCTTGGTTCTGAGACTGGCGATTCGCGTCGATCAATGACAAGCCCGCCCATCACTTAAGAGGGGTGCGTTTCTATGCAGTTACGGCCTTTGTTCTTGGCTCGGTACAGCGCTTCATCGGCGCGTTTAAGCACTTGATCACTGCGATCACCGGGCTTGAACGCTGCCAGACCGATAGACACCGTAACGGTGACCGGCTCACCTTTGAAGTGGAATGGGCACGCTTGAATCGCCGCGCGCAGTTTCTCGACCAACTGCAAGCCTATGGCCATCGAGGTATTGGGTATCAGCAACACAAACTCTTCACCCCCAAAGCGGGCAATGAAGTCTGTGGGACGCAGGCGTTTGCGCAGTTGCGTGGCGATGATCTTCAACACTTTATCGCCTGCTAAATGGCCATAGCCATCATTGATGCGCTTGAAGTGATCCAGGTCGAGCATGGCCACCAGCAGCAGGTTGCCGTGAAGTTGCCACTGTTCAACCTCATGGGCCAAACGCTCGCCCCAGGCCGCACGATTGGGCAAACCGGTAAGCGGGTCGATCAGGGCTTTTTGGCGCTGCTCTTCAAGGTGTTCACGGTAGCCCAGGGCCTCCTGCTCCATGTGCGCCACACGCTCGGCCAGCCCTTGCAGGTGCGCCGCGACTTCTTGTTCGCGTGCATCGCGCTGTTGCTGGTGCTGGTCCATTGTGCCCAACAGGCCTTCCAGGCGGCTTTCAAGGATGTGCTTGAGGCTGCTGAGGTCGCAGGCTTCTTGCACACTGCTTTGCAGGTCGTCGACGTGCTCGCGCATTTGGGTGTGCAAGTCATCGGCCGCCGTTCGGCCTTCTGCATGGCCTTCACTGGCGGCCTGGAGGTTGCCTTGGAACGACTCCAGGCGTTCGTTGAGTTGCTTGAGGTAAGCCTCGAACTCATGTTGACCGCTGTCAGTAATGGCCAGCATCAGCACGGCAAGATCATCGAGGATAGGGAGCAATTCGTACCAGTTAAGCCCTTTTTCAAGACGGCTGCGCATGGCTTCGGCTTGCGGTCGATGATGTTCGGGCAGCGAAAGGTCGCTCAACAGCCCCAGCAACGTGGATTCGATGTGGGTCGCGACCGAGCTGTAGGATGGCTCGGGCGTGCTTGGCAGCGCGTAAGTCGGGTCTTCTTCAAGTGGCTCAAGCTGATCAAGGTCAGCACGGCTGTCTTCTGGTGCTTGAGTTTGGCTGATATGCGCTTGCGCCAACGCGACCACTGACTCCAGCGCGCCTTGCGCACCATCGTCAACGGCATCCATCACCTCCTGCACGTCAACTGCCTGCACAGGTGAGGGGGGTTCCAGGGGGGGGAGCGATTTGATGTCGTCGTCAACGTGCGACAAGGGGAGGTTGTGCGGCTCTTGCGCTTCAACAACAGGCGGCGTCACGACCGGTTGAGGGGCCGTGTCTTGAGCAACCTCAATAGCAGCGGCTTGAACCGCAACCGCCTCATCGACAGGCTCGTGGTTCGCCACTGACACGACGACGGCTGCCGCCGCTTGCGGGGGTTGCACGGTGACAGGCTCTGGCACGGCTTTATCGGCTTCGCCACTGCCAAACAGACGCTGCAACAAGCCCGGTTTGGCGGGTTCTGCATTGTGCAGTTGCGGTGCCAGTGCCTGGCCCTGTAATTGGCTCAGTTCGCCCAGTAGCAGCGGTATTTCACGCGCCTGGGTGACGCGACTGTCGAGCTGCTTGGCGAATGTCTTAAGCGGTTTGCTGACTTCACGCGGTAACGGTAGCGCTTGCAGCTGAGTCACCAAGGTACTGAGCGCGGTACTGATTTGCTCAACCCGGGTTTCGCGGCGCTGCTCGGAGTCGAGCACGGCTTTTTCCAGGCGCGGCATCAATGCCGCCAATGCCGCGTCCATTTCGTCTGTGCGCACGGCCTCGCGCATTTCTTTCATGCATTGGTCGACTGTGCGGTCAGTGCCCTCGGCCGCCAAGGTGCTGCGCACCAAGCCGCGACGCAGTAAGTCGAGGCGGGCATTCCAGCGACGTTCGAGTTTTTCTTGTTGCTCGATACTTTTGAGGTACTTCTCTTTCCAGCGTTTTGCGTCGTCGGCGGTCATGCAAGGGGCTCACTGGCGGAAGGACTCAACACTGGCAGTGAATCTCCACCAATAGAGCCCGGCAAACGGATTTCAACCGCGACCGGCAAATGGTCTGAAATGGGCTGATCCAGCACTTGCACCCGTTCAAGGGTCAGGCTGGGGCTGAGCAAAATATGATCAAGGCAACGTTGCGGGCGCCAACTGGGGAAGGTGGCTTGCATTTGTGGCGCCAGCAAACCCAAATCCCGCAAAGGGGATGTTTGTAACAGATCACTGGCATGGGTGTTCATGTCGCCCATCAATACTTGGTGCTGATAACCACCAATCAGCTCGCGTACGTAGGCCAGTTGCAGGGTTCGGGTCTTGGCACCCAGCGCCAGATGCATCATGACCACGACCAGCGCGTCGGCACCTTCGCCAAAACGTACCAGAATAGCGCCACGACCAGCGGGGCCGGGCAGGGGATGATCCTCAATCGCGGTAGGTCGCAAACGGCTGAGCACACCATTGCTGTGCTGGGCCAGTCGACCAAGATTGCGATTGAGCTGCTGATACCAGTAAGGAAATTCGCCCTGTTGGGCCAGGTATTTAACCTGATTGATGTAGCCGGATCGGTGGCTGCCACCGTCCGCTTCTTGCAGAGCGACCAGATCGAAGTCGCTCAACAAGTCGCCAATTTTGTCCAGATTACCGGTCCGGCCTTTGTGTGGCAGCACGTGCTGCCAGCTGCGGGTCAGGTAGTGGCGGTAACTCTGGGTGCTGTTACCGACCTGGATATTGAAGCTGAGCAAACGCAAACGTCGATCATCCGACAGCCCGCTGGCCGCCAGATGATCCTCGTTAACCTGCGGTTCATGCAGGCCAACAATGCGCTCGCTTTTCCAGCGCCGCACGGGGGAGGGCGCCGCTTACTTCGCCGCCTTGGCTGCGCGCTCTTTGGCGATCAACTGGTCGGCCACGTTCAAGGCTTGCTCCGGGCCACCGGCAGTGCCGAGGTCGAAGCGATATTTGCCGTCGACGATCATGGTTGGAACGCCAGAAACTTCGTATTTCTTGGCAAGTTCTTTGGCTTTTGAGATTTGGCCCTTGATGGCGAATGAGTCAAAAGTGGCCAGGAATTTGTCTTTGTCCACGCCCTGAGTCGCGAGGAAGTCAGCCATGTCGTTTTTGTCGGTCAGGCGCTTGCCTTCTTTTTGAATCGCGTTGAAAACAGCTGAGTGAACCTTGTTCTCAACGCCCATCGCTTCAAGGGTCAGGAACATCTGACCGTGAGCGTCCCACGGACCACCGAACATGGCTGGAATGCGCACGAAATGCACGTCGGCAGGGAGTTTTTCCGCCCACGGATTGATCACCGGCTCAAACGAATAGCAATGCGGGCAGCCATACCAAAACAGCTCAACGACTTCGATCTTGCCAGGTTCGGCAACAGGAACGGGGTTGCTCAACTCAACGTACGTTTCACCTGCTACAAGCGGCACATCGGCGGCTTGAGCGGACATGCCAAACAGGCTGGCACTGACGAGAGCGGCGCTGAGGATCAGATTACGCATGCTTTACTCCTGGGCAAATAAGGTCGCAGTCACGTGACCTGTATTCAGACAGGTCCGTGCTGGCTTGAGTTCGGTAGTGTAACGGCAGATGCCATAAAAAAGGGCAGCCAAAGCTGCCCTTTTAAACTCACATGCAAGGATTAAACGATCGTTAACGTTGCCAAAAGCGTCAAGCCCTGGCGGTACCGACCGTTTTTGCCTTAGTGCAGGCCTTGAATGTATTGGGCCAGTGCTTTGATGTCCTTGTTGCTCAGCTTGGCCGCGATGGTGCGCATGGTCATCGCGTCGCCGTCGTTGGTACGGTCGCCTTCGCGGAAGTCTGTCAGTTGTTTCTCGATGTAGCTGGCGTGCTGGCCACCCAGATGCGGGAAACCGGCAGGTGCATTGCCTTGACCATCGGGCGAATGGCAGCCGGTGCAAGAAGGCAGACCTTTCTCGACGTCCCCACCACGGAACAACGCCTGGCCACGCTCGACCAGTGCCGGGTCAGCTGCACCCACGCTGTTTTTCTGGCTGGAGTAGTAGGCCGCGATGTCAGCCAGGTCCTGATCGCTCAGGTTGGTCAGCAGGCCAGTCATTTCCAGGACCTGACGCTTGCCGTCCTTGATTTCGTGCAACTGCTTGAGCAGGTATTTATCACCTTGCCCGGCCAGTTTTGGGAAGTTTGGCGCCATGCTATTGCCGTCTGGACCGTGACAAGCGCCACACACAACGGTTTTTGCCTGACCGGCAGCAGCATCGCCCACAAGAGCAGTGCCTGCGGCCTGGGCAACACCGGTGACGCCCAAGGTCAACAGCAGACTCACGAGTAATTTGTTCATCAGCTAATCCAACTACGGCTAAGGGTTAAAGAGTTATGGGCCGGGTTTACTCATTCATCGCACGATGATCAATCGGTAAACCTCGACACTGCAGTCCATGCACAAACCACGCGGCGGCATCGCCTTGAAACCCTGGGGCACGTGTCGCACCAGCGCTTCCATACCCTGCTCTCTAGCTGGCTCCAGGCTTTGCGACGACCGGTTTCGGCTCGGTTGGCAACTGGCCAGTATGGCAGGCAATACAAACGCGGTTGTACACGGCTTCCGGATCCTGTGTAGCCTGAGCGCTATTCACGGCATCAAGATACCGGCAGCTAGCAGCCATTTCGTCATAAAACGACCTTTTCAGGGTTGGGAGCTTGCTGCGTTCTAATGCGCAACCTAGGTCTATCGCTCCCGTGTACTTCATCCTACGCTGGGACAAAGCGCACACAAAATCTGCGGCATTATATACTGGCGCCACTGAAACGGAAACGACACGCTCGCCGCGTCCATTCCTGACGCCGCTCACATCGGAAATCCCATGCAACTCAAGAACCCCATCCTCGGCCTGTGCCAACAGGCTACCTTCATGCTCAGCGCTGCCAAAGTCGATCAATGCCCTGACGACGAGGGCTTTGAAGTCGCCTTTGCCGGGCGTTCCAACGCCGGTAAATCCAGCGCCCTGAACACGTTGACCCACGCCAGCCTGGCGCGAACCTCAAAAACGCCGGGCCGTACTCAACTGCTCAACTTCTTCCAGCTCGATGAAGATCGTCGTCTGGTCGACTTGCCGGGTTACGGCTACGCCAAAGTGCCTATCCCGCTAAAAATGCACTGGCAGCGTCACCTTGAAGCGTATTTCGGCAGCCGGGAAAGTCTCAAAGGCGTCATTTTGATGATGGATATTCGTCATCCAATGACCGATTTCGACCTGTTAATGCTCGACTGGACCGTCTCCAGCGGCATGCCGATGCATATTTTGATGACCAAAGCCGACAAACTGACGTACGGCGCTGCGAAAAATACCCTGCTCAAAATTCAGGCAGAAATTCGCAAGAAGTGGGGCGACAGCGTCACCATCCAGTTGTTCTCCACCCCTAAGCGCATGGGCCTGGAAGAGGCGTACACCGTGCTCGCCAAATGGATGGAATTGCCTAATAAAGGCGAAGAAGAGACCGGCGAGTAACAAATCGCAGGCAAAAAAACCCCCGGACTTCGTATGGGGAGGGGGAAGTTCGGGGTTCAAGTACTGAACCGCTAGGGCGGGGTTCAGAATTCTGCCAACACTTAACACAACATTAGGAGCATTGAAGGGCTTCACCACCCATTCAGTAGATCTGAGTGGTGAAGGCAGATTTAGTTCAAAACGCCTAAAAACGATTTGATCTAAGCCCATACCCTTTACAACTAATGGCATATTGCCTGCGACTATTGGCCGCAGGCTTTTCGCACTGTTAGTGCGCTTGATCCCAGTTGTTGCCCACGCCGACTTCAACCACCAGCGGCACGTCGAGCTTGGCCGCTTCGCTCATGTGCTTGCGCACTTCGTCGCGTACCTGGTCCACCAGGTCTTCGCGCACCTCCAGCACCAATTCATCGTGTACCTGCAAGATGACGCGTGCATCGAGGTCAGAGGCGCTCAACCAGTTATCCACAGACACCATGGCTTTCTTGATGATGTCTGCTGCCGTGCCTTGCATCGGCGCGTTGATCGCTGTGCGTTCAGCACCTTTGCGCAGCGCAGGGTTTTTGGCGTTGATCTCTGGCAAGTAGAGGCGACGACCAAAAATGGTCTCGACGTAACCTTGCTCGGCTGCTTGAGTCCGCGTGCGCTCCATGTAGTCCAATACGCCGGGATAACGTGCGAAATAGCGGTCGATGTACGCCTGCGACTGTTTGCGGTCGACACCAATCTGCTTGGCCAAGCCAAACGCGCTCATGCCGTAAATCAGGCCGAAGTTGATCGCCTTGGCACTGCGCCGCTGATCGGTCGTGACGTCAGCCAATTCAACACCGAAGACTTCGGCAGCCGTGGCGCTGTGCACGTCAAGGTTATTACGGAAGGCATGCAGTAAACCTTCGTCCTTGGCCAGGTGGGCCATGATCCGCAATTCAATTTGCGAATAGTCCGCTGCTAACAGCTTGTAGCCTTTAGGCGCCACGAACGCCTGACGAATGCGACGCCCTTCCGCCGTGCGAATCGGGATGTTTTGCAGGTTAGGATCGCTGGACGACAAGCGCCCGGTCGCCGTGACTGCTTGGTGATAGGACGTGTGAATCCGGCCTGTGCGCGGGTTGATTTGCTCTGGCAGGCGATCGGTGTAGGTGCTTTTCAGCTTGCTCATCGAGCGGTACTGCATCAGCACTTTAGGCAGCGGGAAGTCTTGCTCGGCCAACTCCGCGAGCACGGCTTCGGCGGTGGATGGCTGACCTTTTGCGGTTTTGCTGATAATCGGCAAACCCAGCTTTTCGTACAGGATCACCCCCAATTGCTTAGGTGAGCTGAGGTTGAATTCTTCGCCTGCAATCTCAAATGCCTCACGCTCAAGCGCGACCATTTTGTCGCCCAGCTCAACGCTCTGCACGCCCAGCAGCTTGGCATCCACCAGCGCGCCTTGGCGCTCAATGCGCGCCAACACAGGCACCAGCGGCATTTCAATGTCCGTCAGTACGCTGTTCAACGTTGGGATGGCGGCCAGTTTTTCGTGCAGCGTGTTGTGCAAGCGCAGCGTCACGTCCGCGTCTTCGGCTGCGTAGGGGCCAGCCTGCTCCAACGAAATCTGGTCGAAGGTCAGTTGTTTGGCACCTTTACCCGCGATGTCCTGAAAACTGGTGGTGGTGTGACCCAAGTACTTGAGCGCCAGGCTGTCCATATCATGGCGCGTGGCAGTGGAATCGAGTACGTACGATTCAAGCATCGTGTCGAAGGCAACGCCTTGCACCATGATCCCGCACGCCTGATCGCCACCGATGGCGCAGTTGGCCAGGATATTGATATCAAATTTGGCGTGCTGGCCGACTTTGGCTTTGTTTGGGTCTTCAAGCAGGGGCTTGAGCGCGAGCAACACCGTGTCCCGGTCCAACTGCTCAGGCACGCCCATGTAGGAATGCGTCAGCGGAATGTAGGCTGCCTCGCCCGGTTTGACTGCGAACGATATGCCTACCAGTTGAGCTTGCTGAGCGTCCAGCCCGGTGGTCTCGGTGTCAAAGGCGATCAGCTTGGCGGCCTGCAACTTCTTCAGCCATACATCGAAACGGGCCTGATCGAGGAGGGTTTCGTACTGGGATTGAGCTTCAGCCACCACCACCGGCGCTTCCTGGGTAATCACCTGCCCGGCACGCTTGGCTTCACGCTCGACGTCGGCAATCCAGCTTTTGAATTCCAGTACGGTGTACAGCTCAATCAGCTTTTCACAATCGGGGGCCTTGAGGTGCAGGTCGTCAAGGCCGATATCCAGCGGCACATCTATTTTGATCGTGGCCAATTGATACGACAAAAATGCCATTTCTCGGTGTTCTTCGAGTTTGGCCGGCAAATTTTTAGCGCCGCGAATCGGTAACGTCGGCACGATATCGAGCTTCTCGTACAAGTCCGCCAGGCCGCCGCCTACACCTACCAGCAAGCCAGATGCTGTCTTCGGCCCAATGCCCGGCACGCCAGGGATGTTGTCGGACGAGTCGCCCATCAGTGCGAGGTAATCAATGATCTGCTCCGGCGAAACGCCGAACTTCTCTTTGACGCCTTCAATGTCCAGCACACTGCCGGTCATGGTGTTGACCAGCGTGATGTGGCCATCGACCAGTTGCGCCATGTCCTTGTCGCCGGTCGAGATCACCACCGGGCGGTCGGCTGCGGCGCTGCTGCGCGCCAGCGTACCGATCACATCGTCGGCCTCAACGCCCTCAACGCACAACAACGGGAAGCCCAGCGCGATCACGCTGGCATGCAACGGCTCGATTTGCACCCGCATGTCATCGGGCATGCTGGGGCGATTAGCCTTGTATTGGGCGTACATGTCATCGCGAAATGTACCGCCCTTGGCATCGAAAACGACCGCAAATGGGCTGTCCGGATACTGCTTGCGCAGGCTTTTCAGCATGTTCAGCACGCCCTTCACGGCACCTGTCGGCAGGCCCTTGGACGTGGTCAGCGGTGGCAGCGCGTGGAAAGCGCGATACAGATATGAAGAACCGTCCACCAGGACGAGGGGTGCTTGGCTCATGAGCAGGATCAACCTTTTCGGCGAGTCCGGCGCTAGAATGCCCGGACCAATGACGACAAAGGGACAAGGTTATCATGCGCACACTTAATCGCCTGTTGCTCACCGGCTTGATTGCAGCCATTCCGCTGGTAACCTTTGCGGCCGATGACGCAACTGGCGCGGAGCCAGAGGTCACCATTCGCACGGAAGGCGATAAAACCATTCAGGAGTACCGTCAAAACGGTTTCCTATATGCCATCAAGGTCACCCCAAAAGGAGCGCCGCCGTACTTTTTAGTGCGTGCTGATGGTACTGATGCCAATTTCATCCGCTCCGACCAGCCGGATATGCTGATTCCTTCGTGGAAAATCTTCGAATGGAAGTAGCGTCTTAACTTTAATCGGCGCCGCACGCCTGCGGCGCCCGTACTGGCAGTTTTAAACCATGTCTGTTTTCACGCAACTGGCTCGTCCCGAGCTGGAAACCTTTCTTGCACCTTATGGGCTCGGCCGACTGCTGGATTTTCAGGGGATCGCCGCGGGTAGCGAAAACACCAACTATTTCATTAGCCTGGAGAAGGGCGAATACGTCCTGACTCTGGTTGAGCGTGGTCCTATCAATGAAATGCCGTTCTTTATTGAACTGCTGGATGTGCTGCACGACGCGGATTTACCCGTGCCCTATGCGCTGCGTACCCAAGACGGGCAGGCCCTGCGCGAATTGAAAGGCAAGCCCGCGCTGCTTCAACCACGCCTGGCGGGCAAGCACATTCGCCTCGCCAACGCTCAGCACTGCACGCAAGTGGGTGAATTGCTCGGGCATCTGCATTTAGCGACCCGTGACAAAGTGCTGGAGCGCAAAACCGACCGTGGACTAGACTGGATGCTGGCCGAAGGCCCTGCGCTGAAAGCGGACCTGGCCCCCGAATCCGCCGACCTGCTGCAAAAAGCGCTCGACGAAATGACCGCGCGCAAAGCGCACATTTTGGCGCTGCCACGGGCTAATTTGCACGGTGATCTGTTTCGCGATAACGCCATGTTTGAAGGGACACACCTGACCGGGCTGATCGACTTTTACAACGCCTGCTCAGGCCCGATGCTGTACGACGTGGCCATTGCCCTGAATGATTGGTGCGCAGACGACGCAGGCAACATCGACGCCCCACGTGCCCGCGCCTTGCTGGGTGCTTATGCGGCGTTGCGCCCATTTACGGCCAGCGAGGCCGAGCTGTGGCCCACTTTGTTGCGCGTCGCCTGTGTGCGCTTCTGGCTATCGCGCTTGATCGCCGCACACGCCTTTGCCGGCCAGGACGTGCTGATTCATGACCCAGGCGAGTTTGAACAACGGTTGGCCGCTCACCAAAAGGTCAGCATCCAGTTGCCGTTTGCGCTGTAAATTGCGCCACGCCGCTTGAAGTTACACAGGTGCTGCGGGCTGTAGTGTCGCCCGCAGATCTTCATCCCAATCCCCAACATCAGGTGGGGTCCGTTCCAGCAGGCGCGGGCTTTACTGACTTTTTGGTTATTAATAAATAGCTTCTTATTCCTTAGCGAATCTAAAAACCCTCCCTATACTGGCCCGGTAACGCACACAAAGCAGGAGGCGCACACCCATGGGCAACGAGTCGATTCGCTATTTGATAGTGCCGGGCTGGCAAGGTTCTGCCGACGATCATTGGCAAACCCACTGGCAGAACAGCCTGCCCAACGGTGCCCGTGTGGAGCAGGCCAACTGGTTGACGCCACGGCGCGAAGACTGGATTGCGGCGCTGGCCGAAGCCATTGCGGCCGACAGCACGCCGGTGATTCTGATCGCACACAGCCTGGGGTGCATCACGGTGGCTCATTGGGCCGAACGCGCACCTGCCAGCCTGTTAAGCCAGGTACGCGGCGCGCTTTTGGTGGCTCCGGCCGATGTCGAACGGCCTGCCTGCGCGCCTGCCCTGCGCAACTTTGCACCCATCCCGACGAGCGTTTTGCCGTTCCCGAGCCAGATTGTCAGCTCCGACAACGACGCCGCTGTCAGCGCCCCGCGGGCGTTGGAATTTGCTCGCAACTGGGGCGCCGAAGTCGGAATTATCAGCGGTGCTGGCCACATCAACGTCAAGTCCGGGCATCAGCGCTGGGAGCAAGGCTTCGCCTTCCTGTATCGCCTGCAAACCCGCATCGAGCACGACGCCCTCCGCCGCGCGTGAATTATTTGTAACGCCCGCGCCCACCCTTCGGCGGCGGGCGGGAGCCTGCCATGAGCCTGCACGAAACCTTTGGTCAGCCGCTTTTGACCTTTCCCGACGCTGAAAAAAGCCCGCTCAGCATCCGCGCCAAGGCGCTGGTGTTTGTCGACCCGCGTTCACGCCAACTGCGTAACGATCTGGAACTGTTGGCGCCGCGTGCGCTGCCCGTGCTGATCCGTGGCGAAACCGGCAGCGGCAAAGAGTTGCTCGCCCGCCACATTCACCGCGCCAGCGACCGCACCGGCCTGTTTGTATCGGTCAACTGCGGGGCGATCAGCCCGACGTATGCCGACGCCGAGTTGTTTGGATACGCTGCCGGCGCCCACAGCAGCTCGGCCAGCAGCCGTGCCGGGTGGTTCGGATCGGCCAATGGCGGCACCTTGTACCTGGATGAAATCGGGGACTTGCCACTGGCCATTCAGACCAAGTTATTGGCCGCGCTGGAAACCCATGAAGTTACCCGCGTGGGCGCGCATCAACCGAGTCCGGTGGATGTGCGCTTAGTCGCGGCCACCAGCATTGATCTGGCGCAGGCCGTGGCAGCAGGCAAGTTCCACGAACGGCTGTATCACTATTTAAGCGAAGGGCGACTGGACTTGCCCGCGTTGCGCGAGCGGCCGGGGGATATTTTGTCGCTGGCTGAATACTTTTTGGGCATCTACAGCCAGCGACTGAACCTCGCCGTGCCGTTTATCAGCGAGCGCGCCCAACGGGTATTGGAGCGTCACAGCTGGCCGGGCAACACCCGCGAGCTGGAGAACGTGATCCATTTTGCGTTGTTGGTGAGTACGGGGGAGGAGATTGAACCCGAGCACTTGAATCTGCCGGATGCACTGAGCCAGATCGCCTTGTTTATCAAAGGGGCAACGGCGCAGGAGCTGGCAGCGCTTAAAGACCTGCTTTAAAGAGTGGCGACTTGCAAGTGAACAAAATGGAATAAGAAGCTGAATAAATATTATTGTTCGGGAATAAAGAATCTCGGTATTGTCCGCAGCGTCTTCACATAAAAACCGTCATCCGAACGGTCACTCGCACTAGGGGCATTGCATGAAAAAGGTTCTGTTGTTTACCGCACTGGCGGCTGCTTTGACGGCAGGCCTGGCACAGGCTAACGAGAAACTGGTGGTCGCCGCGACCCCGGTTCCCCATGCTGAAATCCTTGAACTGATCAAGCCGACCCTCGCCAAAGAAGGCGTGGATCTGGAAATCAAGGTCTTCACTGATTACGTGCAACCCAACGTGCAAGTCGATCAAAAGCGCCTGGACGCCAACTACTTCCAGACCCTGCCGTACCTCAAAAGCTTCAATGAAGGTAAAGGCACTGATCTGGTGACCGTGATTGGCGTTCATGTTGAACCGTTCGGTGGCTACTCCAAGAAAGTTAAATCTTTGAGCGAACTCAAAGACGGCGCCACCATTGCGATCCCGAACGAGGGCAGCAACAGCGGCCGTGCGTTGATCCTGCTGCAAAAGGCCGGCCTGATCGAGTTGAAAGACCCGAAAAACGCTGTCGCCACACCCAAGGACATCGCTAAAAACCCGCACAACTTCAAGTTCAAGGAGCTTGAGTCCGCCATGCTGCCTCGTGTTCTGGATCAGGTTGATTTGGACATGATCAACACCAACTACGCGCTGGAAGCGGGCCTGAACCCGGCCACCGACGCGTTGATCATTGAAGGCGCTGACTCGCCCTACGTGAACTTCCTGGTTGCACGCCCAGACAACAAAGACAGCGACGCCATCCAGAAACTGGCCAAAGCCCTGACCAGCCCTGAAGTAAAAGCGTTCATTGCTCAAAAATACAAAGGTGCCGTGCTGCCCGCGTTCTAAACCCGCGCTGCTTCACTGTAAACGCCGACGGCTTGCACTGCGTCGGCGTTTTTATTTGTCTGGCCAATACCACGCGGGTTGATCCAGCAGGCGCTGGCCGACGACTTCGGTCTGGCCGAGGTTTTTTTCCAGCACGATGCAATTGCATTCCGGGTCTTGCTGCAACGCTGCGATCAAGCGGCGGGCGTGGGACACCACCCACACTTGCGTGTGTTGCGAGGCACGAACAATCAGCCGCGCCAGTGCCGGTAACAGGTCGGGGTGCAGGCTGGTTTCGGGTTCGTTGAGCACCATCATGGTCGGCGGACGCGGGGTGAGCAGGGCGGCAATCAGCAGCAAGTAGCGCAACGTGCCGTCCGACAACTCGGCCGCCGAGAGCGGGCGCAGCAGCCCTTCTTGAAACAATTGAATGCCAAACCGCCCGCCCGCCAGTACGTCGATGTTCAGGCGCGCGCCGGGAAACGCATCGCTGATGGCCGCATGCAAAGCCCTGGGGTCGCCGATTTCAAGGATGGTTTGCAGTGCGGCGGCCAGGTCGCGGCCATCGTGATGCAACACGGGGGTGCGCGTGCCCAATTGCGGCTGGCGCACGGGAGCATCGGGATCGCTGCGAAAGTGATCATAAAAACGCCAGCCGCGAATGGTTTCACGCAGGCGCAGCACTTCGGGCGAGGCATGCAGGCTGCCGACCTGATCGAACAGGCTGTCGAACATCGGCGTGTGCTGGGCCAGCACCTGCCACTCGCGCTCGGCGCGCGCACGAATCATCGGGCCTTTGCGCTCTACCAACTCGCTGGCCGGCCGGTAATACGGGCCAGCCCAAATGCTTTCATGCTTGATTTGCGGGTCGAGGGCAAACGCTGACATTTGCGGGATGGGCAACCCCAATGCAATCGCGTAGCTGAAATCTTCCCCGGTAAATCCCAGCCGCAGCCGTTTGACCTCTTGGCGCACGTTGGGCTCAATCGCCACGGCCCCTTGTTGCATGCGCCGCGAGATGACTTCGGGGCCTGCCCAAAAGGTCGATTCAAGGCCACCTTCACGCGCCAGCGCATTGATGACCCCGCCTTGTGCGGTTTCAGCCAACAGCCGTAAGGCGCGATACAGGTTGGATTTGCCGCTGCCATTGGGACCGGTGATGAGATTGAGCCGCGCCAGCGGGATGACCAACTGATTAATGGAGCGGTAGTTGGCCACCGCCAGGGTTGTAAGCATCGGTGACCTCCTGGAAACATGCGGACATTATGGACCCAGTCGCCGCCTGAGGCTGCTGTGTGTTTATATCGCAGCCTTCGGCAATCACTACAGATGTTTCGTACACAGAGTCCCACAGACACTGAACCCTGTTCTACGCTGTCAGTCGTATCGTCAGCTAAATCAGCATCACGCAAAGGAGCCTGCATGGCTGGTCCACGAAGTCAGGTTGTATTGGGCATGAGCCTGTTGGTGCTACTCACCGCGTGCGGCAAAGAGGCCCCCCAAGAGCCTTTGTCGCCACGGGTGTATGTGCAGCAAGTCAGCACCCGCGAGTTTGCCCCGCCCATTCAGCTCAGCGGAGACATACAGGCGCGGGTCGAAACCCAACTTTCATTTCGCGTCGGCGGCAAAATCATCGAGCGCTCGGTGGATGTGGGTGATCACATTCAGGCCAATCAGGTGTTGGCGCGTCTGGACCCCAAAGACTTGAAAATCCAGGTTGCTAGCGCTCAGGCCAGCGTCAATGCCCAGCAGGCGCAAGTGGTCCAAACCCGTGCCGCGTTTATTCGTCAGCAAAAATTGCTGCCTAAAGGCTATACCAGCCAAAGCGAATACGACGCGGCCAATGCTGCGCAACGCAGCGCACAAAGCGCGTTAGCGGCCGCGCAAGCGCAATTGGCCAATGCCCGTGAACAACTGAGTTACAGCAACCTCGAAGCCGAAGCGCCGGGCGTTATTACTGCGCGCCAGGCCGAAGTCGGGCAAGTGGTGCAGGCCACCATGCCGATATTCACCTTGGCCCGCGACGGTGCTCGTGATGCGGTGTTTAACGTCTACGAGTCATTGTTTATCGAACCCCCCAAAGACCCGACGGTGCAGGTCACGCTGCTGAGTGATCCGCAGATCAAGGTCAACGGCAAGATCCGCGAAATCACTCCAACGGTGGCAGCGCAAAGCGGCACGCTGCAAATCAAAGTGCAGCTGGAGGCGCTGCCCAAGGGCATGGATCTGGGCGCTATCGTGAGCGTTAACCTCACGCCGGCCACCACCCGCAGCATCGAACTGCCCTGGTCGGCACTGACCAAAGACGTCAGTGAGCCTGCCGTCTGGCTGGTTGACGACAAAAACAGCGTGTACCTGAAGCGGGTCAAGGTCGGGCGTTATCTGACCGGTAGCGTGATCATCAGTGAAGGCCTCAAGGACGGAGAGAACGTGGTGGTCGCAGGCGGGCAACTGCTCAACCCCGGCATGCAGGTCGAAATTGCGCCTATGCCTAGCGGGGGCGCCCAACTATGAAGCGTTTGTGGATAGTGCCGTTCGCTGCCGCGCTGCTGGTCGGCTGCTCTGAAGAAAAACCCCCGCAAGCGGTACGCCCCGCCTTATACGTGGTGGTGCAGCCCGAACGGTCAGAGCACCTTGGGCGTTTTGCCGGCAATATCGAAGCCCGCTACGAGAGCACCTTGGGCTTCCGCGTACCGGGGCGCATCGTGCGCCGCTTCTACGACGTGGGCGCAGTGGTTAAACAGGGGGATATCCTGGCTAACCTGGACCCGACCGATCAGCAAAACCAATTGCGCGCAGCCCAAGGCGACTTGGCCAAAGTGCAGGCACAGTTGATCAACGCACAGGCTAACGCCCGCCGCCAGCAAGAACTGTTCGACCGCGGTGTCGGCGCGCAAGCACAACTGGACACCGCTCAGGCTGACCTCAAAACCACTGCTGCCTCGATGCAGCAGGCCGTCGCTGCGGTGAATCAGGCGCAAGACCAACTCAGTTACTGCAACCTGCGCGCCGACCATGACGCGGTCATTACCGACTGGAAAGCCGAAGCAGGCCAAGTGGTCAGCATCGGCGAAGAGGTGGTGACGCTGGCGCGGCCCGAAATCAAGGAAGCGGTGATCGACCTGCCCGGTCCTTTGGCCGAGGCGCTGCCCAAAGGCATTGAATTTCAGGTCGCGGGGCAGCTTGATCCCAATGTCAAAACCACAGCTCGCGTGCGTGAAATCGCCCCGCAAGCCGACAGTGCCACCCGTACCCGTCGTACACGGCTGACACTGGACCAAACCCCTCCCGCGTTTCGTTTGGGCAGCTCCGTGAGCGTGACCGTGAGCACCCCGATTGCCGAGCACTTCGAGTTGCCCGTCACCGCGTTACAGGACGTCGATGGCAAAACCCGCGTGTGGGTCATTGACACGCAGACGCAAAGCGTCAGCCCGCAGGATGTGACCGTGCTCAGTCGCGATACCCGCAATGCACTGCTGAGCGGTGGCCTCAAGGCAGGCGACAAAGTAGTCATTGCCGGCGTGAACAGCCTCACCCCCGGGCAGAAAGTCAGACTCGATAAGGAAAGCTCGCAATGAATGGGAAGTTCAACCTGTCTGAGTGGGCCCTGAAGCATCAGTCGTTTGTCTGGTATTTGATGTTTGTGTCTGTGCTCGCCGGGATTTTTTCGTACATGAACCTGGGGCGTGCCGAAGACCCGAGTTTCGCGATCAAAACCATGGTGATCCAGACGCGCTGGCCGGGTGCCACGGTCGATGAAACCCGGCTTCAGGTCACCGACCGCATCGAGAAAAAACTCGAAGAACTCGACTCGCTCGACTACGTGCAAAGCTACACCCGCCCAGGCGAATCCACGGTGTTTGTGTTCCTCAAGGACACCACAAACGCCAAGGCCATCCCGCAGATCTGGTATCAGGTTCGCAAGAAGATCGATGACATTCGTGGCGATTTCCCCCAGGGCATTCAAGGCCCGGGGTTCGACGATGAATTCGGAGACGTGTACGGCACAATCTATGCCTTCACCGGCGACGGCTTTACCATGCGCCAATTGCGCGATTACGTGGAACATGTGCGCACCGGCATTCGTGACGTGCCCAATCGCGGCAAGGTGACGACCATTGGTGAGCAGGACGAAACGTTCTATCTGAACTTCTCCACCCGTAAGCTGGCCGCCCTGGGCCTCGACCAGCAACACGTGCTCGAAAGCCTGCAAGCGCAAAACGCCGTCACCCCGGCCGGGGTGATCGAAGCGGGGCCGGAGCGCATGTCGGTGCGCACCTCGGGCCAGTTCCAAACCACCGAAGACCTTGAGGCCGTCAACCTGCGGGTCAACGACCGTTTTTATCGACTGGCGGATGTTGCCGAAATCACTCGCGGCTACGTCGACCCGGCCTCACCCATGTTCCATTACAACGGTAAACCGGCTATCGGTCTGGCGATTGCCATGAACGATGGCGGCAACATTCAAGCGTTCGGCAAACAACTGCATCAACGCATCGACGAACTCACCGCCGAGCTGCCGGTGGGCGTGGATGTGCACATGGTGTCCGATCAGGCGCAGGTGGTTGAAGTGGCCGTGGGTGGCTTCACCAGCGCGCTGTTTGAAGCGGTCATCATCGTGCTGGGGGTGAGTTTCATCAGCCTCGGCTTGCGCGCGGGTCTGGTCGTCGCCATCTCGATCCCGCTGGTGCTGGCGCTGGTGTTTGTGTTCATGGAGTTTGCGGGTATCGCCATGCAGCGCGTGTCGCTGGGTGCGCTGATCATCGCGCTGGGGTTATTGGTGGATGACGCCATGATCACGGTGGAGGTCATGATCACACGACTCGAAATGGGCGAAAGCAAAGAGGAGGCAGCGACATTCGCTTACCATTCCACGGCCTTCCCCATGCTCACCGGCACCCTGGTGACCGTCGCAGGCTTCGTCCCCATCGGCCTCAACAACAGCTCGGCGGGGGAATACACCTTCACCCTGTTCGCAGTGATTGCCGTGGCGATGTTGGTGTCGTGGGTGGTGGCCGTGCTGTTTGCGCCGGTGCTGGGCGTGCATATCCTGAGCACCAAGGTCAAACCCAAACCAGAAAAACCGGGACGACTGGCCCATGCCTTCGACACCGGTTTGCTGTGGTGCATGCGTCATCGCTGGATGACCATTGGTGCCACGGTACTGATGTTTGTGCTCTCGGTGTTTGGCTTGGGACTGGTGCAAAACCAGTTCTTTCCGTCCTCGGACCGCCCCGAAATTCTGGTGGATTTGAACCTGCCACAAAACGCATCCATCGAGGAAACCTTAAAAGTCACCCAACGGTTCGAGCAAACCCTCAAGGGCGACCCGGACATCGTGCGTTGGAGCAGTTACATCGGCGAAGGGGCCATTCGCTTTTACTTGCCGCTGGACCAACAACTGCAAAACCCGTTCTTTGCACAGTTGGTCATCGTCAGCACCGGCCTGGAAAATCGCGATGCCTTGATGGAGCGCTTGAACAAACGCCTGCGTGATGACTTTGTCGGTGTGGGCACCTTCGTGCATACCCTTGAGCTGGGACCGCCGGTGGGGCAACCGCTGCAATACCGCGTCAGCGGCCCCAACATTGACCAAGTGCGCAAGCAGGCGATTGATCTGGCCACGGTGCTGGACGCCAATCCAAATGTCGGTGAAATCAACTTCAACTGGAACGAACCGGGCAAAGTGTTGCGCATCGATATCGCGCAAGACAAAGCACGCCAATACGGTTTGTCGTCCGAAGATGTGGCTCACGTGATGAACAGCATTGTCACGGGTGCGGCCGTCAGCCAGGTCAAAGACAACATCTACCTGATCAACATCGTGGGCCGGGCGGTGGGCAGCGAACGCGGCAGCCCTGAAACCTTGCTCAACCTGCAAATCACCACCCCGAGCGGGACCTCCATCCCATTGTTGGCTTTTGCGTCAGTGCGCTACGAACTGGAGCAACCGTTGATCTGGAGCCGTGACCGCATTCCGACCCTGACACTCAAAGCTTCGGTGCGCGGCAGCCTGCAACCCACCGATCTGGTCGCGGATCTCAAACCCGAGATCGAGAAGTTCGCGGCCAACTTGCCGCACGGATATACGCTGCAAACCGGCGGTACGGTGGAGGAAAGCGCCAAGGCACAAGGCCCGATCGCCAGAGTGGTGCCGTTGATGCTGTTTTTGATGGCGACCTTCTTGATGATCCAGTTGCAGAGCGTGCAGAAGATGTTTTTGGTGGCCAGTGTGGCGCCGCTGGGCCTGATCGGCGTGGTGTTGGCGCTGGTGCCAACCGGCACGCCGATGGGCTTTGTGGCCATCCTGGGAATCCTGGCGCTGGTGGGCATCATCATTCGTAACTCGGTGATCCTGGTCACCCAAATCGATCAGTTCGAACGCGATGGCTACGACCCTTGGCATGCCGTGGTACAGGCCACCGAGCACCGTCGCAGGCCGATCTTGCTCACGGCAGCCGCTGCCAGTCTGGGCATGATCCCTATCGCGCGCGAAGTATTTTGGGGGCCGATGGCCTACGCCATGATCGGCGGCATCATATCGGCAACCTTGCTGACGTTGCTGTTCCTGCCTGCGCTGTATGTGGCCTGGTACAAAATCAAAGAATCGAAGGAGCCAAGCCCGGTGGCTAAATAATCTGTGCCCGCGCCTGCTTGCTTGCGAGGATTTGTCGCGAGCAAGCACGGCTACACCACTGGATTGTTTAGAATTTCAGAATACTGGTATCACTTTATGAGGCTTTATCCGCGCCGACCGATCTGTGAATCTAGCAGCACACCTTTTCCACTCTGGAGTGTTGCCATGACCACTACACACACGCGCGTTGCCATCATCACCGGCGCCTCGCGCGGCATCGGTGCCGTCATTGCCAGGCAACTGGCCAGCGAAGGGTTTGCCGTCGCCATCAACTACGCCAGCAGCGCCCGCGAAGCGTCTGCGCTGGTGGTTGAGTTGCGCCAGGCCGGGCATAAAGCGATGGCTGTGCAGGCAGACGTCGCCAACGCCGCTGACGTGGCGCGCCTGTTCACTGAAACCGAGCAGCAACTGGGCAAGGTGGATGTGCTGATCAACAACGCGGGCATGCTCACCGTGATGCCGTTGGCACAACACAGCGACGAGCTGTACGACCAGACTTTCAATATCAACACCAAAGGCACGTTTAATACCCTGCGTGAGGCGGCTACGCGGCTGAACAGCGGGGGACGCATTGTGAATTTTTCGAGCAGCACCGTGGGCATGAACCTGCCGGGTTATGCGGTGTACATCGCGAGCAAGGCTGCCGTCGAATCACTGACCCAGGTGTTTGCCAAAGAGCTGCGCGGACGGCAGATCACGGTCAACGCCATTGCACCGGGACCAGTGGCCACGCAGCTGTTCTTGCAGGGCAAGACCGAGGAGCAAATCCAGGCATTCGCTAAAATGCCGCCGCTGGAGCGCTTGGGCCAGCCGCAAGACATCGCCCGCATCGTCTCGTTTCTGGTCAGCACTGCCGCTGACTGGGTCAACGGGCAAGTGCTGCGAGCGAATGGCGGGTTGGTCTAAGCAGTCAGCGGGTAGCGAAGGGGGTCAGGGTTTGCGCGTCACTTGTCCGAGCGTAAACCCTTCACATCCGTCGCCTTGACTTCACCCGCCTGGTTGCCCCAACTGGTGCGAATGAAATTCACCACATCCGCCACTTCCTGATCTGACAAGCGCCAGTCAAAAGCCGGCATGGTGAAGGTCGAAGGCGCCGTGTGCGTTGCCGGTAATGTTGCGCCCTTGAGCACGATATGAATCAAGGAGGTCGGGTCTTCAGACTGCAACACAGGATTGCCGGCCAAGGCCGGGAATACACGGGTGTAGCCGTTACCGTCAGTGCGATGGCACGCCGCACAGTTATCGATATACACCGCTGCGCCGCGTTTGCTGTCGTCACCGTTCCACAAGGCATCTGCCACGGCCGGATCGTACTGATGCGGCTTGTCAGCTGAGTCAACAGCAGGCAATGACTTCAAGTAGCGTGCGATAGCGGTCAAGTCAGCTTCAGACATGTACTGCATGCTGTGCACGATCACGTCACTCATGCCGCCGAAAACTGCACTGCGATCACTGCGACCGGTTTTCAGGAACTGCACCAGTTGCGCTTCGTTCCAACTGCCCAGGCCATCTTTATGATCGCCGCGCAGGTTCTTCGCGATCCAGCTTTCCAGGGGGGCACTGCCAGACAGGAAGGTGCTGCCATCGGTAGCGCTCAGGGCTTTTTCCTGCATAGTCAGTGCGCGTGGCGTGTGGCATGCGCCGCAGTGGCCAAGTCCCTCCACCAGATACGCACCGCGGCTGACCACAGGGTCTTGCTGGGCCACGGGTGTGAAATCTTCAACCGCAGGCGCAAACATCCAGCGCCACATGGCCAGCGGCCAGCGCATGCTCATCGGCCAAGGAATATCCACGGCCTGATTCTCTTGCGCGACGGGTTTAACCCCGTTCATGAAGTAGGCATACAGCGCTTGCATGTCAGCCTGATTGACCCGCGCGTAGGACGGATAAGGCATCGCCGGGTACAACGTGCTGCCGTTTTTAGCGATGCCATGACGCACGGCTTTGTCGAAGTCTTCAAAGCTGTACTCGCCGATACCGCTTTTATCGGGCGTGATGTTAGTCGAGTAAATAAGGCCAATCGGGGTTTCCATCGCCAGGCCTCCGGCGAATGGCTTGCCCCCCTTTGCGGTGTGGCAGGCCACGCAGTCACCGGCGCGCGCCAGGTATTCACCTTGCTGGATCAGTGCATGCGAGCTGTCTTGGGCGGCCATTGCCGCAGTGCTGCCCAACAGGGCCAAGATCGCGATAACAAATGTTTTCATGGTCATCGCTCCTTATGCCTGAACCAGTGGGCCGGGGTTTTTCAGGTACTGCTCACGAATCGCCCGGGCTGACCAGTACGTCAATGCAGCTACCAAACCTGTCGGGTTGTAGCCCAAACCTTGTGGGAACGCCGAGGCGCCTGGCACAAACACGTTATGCACATCCCAACTCTGCAAGTAGCGGTTCAGGGCACTGGTTTTGGGGTCGGTGCCCATGATTGCGCCACCGTTGAGGTGAGTGGTCTGGTAGGACGCCGTGTTGAAATGGTCACCGACTTTTTTACCGATCAAGGCGATGGCTTTCGGGTTCATCGCTTCGGCGATCTTGCCCATCTTTTCCATCATGAAACGGTTCATTTTGATGTCGTTTTCTTGCCAGTCGAACGTCATGCGCAGCAGTGGCTGGCCGTAGGCGTCGCGGTAAACCGGATCGAGATCAAGGTAGTTACCACGGTAAGACTGATGCGCACCGTGAGCGTCCATTGATACCTGATGCGTGTAGTAATCGGCGGTGGCCTTTTTCCAGGCGCTGCCCCACGCCGGGGTGCCGGGCGGGTTGGACGTACCCGCAATCGGGCGGCTACCTGCCTGGTTGACCCACATCGGCGAGCCGCCCACAAAACCGTGGGGGCCGTGATCGAAGTTATCGGCGTTGAAGTCATCGATGGCCACGCCATTACCGCCAGCGCCGATGAAGTTGTTGGTGTGCACGTCTTTGTCGAAGTACGCCTTGATCGTGCCCATGTTCTGGTAGGCAAAGTTACGGCCCACCACCCCTTCATTGGTAATCGGGTCGTAGGGTTTGCCGATCCCGGAGAGCAGCATCAAACGCACGTTATGGAACTGGAACGCACCCAAAATCACCAGGTCGGCAGGCTGCTCGATTTCGCGGCCCAATGCGTCGATGTACGTCACGCCCGTGGCTTTGGTCTTGGTGCTGTCCAGGTTCACGCGAATCACGTGGGCATTGGGGCGCAGCTCAAAATTAGGCACCTGCTTGAGCGCAGGCAGGATGTTTACGTTGGGCGATGCTTTGGAATACATGTAGCAGACGTAGCCGCTGCAAAAACCACAGAAGTTGCACGGCCCCATCTGCGCGCCGTAGGGGTTGGTATACGGCCCGGAAGTGTTGGCTGAAGGCAGATTGTAGGGCTTGTAGCCCACCTCGTTGGCGGCCTTCTGAAACAGCTGTGCAGAAACGGTGTTTTTCTGCGACTCCAGCGGGAAATGATGCGAGCGATCCGGCGCATACGGGTTGCCGCCTTTGCCTTCGCCGACCAATTGACCGTTTACCGTCCATGCCTGACCCGAGGTGCCAAACACTTTTTCGGCGTAATCGAAGAACGGCTCCAGCTCTTCATAGCTCACGCCGAAGTCCTGGATGGTCATGTCCTTGGGGATAAAGTGTTTGCCGTAACGCTCTTCGTAATGGCTGCGCATGCGCAACTCAATCGGGTCGACACGAAAGTGCACCCCCGACCAATGCAAACCCGCCCCACCCACACCGTTGCCGGGGAGGAAGGCACCCAACTGGCGATTAGGCAAAGCGACGTCATTCACGCTGTGGCGGATGGTGACAGTTTCTTTCGATACGTCTTGAAAGAGTTTTTTGCGAACGCTGTAAGTGAGTTCGTCGATTACTTGCGGGTAGTTGCCATCCGGGTAAGTGTCCTGCATCGGGCCGCGTTCAAGGGCGACAACGTTCAGTCCTGCTTCGGTCAGCTCTTTGGCCATGATCGCGCCGGTCCAGCCGAAACCGACGATAACTGCATCAACTTTTTTCATTACGGTGGTCATGCTCAAGCCCTCTCGCCGCGAATGGAGACTGCCGGGAAGGGGTACGGTTCGTTGCGTTCAACCCAGTCCATGAAATCAGCGCGCGCGCCGGGAAAGCCGATCAAGGTCCAGCCGACCATGCCTTTGTTGCCCCCGTGAATCGGGTCGCAGAAAAAGCCTTCTTTGGTGTTTTGCAGCAAAAAGCTGAAGAACATCTTGGCCGGGACACTCTCGAATTGCGGGGCGCCTGCTTCCAGCTGTTTGAGTACTTCGTCTCGGGTAGCGCTGTCTAGGCCAGCAAATACTGAACCATGTACCTTTTTGCAGTGCTCATCCGTAGCGGCAATGCCCAGGCGATAAATCTGGTTGGGCACCAATTTGCTCTGCCAGCCCATCTCGGCAGGGGCGTCAGCATTGAACGGGCCTTGCATGAACCACAGCGCGCCGCTGGCATAAGGTGTATTCATTTGGCGGTCGATGTATTCCGGCACGCCTGCTTCCAGAGCACCGGGGCCTTGTTCGTCGGCCGGGATCAAACGCGCCACGGCAGCATTCACAAACGCCCATTCTTCAGCGGTGAAATATGTCGGTTCATAGGCTTTGCCGGGCGCCGGCGTGCGGCCCTCAGCCGGCGAAGCGGTCTGTGCGTCAGCGTTGGCGGTGGCCATGAGCACAGAGCCGCCAAGGCTGGTGCTGGCCACCGTTACAACAGGAATCAGGGTCAGGGTTTTGCGCAGAAACTCACGCCGCGGGTTGTCTTGCTCAGACATGAGGCACCTCATCAGGCAGTCACGGATTACAGCTGCTCATGGGCAGCTTCTCGTTTTGGCAGGCGGTACGGGGTCGAAAACAACCTAAAAAAAACACGCAGGCAAAAATTGGTTACAAATTCTAACAGGCCATTCGCCTTGATGAACCGTTTCGTGCGTAATTTTGCCGCACCCATGGCCAATTGATTTTAAGTGTTTGCGTCATGACGTTTTTTTGACAAATGGCTCACAGAGTTTTTATCCGGTTTAACGCACGATCGCCGTACTTTCCCTGATCCCTATAAAAACGGTCGAACTGATATGGCGAAAAAACGGATTTTCCCTGCGTTGTGCCTGACCTTCCTGGTGCTTGGAGCACAGCCACAGGCTCAGGCGGATGAAAGTCCGGTGCTACGGCCGCAACAATGGGCGCAACCCGTTGCCACGCAGTACAACCTGTATCAAATGTCTCCCACGCTGTACCGCAGCGCATTGCCCGACAGCGCTGCCCAGCCCCTGCTGGAAACGTTGCAGATTGCGACCGTGATCAATTTCTTGCCCGAGGCTGATAGCACCTGGTTGAAAACCCCCGGCGTCAATCAAGTGCAGTTGCCTTATCGCACCAACCATGTGGACGACCAAGACGTGTTGGCGGCTTTACGGGCGATTCAAACGGCCCAGGCACAGGGCCCGGTGTTGATGCACTGCAAGCATGGCGCTGACCGCACAGGTTTGATGTCGGCGATGTACCGGGTGGTGGTGCAGGACTGGAGCAAGGAAGACGCTCTCAAAGAAATGACGCAAGGCGGCTTTGGAGACAACTCGCATTACAAGGACGGGGCCAACTACATGATGAGCGCCGACATTCCCCAACTGCGTTCTGCTTTGAGCAGTGGTGCTTGCAGCACCAGCCCGTTTGCTTCGTGCGTGGTCATGAATTGGTTAAAGCCGGGCAAGGCGTGAGGCTTCAGGACGTTGCAGATTGGGCGGCTGCCAGCTGGCGCAACGTGGCTTTACGCTGCTCAGCGGGCAGTTTCGCCAGCTGTTCAACCGCGTGATAAAACGTTTGCCAGTCGCCATCACTGTTTTTAAACAAGGCTGCGAAGCCTGACACCCACTGGTCGTAGAGGCCGAAAGGCAGCAACTTGGCGTTATTCATAGGGGCATAGACCCACGCGTCAAAGCGCGTGTTACCCCCCCACTGCTGATCACGTAACTGACGGTAGGCTTCGCGCATTCGCTCAAATTCTTCAGCTTTACGTTGGCGCATCTGCGGGGCTGTTAATGGCTGAGCGTAAAGCTGCTGCAAACGTTGTCGGGTTTGCAGCACCAGGCCAATGAATTGATCACGTTGCTGCACTGCGCGCATATCTGGCGAAGGTAAGCCTTGCCGGGCACGCCATTGGCGGGTGCCCTCTTGCTCGACGAAGGTGGCGAAGGACTCGTTGAATTCAGTGTCGTCTTTGACATAAAAACGCTGGTGCGCCAGTTCGTGAAATATCACGCTGGCAAGGCGCTCATCGCCCCAACTGAGCATGGTGTTGAGGATGGGGTCATCAAACCAGCCCAGCGTTGAGTACGCTTCAACGCCCCCCACAAATACGTCCATGCCTTGTTGGTTTTGCAGGGCGGCTTCTCCCCGCGCGCCGCCCACGGAGTAATAACCACGGTAGGCCACGCACCCGGCAATCGGGAAGCAATGGGTCACGGGGTTGAGTGAAAACGGCGGCGTGGCGAACACGTTCCACACCACATAGGGCCGTTTGAGGTCGGCGTACACGCGATAGCTCGGGTTGTCTGGCAGGTGCAAGTGTTGACTGGCAAAGGTGCGCGCTGCCTGGGCTTTGACCAGTTGCTGACGCAGGGCCGCAGGGCGTTGCGGGTCTGCGATCACCTTGGCCACCGGTTCGCGGGCCTGCAAAACGTGCAGTTGGCCGCTGGCCAGTTGCGAGTAGTAGCCCAGGCTGGAGCAGCCATTGAGTAAGGCCAGTGCAACGAGGGTCAGCGCACGGCGAGCAAGTGGTGTCATACAACAATCCAGAAGAAGACTGCCGCAAGCCTAGCGCCTGAGCAGGGCTGCACGCCACAGCATTGCGGATCGGCGCTATGCTGGCACTTCAATCCCTTATGGAAAATGACTATGCGCACGTATTTGTTGCTGGGGATGGCTTGTCTGCTGAGTGCGTGTGTCAGTACGCCACTGCCCAAGCCGGACCCGAGCCTGGCGTGGGTTGACCTCGAAACGCAAACCGGCAGGCTGGTGATGGCTGAACGCCTGGATCATCAACGCATGACCGACGGCCGCTATTTTCAGGTTTCACCAGGTAGCCATGAGCTGATGGTGCGCTTTGATTACGAGGTGTTTATCGGGGGGATGAGCCAGTTCAGTAACCCACAAGAACGGCTGTGCTACATCACGCTCAATTACGCCGACTTCCAGCCTGGCCAGCGCTACCGTTTGCAAGCGCGCTCTTTGGGGTTCAACTCCTACGCCCGGCTCTACAGCGCCGAGGGCAAGGTGTTGGCACAAGAGCGGCTGGTCAACTGCTTGCCGTAGCGATCAATTGTCGTTCTTTTGGTAGATAATTTTTTTGGTGCCGTTTTCGCAGGTCCCGACCACCATGTTCTGATCGTGGACCTCTTCATTGCTCACGATTTCAAGCGTGTAAGAGGGCACATTGTTGGCCTGGATCTTGGCCTCGATCTCCGCTTTCAATTCTTCGCAAGGCTTGGGTGCTGCCCATACGGAAGTGGCCAAGGCGCTACAGATGACAGCCAGAGCAATACGTTTCATGGTGAGACTCCCTTGATAGCAAAATGCAACGTCATAGGTTGACGCCAATGCGGCTCATTCGATCACATTTGGCAACATCTATGACTGATCCAAGGCATCGCAAGCCATGTCGTCATCGGCCCGTACCCTAGCAGGCGGGCCGATGGCGCCATGTCCAATCAGCTCAGCAAGGTTGCGTCGAGGGTGATTTTTGCGTTGAGAACCTTCGACACCGGGCAGCCTTCTTTAGCCTTGGTGGTCAATTCGGCGAATTTTTCCTGGGTGGCGCCCGGCACTTTGGCTTTGAGCACCAAATGCACGGCAGTGATGGCAAACCCACCCTCGACTTGATCCAGTGTGACTTCGGCCGTGGTGTCGATGCTGTCGGCTGTGAGGCCGGCATCGCCAAGAATCATTGACAAAGCCATCGAGAAACAGCCGGCATGGGCGGCGCCGATCAGTTCCTCCGGGTTGGTGCCTTTGCCGCCTTCAAATCGGGCCTTGAAGCCGTAGGGCGCGTCACGCAATACGCCGGTTTCAGTGGAGATGGAGCCGATGCCGGTTTTAAGATCGCCTGCCCAATGAGCCGATGCTGTCTTTTTAATACTCATGCGTGCCTCCTGAAGAGCGGCGTGAAGGTTTCACGCCTTATGTAGAGTTGTGAGGTTAGTCGGCGGCACAAAGTTCATCCTGTCAGACCAATCGTCTTTTTTAGTAGCTCATTTCATAGGTTGCTATTGAAACTCGGGTATATGCCCATATTGCAAAGAACACTGGCAGGTTTTGGCGAGCGTCTTGGCCTGCGTCCCACTAGGAGTAGCTGGCTGATGACAACCCTGTCCGACATCAAATTCTCGACCCTTGACCTGGTGCCTGTGCGTGAAGGTGGCAGCCCTGCGCAAGCGCTGCGCAATTCGCTGGATCTGGCGCAGCATGTTGAAAAGTTCGGCTACAACCGTTTTTGGGTGGCTGAACACCACAACATGGACGGCATCGCCAGCTCGGCCACTTCGGTGCTGATTGGCTATCTGGCGGGCGGTACGTCGACCATTCGTGTTGGGTCGGGCGGCGTCATGCTGCCCAACCATGCGCCGCTGGTCATTGCTGAACAATTTGGCACCCTTGAAAGTCTCTATCCGGGCAGAATCGACCTCGGTCTGGGGCGTGCGCCGGGTTCCGACCAAATGACGGCGCGCGCACTGCGCCGGGAACGGTCGGGAAGCGCCGATGACTTCCCCGAAGATGTGGCCGAGCTGGTGCGTTATTTAGGCCCCCGCACCCCGGATCAGCGCGTGATTGCCATGCCTGGCACTGGGACCAATGTGCCGGTCTGGTTGCTCGGTTCCAGTTTGTTCAGTGCGCAACTGGCAGGTGAGCGCGGCTTGCCTTACGCGTTCGCCTCACATTTCGCGCCCCGCCTGATGCACGAGGCTATCCGCGTTTACCGCAATCACTTCAAACCTTCAGCCGTACTCGATAAACCCTACGTGATGCTCGGCGTACCCTTAGTGGCCGCTGACACGGATGAGCAGGCGCAGTATCTGGCGACGTCGGTGTATCAGCGCATTCTGGCGTTGATGCGTGGGCAAAGTCTGGTGCAGCGTGCGCCCGTCGATACGATGGACGGCCTATGGCTGCCCCATGAGAAAGACGCGGTGATGAGTTTTCTCGGTTTGGCCATGGTCGGTAGCCCTGAAAAAATCCGCGCCAAACTGGCCGTTCTGATTGAGCAGACGGGAGCGGATGAACTGATTTTTACCTCTGATCTCTATGAGCACGCCGACCGCATTCATTCTTATGAATTGCTGGCGCAGGTCATGAAGCAGGGTTAAACGCGGCTGGTTTTTATAGCTCGTCCTTCAAGCGATAACTATTTACCACCTGATGACCCCTCGGGGTCGTCAGGCTGGCATGACCTTGTTCTCCTCTGGTCATGAGCATGCCTTCTTCCCTGCACCATCACACGCCGGCTCTGGCGGCCTTTGACCCTCGCGGGTTGAACGTTCGCAGCGTGGCGTATCACCGACTCTCATCTGAAGATCAGATCCAAGCGCGTGTCAGCTGTCAGGTGTATGGGAGCAGCGGGTTTCTGCTCGAACAGTGGGACCCGCGCTTGCATCGCTTACGCCAGCGCGAACCACACACCCGCGCAAATCAAGGCAGCCATTTCAGCCTCGGCGGGCACCTGCTACTCACCCGCAGTGTCGATGCGGGTCGGCGCTGGTTTTTACGTGGGGCGGCGGGGCATGTGCTGACGCGTTGGGACTCGCGTGGCGGGCGGCAACGTTATGAGTTCGATCAAGCGTTAAGGCTAACGTCGACCTTTGAACACGGCGCACACGAAGCGCGGGAGCGTTGTGTCGAGGCACTGTCTTATGCAGGCAGTACCGCCCAGGACCTGGCCGCCAACCGTTGTGGCCGTTTGATCCGTCACGATGACGCGTGCGGCACCTTGCACTACGACCACTATGCGTTCATGGGGTCGCTGTTGAGCGAGCAGCGCACATTTCGTCGCGCCCTAGACCCTGTGGACTGGCCGCTCTCAGTGTTTGAACGCGATGAGGCCCTGCACGCACAGCGCTTCACCACGACGTGGCAATACAATGCGTTGGGTGACGTGGTGGCGCAAATCGATGCCAAGGGCCATTGCCAGCACACCGTTTACGGCATTGACGGGTTGGTGCGTGAGAGTGCCCTGACCCTCAAAGACGGTGTGCGCCAAGTGTTGCTCGATCAACGTGTGTGTAACGCCAGCGGTCGGGTCCAGTCGGAGCGCGCGGGCAACAACGTGATGACGGTTGCACACTATTGTGCGTTCGATGAGCGTCTGGAGCGTTTGGTGGCATACCGTGCGGGTCAGTCGCATGCGCCGTTGCAAGCGCTGGCTTATGAATACGATCACGTCGGTAATATCACGCACATCAGCGACGACGCCCAACCGGTGCGCTGGTCGAGCAACACGCAAGTCAGTCCTGACAGCACCTATGTGTATGACTCGCTGTATCAACTGATCCGCGCCACGGGTCGAGAAAACGCGCATAACGGGGCCGGCCCTGCGCTAGCGCCATATGTGGGCTTTGGCGCAACGGACGACAGCGTGTGGCGTCGTTATACGCAAAACTACCGCTATGACGAGGCCGGGAACTTGACGCACTTGCAGCATCAAGTGAGTTCGGGGCAAGGCTATAGCCGCACCCTGGAAGTGGCCGCGGGCAGCAATCATGGGCTGCTCAATATCGATCCTGCACACACGCCAGTTAATCCGGGGTTGGGCAGCGGGTTTGATTTGAATGGCAACCAGCACGCGTTGCTGGCCGGGCAAACGATGCATTGGACAGTTGCCAATCAATTGGCCAGGGTCACGCTCGTGCGCCGCGACCACGGCCGTGACGACGAAGAAGTCTACGGGTATGACGCAGCCGGGCAGCGTGCCCGCAAGGTGCGTACAACCCTGGCCGGTCAGCGCTCCCACACGCAGCAAGTGCTTTACTTGCCTGGCCTGCAAGTGCGCCATGACACCGCGACGGGTGAGCAATTGAATGTCATTACCGCTCAGGCAGGGCGGTGCTCAGTGAGGGTGTTGCAGTGGGACCAGCATCGTGAGCAGGCCATTCCCGATCATCAGCAGCGCTTTAGCCTGACGGATCAGGTGGGCAGCAGCACTCTGGAACTCAATGGTCAGGCGCAATTACTGAGCCAGGAGAGTTATTACCCCTTTGGTGCCACCGCGTGGTGGGCGGCCAAAAACAAGGCTGAGGCCGCGTACAAAACGATCCGGTATGCAGGTAAGGAGCGCGATGCCAGCGGGCTGTATTACTACGGTTTCAGGTATTACGCCCCGTGGTTGCAACGTTGGGTCAGCCCAGACCCCGCGGGAGATATAGAAGGGCTCAACGTGTACGCCATGGTGTCCAATAATCCAGTCTCCCAAACCGATAATTTCGGTTTGAATGGTGCTTTTGCGGACACCAGGCCCGAGCGCGTTCAAGCGCTGGACCGTTTCTTGCGAGACAGCTTCCCCGGCACCTATCTACAAACCCTGGACGCATTTGATCACCGATACACGGCATACACCGGGCCACATGCGCAGGTCCTCGATGCGGTGCTGGCTCAAGGCTATAGCTACGAAGACATTAAAATGTACAACACGTCTTTAAATATTCGCGCCACCCGACCGGCCAATATCATGGAGGGGCTGAGCGATATTTATATTGCGTCGTCCAGCTACTTCAACGAAACCGCTCGCTGGCTGACCAACCCTGCGATTAATCCCGAGCCGGAGATGCAGTTGGGATCGCATGAGATTGTAAGCAAGTATGAAAAAATGCGGCCTGATGATTGGTCAGCCTATGACCCGGAGCGCTCGGGTATGAGCGATGCTTTGAGTCTCCCCCCGGCGGCAGCGGTCAGCTTGTTCAACAGGTTGATAAAAAGTAATCCCGAAGGGCAGGCGACCACTTATCGAGGCCACAGAGTGAGCGATATGGGCTTGAAAGCTTTGACCGCTCAGGCCCGTGAAGGCAAAACCCTGCGCACTGAGCAGTTTTTGTCCGTCAGCGACAAAATCAGCGTGGCCCGATCGTTTGCCCTGGGCACCTATGACTCGCGCCAAGGGCCGTTGCACCCCGTCATGCTGACAGTAAAGGGGACGAGTGCGATGGTTGTGAACGCACCGGTGGATGAAGCCGAGCGGGTATTTGCGCTGAAGACAACCTTCACCATCAGGCCCGCCGGGCTGTCTGAAATGCTTGTAAGGACGCTCGTCCCGAGTGCGACCCACTTTGTATTGCAAGAAGTCAGCGTTCCTAAAGCACAGCGTAAAAACCTGGCCTTCATGACCGACCCCAGGGGGCATTTCAGGTCTTAGCCCTCACCACAATCAGCAGGAAAACCTCTGGCCCTCAGTGAACCTGCGGGCCATTAAAACGGGGCATCACCCAGAATCGTGGCGCGGTGCATCACGCGCCGGTTCGGACGGTAGTCATCCACAGCGTAATGCTGGGTGACGCGGTTGTCCCAAAAGGCCACATCGTTTTGCTGCCAGCGCCAGCGAATGGTGTATTCGGGGCGGGTGGCGTGGGCAAACAGCAGCTTGAGGATTGCTTCGCTCTCGGCCTCTGAAAGCTCGTTGATCCGCGTGGTAAAACCTTCGTTGACGAACAGGGACTTGCGACCGCTGACCGGATGCGTGCGAATCACCGGGTGTGATAGCGGCGGGTTGTTTTTACGGGTTTGATCCCAGCGGGCGAAGTCTTCGGGTGTGGAGCCAAAGCGCTCCAGCGGGAACGATTTAGTGAAGTCATGTGTGGCCGTCAGCCCATCCAGCAACCGTTGCAGCGGTTTTGATAACCCTTCGAATGCAGCAATGCCACTGGCCCACAATGTGTCACCGCCGAACGCAGGCAGTTGTTTGGCGCTCAGCACGGCACCCATGGCTGGCGTTGGCAAAAATGTAACGTCGGTGTGCCAGACCGCGTTGTCGCGTACATCGGTCACGGCGGTGTCCAGCACCAGCACTTCTGGCTGTTCGGGCACGTTGGGGTAAATCGGGTGAATGTGCAGGTCGCCGAAATTGGCTGCAAAACGTGCTTGCTGTTGCGGGGTGATGGACTGGTTCTTGAAGAAGATCACCTGATGAGTGAGCAGCGCTTGTTCGATGGCATCGCGCTGTTCGAGGCTCAACGGCTGAGTCAGGTCAACGCCTTCAATCTGGGCGCCAAGGGCAGAGCTAAGGGGGGTAAGGGTCAGGCTCATGGTTATTCTCTTCATCAGCGCGCCGATTGATCAGCGTCGTGTTTATTCGAAAAAGTTAGTGAGCCTGGCCGTGCCACGGCACCAGCTTGCGTTGCAGGGCGCGCAGGCCCATTTCCATGGCGAAGGCGATGATGGCTATCACCAAAATGCCCAGCACCACCACGTCGGTGACCAGAAATTGCGCGGCGGACTGCACCATAAACCCCAAACCACTGGTCGCTGCGATCAACTCGGCGGCCACCAAGGTCGACCAGCCCACGCCCAAACCAATGCGCACGCCGGTCAAAATGTCCGGTAAGGCGCTGGGTAAAATCACATGGCGAATCAACTGCCAGCGGCTGGCCCCCAACGATTGTGCGGCGCGCACTTTGGCCGGATCGACAGTGCGTACGCCGGTGGCGGTGGCAATGGCGATGGGGGCGAAAATGGCGAGGTAAATCAACAGCACTTTCGACAGTTCGCCAATACCGCACCAAATCACGATCAGCGGCAAATAGGCCAGTGGTGGGATCGGTCGATAGAACTCGATCAGCGGGTCGAAAATCCCTCGTGCAATTCGGTTATGGCCAATCGCGATGCCCACCGGGATGGCCGTCAAAATCGCAAAGCCCAAGCCCAGCCCGATGCGGCTCAGGCTTGCGCCCAAGTGCTGCCACAAGGTTGAGTCCATGTAGCCTTTTGTCGCCAACAACCAGCCTTTTTCCAGCACGGCCGAAGGTGGCGGTAAAAACAGCGGCTCGATCAAACCCGCGGCGGTGACGGCCCACCAGAGGGCGATCAACGTGATCAGGGTCAGCACACTGATCCAGCGGGTGCTCAGGCTGCGCTTGATCGGGCGTGGCGCATGGGGCACGGCGACCGGGGCCTGGTTGCTTGTCAATTCATAACTGCTCATGCGTGCTCCTGCCGCTGAGCGGCGCCGCGTTGCGAAAACACGCGTTCAAGCACGTGCTCGCGGGTTTCGATAAAGCGCGGGTCTGACTTGATCGAACGTGCCGATTCACCCGCGTTATAACGCTGGCCGAAATCCAGGGTCAGGCGCTCAACAATACGGCCGGGGTTGGGGGCCAACAGAATCAGGTCGGTGGCCAAAAACACCGCCTCCTCGATGTCATGCGTGATCAGAAATACCGGTTTGGCAGTGCGTCGGCACACTTGCAGGAGCAGCTCTTGCATTTGCTCGCGGGTAAAGGCGTCGAGCGCGCCAAACGGCTCGTCCATCAGCAATACCCGAGGGTCGGCAGCCAAGGCGCGGGCCAGACCTACGCGTTGTTTTTGCCCGCCCGACAGTTCCCAGACGCGGCGTTTTTCAAAACCGGACAAATCCACCAGGGCCAGCATGTCGCGAGCACGTGTCTCACGTGGGGCTCGTGCAACGCCTGCCAACTCCAGGCCGAACGCGACGTTGGCCAGCACGTCTTGCCAAGGCAACAAAACATCATCCTGAAACACCACGCCACGTTCGGCGCTTGGACCGTGAACCGGAGCCCCGTCAAGGGTGATGCGTCCACCACTGGGTTCGACAAAGCCTGCGATCAAATTCAATAACGAGGTTTTGCCGCTGCCCGACGGGCCGAGTGCAACCAGCAGTTGCTGAGGGCCGAGGTTGACGGAAATATCCGACAGTACCGGCTCAGCAGCCCCCGGATACTGTGCGCTGATGCGCTCCAGTGATAACAAGGCCATGACGGGCGACTCCTGAATCAGCGTGAGTTATTGGGCAATAAAGCGGGCGTTTACTGAAGGCGCGTAATCGGGCAGAACGGCGTCAACCTTGCCTTGCTCTTTGAGGAAGGCCGCAGTATCAGCCAAGGCTTTAGTGGTGGGTGCGCCGAGCAACACCGCTTGGTCGGTGGCTAGCGGGTACACGTTGCCTTGCAGCAATAAAGGGATGTCAGCGGCTTTGGCACCCGAGAGCTTCACCAGTTTGTCGACGTTGCTCTGATTGGCCAGCCAGGCTTTCGGGTCTTTGTGGTAATCGGCGTAGGCATCCAGGGTCACCTTGGCAAACGCCTTGACGATGTCCGGGTGTTTGGCCGCGAAGTCTTTGCGCACGATCCAGGCATCGAAGGTCGGTGCGCCTAATTTGCTCAGCTCGCCCGAGGTGATCAGGACCTTGCCGTTTTCTTTGGCGCTACCCAATGCCGGATCCCACACGTAGGTCGCGTCAATATCGCCGCGCTTCCAGGCGGCAACAATCGCCGGCGGTGCCAGGTTCAGAATCGTCACGCTTGAGGGGTCAATGTTCCAGTGCTTGAGCGCGGCCAGCAGGCTGTAGTGCCCTGTGGATACAAAGGGTACGGCGATTTTCTTACCGACCAGATCCTGTGGGCTGTTGATACCCGAACCATTGCGGGCGACCAGGGCTTCAGCGCCGCCGATCTGGGTCGCGATCAAAAAGGTTTCAACCGGCACATTACGGGTGATGGCCGCGGTCAGCGGGCTTGAACCCAGGTAGCCGATTTGCACGTCACCCGACGCAATGGCGGCAATGATATCGGCGCCGTTATCAAATTTGCGCCACTTGATGTCGGCTTGAGTGGCCTGTTCATAAGCACCGTCGGCCTGGGCGACTTTCGCCGGGTCTACGGTGGTTTGGTAAGCCACGGTGACGTCGGTGGCAGCCTGTGCGAAGAAGCTGGCAGTCGCCAGAGACAAAGCCGCCAGAAGGCGAAGGGGAGAATGCAATTTCACGATGAAGCTCCTCGACAGGCGGCCGGAGATCGGCAGAGTGCGAGGTTAAATGATCTAAGAATGGCTAAATAAATAACTTTTAAGCATTAGCTTATGAAGTTCTGCATCCCTCTTACCCGCGCGCGTAACACGACTGATGCGGGGTTTTTTTCTACAGCTGATCTGCCGCGCAGCGTTATACCTTTAGGGGCTTAAAAATTTCATAAAATTCTGTTTAGAAATTAGACCAAAGGCCGATAGCATCCCTCCACCCGAGCGTAGGAAGTTTCTTTGTATATAGCTATTAGGTCTTAAAAGTTTAGAAATAAACCTTTTTGGGTTTAACCAAAAGCCATTACCCTACGCACAAATGACGGATGACTAGACAAAGGTCGTAGACATGAATAGTTACGATTGACTTGTCAGTCACGGTCTGGCGCTAATCGCGCATCTCTAGCACCGAAACGTCAGATTTCGGGTTAAAGAACTACAAAAATTAGAAAAGCAAAGGAGCAAGACAATGAACAAGTCCACCTTGGCCGTGGCTGTGGCCGTAGGTTTGTTGGCGCAACAAGCAGGCGCTGCCGGCTTCATCGAAGACAGCAAGGCAACCCTGAAGCTACGCAACTTCTACATCAATACCGATAACCGCGACTCGGGTACCAAAGCGGCTGGCGCTCAGAACAAGCAGGAAGAGTGGGGCCAAGGCTTCCAGCTGGACTTCACCTCGGGCTTCACCCAAGGCACCGTCGGTTTCGGTGTGGACGCTATCGCGCTGTTGGGCGTGCGTCTGGATTCGGGCGGCGGGACTAATGGTGTTGGTTCGTATGGCGGCACGGTTTTCCCGAGCAAGTCCAACGGCGACGCGGTAAATGAATATTCCAGCCTGGGCCTGACAGCCAAAGCCAAGATCTCCCAGACCGAACTGCGTTACGGCACCCTGATGCCCAAACTGCCGGTCATTTCCTATAACGATGGTCGTCTGCTGCCTCAGACCTTTGAAGGTGGCCAAATCACCTCCAATGAGTTCAAGGACCTGACCCTGATCGGTGGTCAGATCGAGCACGTTAAAGGCCGTAACTCCAGCAACAACGAACAGATGTCGATTGGTGGTGCGAACGCTCGCACAGCCAACAGCAACAAGTTCATCTACGCCGGTGGCGACTACAAGGTCACCAAAGACCTGTTGCTTCAGTACTACTACGGCAACCTAGACAAGTTCTACAAACAGAACTTCCTGGGCCTGGTACATAACTGGTCGATTGGTCCGGGCGTGTTGAAAACGGATCTGCGTTATTTCAACAGCCGTGATGACGGCAAAAACGGTTATGACTCCTCGTACTTCAGCAACGGCGATTACAGCAACAGCGTGCTGAAAAACGGTAAAGGTAAAGTCGACAACAACCTGTACAGCGGCTTGTTCCTGTACACCGTTGAAGGTCACACCTTCGGTGGTGGTTACCAGGTGAGCAACGGCAGCAGCGACTTCCCGTGGTTGAACCAGGGTGACGGTTCGTCGAACTACACCATCACTGACATGCAAATCCAGAAGTTTGGCCGTGCCGGCGAACGTACTTGGCAAGCACGCTACTCGTATGACTTTGCCAAGGTTGGCGTACCGGGCCTGACGGCCGGTGCGGTGTACCTGCGTGGCGATAACATCGACACCTATGGCAAAAGTGGCCAGACCAGCAATGGCGCTTCCGAGTGGGAACGTGACATCACGGTGGCCTACGTGGTGCAAGAAGGTCCGTTGAAAAATCTGGGCGTAATGTGGAAAAACGCCATGTGGCGCAACGACATTGCTGGCCAACGCGATCAGGACGAAAACCGTCTGATCGTCAGCTACTCGATCCCGTTGCTGTAATTCGGGCGTAGCGTAAAGGTAAGAAAAATCCTGCCCGGCGCAATGCCGGGCAGGGTGTTTACCGAAGACCAGAACGATCAATTCGCAACACATTAATAGTCGCAGCTCCCTGCCGCTCCCCTTGCCTAAACCTGAGCCCAGAGTGGACCCGGTGCTGGGGTGCGTCCAATGAAACAGTTTTTAATATTCACTTTTGATCTAAGTCAATAGTCATTCATTCTTTTAAATTAAGTCATGCCACAGGCAGAGTGAACGCTCACTGCCTCGCCATCTCTTATAAAAAGGAACTGCACCATGAGCCTTAGACTCGGCGATATCGCCCCCGATTTTGAACAGGATTCCAGCGCTGGCAATATCCATTTTCATGAGTGGCTGGGCGACAGTTGGGGCGTATTGTTTTCGCACCCGGTGGACTTCACCCCGGTGTGCACCACAGAGCTGGGCTTCACCGCCAAACTCAAAGATGAGTTCGCCAAGCGCGGCGTCAAAGCCATTGCACTCTCCGTCGACCCGGTGGACTCGCACCACAAGTGGATCGAGGACATTAACGAAACGCAAAACACCGTGGTCAACTTCCCGATCCTGGCCGATGCCGATCGCAAGGTGAGCGATCTTTACGACCTGATTCATCCCAATGCCAGCGACACCCTCACCGTGCGCTCGTTGTTCGTGATCGACCCGAACAAAAAGATTCGCCTGACCATCACCTACCCGGCCAGTACGGGGCGCAACTTCAATGAAATCCTGCGAGTAATCGACTCGCTGCAACTCACCGACAACTACAAAGTCGCCACCCCGGCCAACTGGCAAGACGGTGACGACGTGGTGATCGTGCCCTCGATCAAGGACGAAGAGGAGATCAAACAACGCTTCCCCAAAGGCTACCGCGCGGTGAAGCCTTACCTGCGTCTGACGCCCCAACCGAACAAGTAGGGCCTGGCCAACCCGCGCTCAGGGATGAGCGAGGGGTTGATAGCGCTCAATATTGCCGCCCAGTCGACTGATCACCAAGGTGAGGGAGTCGGCGTTACAAACAATGACATTGAAACGAACCTGCGGGTCGTTCAAAAAAGCCAGGCGCGCCTGATCCAGTGTCGGGGCGCCAGTCACCGCCAGAATGCGTTGTTGGGTATTTGCAGGCAGGCTTGTAGTCGAAGGGGCGGCCGCGTTCTGGTTTATGAACAGGTCACTGATCGTTGTCGACCTGGATAATGCCGTGGCCTGCAAACTCGATAGCTGGTCGAGGATGTTATGAAATGGCGCTGCGCTATTTTTTAGTAGCTCGACGTAAGGCGAACCCGAATTCAAGTAGGCAATGTCCACGGTCTTGGCCGTTTGATGCGACACCTCGTGAATAAGCGTGGTTGCGCGAAAGTGCAGATTGAAGTCGAACGGTGGATGGGTGGGTTTTAACCCCAACATGATGCCGGTGTTGAAAGGGTCAAGCAGTGTCTGAAAGAACCCTTCGTAAATGTAGATGTACTTGCGCGTGTCATTGATCAGTACGAAGGCCAATTCAGACTGATTAGTGGGCACATGGCGAAGCAAGACGTAGCGCTCGGAGTTAAGGGGGTTCATTGAGGGCTTTAGCAGGCGGCCCAAAATTGAATTAATCGCGGTTTCAATTTTTTTGACCTGACTGGGCATGATGCCTGGGCTGCCGAAAAAATCTTCAAGCCACTGACGGTGCTGCTCGTATTGGCGCCCCGGATTGTGCAGACGCTTTAGAACCTTTTTTGCCTCGATCAAGTATTCAATCGCCCGCTGGTGAGCCGCTTCAATCGCAGCGGCTTTAGCAGGAAAAAGGCTACGGATCTGCGGCATGCCCTCTGCCTCGGTCACCGAGTCAGGAAAACGTCTGGCAGGCACTGCAGGTCTGGACAGTATTGGCCCGCCTCCCAACAAAGGCTCACGCGTGTTCAGCTCCCAGCGATTCAGGCGATCACGTTGTATTGCTGGCCCTGTGCGGTGCTCACCTATATCAATGCGCCAGCGTTGAAGGTCTTTTTTAACCCGATAAATATTGCCGGCCAACACGATGTAGTTCGCCTCGTTGGCCGCGTTGCTATACATGCCGGTTTCTTCATTGAGGGTCATGTCATGAAGGGATACGAGGTGATCAATATAGGGTTGCAGGGTATTCAGTTGCCGGGCCTTGAATAACGAAACTTCGCCAGCGGCGGGGATGGGTTGAGTGACGACCGGGGGGGCTGGGTGCATACCCACGGGAAGTTCATGCGGCCTTTGGGCGGGGCCACTTCGCGCGGTGATCAGCATCATTATGGAGGCTACAAAACGGGTTAGCGCTTCGCCCCAGTGCCCTTCGGCTGCCGCCAGTACCGATGATTTCAATGTGTCTTGTGTCTGCCAAACAGTGATGGGCAGGCTGAGCTTACCCGGCAAAAACATGAGGGCTGTTTCAGCGATCAATGAAAGCAGGGTCTTGAACGATGCCCAGTCGGCTTCTGAGGTGGTGACCGATTGCTGTTTGGCCATATCCAGCAACATCACGGTGTTGTCGTCGTACAAGGTCAAAAATGCATTGCCTTCGATGGCCTCGCTGGAGAGCGTGACGGGGCTGGGTGTTGAATACACATCAAAACTGAAGAAGTCTTGAGAGATGTAGGTGATGTGCGGCTCTTTAAAACCGCCGTTATCGTATTTTTTTCGGGTGTAGGGGGTAAGCCTGCTCAGGATTAGCGCTTGCAGTGTGGCCCGCGAACACAGGTCGAAAATAAAGTGCTGTTCATCGGGATACTCCTTGAATGAAAAATCCTCGCTGTACGTGGCCCACACCACAAAAGGCCCTTCGCCAGGGGCCTCGGGGCTGATCACATACACCCCTTTCACCGGGTCGGGGGTCGCATCGCTGGATGTGCACAGTTGTAAGCGCCGCAAACGGATCCGCTTGCCGTTGACAGGTTCGCGTGCGCCGCCATCGGGCATGTTCATGACCTGTTCAATACAGCGGTACGCCGCGTCTGTGAGCTGGCCTGCCAACTTAAGGTTGAACGCTGTTTCCAGAACTTGAGGAGGCAGTTGATTACAGAACATCCCGAACCGTGCGGCATAGTCCGGTTTGCCACGGGGCAGTTTTTCACCCAGCAAGGCTCGGTACTGGCCACCGATGTTTAAGTGTCGCACCAGCGTTTTGACTGCGAACTCATTGAGCGCTGGCGGTAACACATTCGCGCTTAGCGAGCGCAGCGATAGCTGCCCTGTCAGTTGCCCAAATCCTCGAAGCGCATACGCTGTGAAGGATTGGATGGTTCTGGACACGGCCCCTCCCGCCGCTGCAATTTGTGCAGTCCAGGCGGGTGATGTGGTAACGGTGACAGTGACCTCAATGTCATGCGGGTCCAGTTCAGTGTGTGGGTAGTCCGCGCTCAGTTGAGCTTTGAGTGCCTTGTAGGCGAAGTCGTTGATATCGGGAATATCGTGCAAGTAGTCGTGGTTGTTTCTGACCGCATCCCGGTAACGCTCTAACAGGTTGGCGTATTCAAGTTGGTCTTGTAAGGGGGCTTCTTTTAAGGCTTTTGGCAGGGCCGCCTCAAACTGCAGCGTGTCAACGTATTGAAGGAGGGCCGTGAGATTGAAACTGTGGCGGATGCGCGTTTTGTAATTAAGAACGCTGTCTTGCAGCATGGCACTTGGCATGTTGATGTCGATGGCTTCGTCCATCACCGCCGACAGGTCTTGTATATGTTGTTGGATGCTGCTGCGCGACAAGGCTTCTAAAAAGTTGTCCTCGAAAACTTCAAAACTAAAGAGGTCGCTGTTTTCGGCCAGCAGCATTGCCCGGTTGGCAATCACGGTCGCTCGTTGAACACGGCCCAGGGTCGAGATTAATGTCTCGCTCTCTTTGTTATCAAAAAGCCGTTTGCGCAAGGCGGCCTGGCAGGCCGTGAGAGTGGCGAACACTTCGAACTTTTTGGCCGGAGACCAAAAATAAACTCGCCCGCAACAGGAGGTGTCCAGCCCGCCGCGTTCCGTGATGAGAAAACACTCTTCAAGGGTGGCGGTGATACCGGCCTGGCGCGAATAAAGAATGACTTTAAACACATCGGACACAAAGTGGTAATACGACGGGCGCTCATTGCGCTGCCAGCCCAGGTTGAATATTTCAATGCAGCTTGTGTCGTGCGTTGAGAGTGAGGGGTCATATTGATAAAAATACAGCCCGCCGGCCCAGAGGTTCTTAAGGCGTAAATCAGCCAGTTTTTTAATACCGCTCATGGGGTGGTCAGGCGGTGTTGGCAGTGGGGTTTTTTGTTCGTGTAGCAGCGCTTCGGTGAAGTAATCAATCAGTGCAGCACTAAAGCCCTGCGCCATCGTGAATAACACCCGATGAATCGCTGCACTTTGGGCTGCGTCGATCAGGGTGGCGGGGGTGCTGTCCTGCTGTTTTATTTGATAACGCACACGGGTGTACTTGATCGGTAACGGCGTATGCCCCGTCACGTGCTCCAACAGGGCATCAATCAGGGTTGGCGGTGTGGCAGGGGGGGTGAGCAGCGAAGAGTCATACACCTCTATTTTTTCAATCTCCAGCGCCAGTCTGTTGGTGCTCAACCAGTGCTGAGCGAACAGGTGTTTAACGAATGACGCGACACTGGGAAAGGCTGCCAGGAGCCGGTCGAGTTGGTTATCAAGTGCCTGTAAATCTGTTTTGATTTCCTGGACGGAGGATTTCACAACACTCAATACATTACCTTCGGTTGCGATAGTGCTTTGTCCCAAGGACAGATGAGTGCTCCAGCGCTGCTGATTAAACAGCGGTATCAGCGCCGGGTTGACCAGGGCGCGAATATCCAGTGCGTCATCCAGTACTGCTGATATCAGACCGGCATAGTCCTTCGCGGTATACGACCGCTGTGGGTAAGCCAGCTTTTTTATCCATTCAGACAAGTAATGCGCATCAGCGATGACTTTTTGAAAAAGCCGTTGTTCTACGGTTGCAAACAGGTTGCCATGAAGCAACGTGTGGCCGAACGCAAGTGGCGACGTCAGGCTTAAATTTGCGCGATCGCCGCGCGCCATATGGCGCGCTAAGGACGCTTCCAGACCTTGGGGGCCATCAACTCGTTTTTGGAACAGTGATAACGTGACGCGAGGCAAAACGGTGAGCGTGAAATGCGCCCACGAATCAAATACTTCGAGGCCCTTGTCGGTCATGACAATGAATTGACCGCGCGTGTCGCCAATAAAGATGCCATACCACCCCTCCCAGGCGATGGGTGAAAACAGCGTTTGATTCATGTGCAACAAAACACTTTGTAGTGGCGCCCCGTTGTTTAGATAGATCCCCCCAAACAGTTGGTTGAATGTGTTCGAACTCACGCGGCCGGAATGTCGCGCCTGGAGGAGTTCGTTCAAAAAGCGGTCACTTAGTTCGTAGACCAGTGTGGCTTGCAACGTCGGAAAGGGCAGTTGAAGGGCGGTCCAGGCCTCCAAGAGTTCCTTGGCAATTTCGGCGTCCAGATCATGGGTTGTACTTGCCATCATCCTGATCAGCTTGAGTTCGATTTCACTGCGACTCGTGATGACTGGCGGGTTGCAGGTAGTAGAGGGCCTGTATTCAACGAACTCACTGTCGACCATGGTGCCTTTCAAGTAGTACTCAAATGCCCAATCCACTATTGGGTGCCCGGCCGTGAGCGAAGTGATGGCGCAGGTTTTTTCAACCGCCCCCGTCGATGGCCCGGCAATGTGAGTGGCTGCTTGAAGTCGTTGAAACAGGGCTGAGCGGGCAGAAGGCAGTTGGGACATTAACGTCACCGTGACAAGCCGATCGGCGTCGCTTTGATCATCGAACCGCTCACTCATGCTTTCAAACACATCGCCCGCTATACCTGTTTTTACCAACGCAGCGTCGCTGGTTTCTGCCAAACGATGGCGCATAGAGAAAGGCGTGGAATAGATCAACCCAGCCTCCGCGTTAGCCAAGCGGTGGCGTATATGGGCAACAACCTCAGACCATTGGCCAAATGTCTTAAAGCCCTCTACCAGCGAGTACAGGAAGTAGCTGCTGGCGTCGTTGGGTTCGGCACACAGCAGGCAAACGCCTTTAAAGGTGATAGCCGGCGCATTGGGATAGCTGATGCTGAGATGGTACGCATAGCCGCCGATAACCGGGGGATCGGGCACGGTCTCGCGGGGTGTCGCGCAGGTGTCTATCCACTGTTTTTCAGCCAGCGTGATATCTGCGCGCGCCAGTGCCTCGCGTGCATGGGTCAGAAAACTTTCTTTTACAGAAAGGGGTGAATAAAAAGGGTTCGCAGGCCTCTCGCTCATCATGCATTCCTTGTGAGTAATGACCTGCACCCTATGTCGCCAGACCCGAGGCTGGGAGGTACATAGCTGTTATTTGCGCCCGCGAATGGAGGCGCGAATGCGCCCGTAAACGGCCCGGGGGGACGCAGTTTTAAGAGGGTGTCGAATCCAGGCGGGGCGGGTGCCTGAAAGCATCGCGCTGCATATTCATTTAAGGAATAAACAAATGAATAAATATGATTTATAGATATAAAAATCCCCTGTTAAGGTCTCTTCACTCAAGCGAAAACGCTGACAGCGGTTTGCACACATTCATGCAAGGAAATACCTAGATGCTGGTTGTGACTCTCGGAGGAAGCCCAAGCCAACGATCCCGCTGCGGGGTATTGCTGGACCGCGCCAAAGGTTGGCTCAACCGCCAAGGCGTCGAAGTGGTGAGTTACCAGGTGCGCGATTTCCCGGCTGAGGATTTGCTGCATGCGCGGTTCGACAGCCCGAAAATCATCGACCTGCTGCAACAGATCGAAAACGCCGACGGGTTGGTGATTGCGACACCGGTGTACAAGGCATCTTTTAGCGGCGCCCTGAAAACCGTCCTCGATTTACTGCCTGAACGCGCGCTGAGTCACAAGGTGGTGTTGCCCATTGCTACGGGCGGCAGCATCGCCCACATGCTGGCAGTGGATTACGCACTCAAACCCGTGTTGTCGGCGCTCAAGGCCCAAGAAATGCTGCACGGTATCTTTGCCGATGACAGCCAGATTGCTTATGGCGAAGGCAGCGCTCAAGCACAGTTGGCGCCGGTACTGGAACAGCGCTTGAACGAGTCGCTGGAGCAGTTTTACAGCGCGCTGGCCCGTCGCCCCAAGCCGCTGGACCCCAACCTTCTGAACGAGCGCCTGGTCGCGGCTCGCTGGAGTATCTGATTTAACGCTTTCCCCACCTTACTGACCCGCTAACGGCTCGGCAGGTGCAACCCGAATCTCGAATAACAAAAGGAGAGCGCCATGCGCCCTGTCATTTTGCGTCGAGGTCTGGTCGCACTGTTAGCTGCGGCTGTGTCCTTCGGCGTCGTGTTAGAAGCTCAAGCAGATGCCCTGCGCATCGGTTATCAAAAATACGGCACGCTGATGCTGCTCAAAGCCAAAGGCACGCTGGAAAAGCGTCTGGCCGAGCAGGGCGTCGAGGTGCAGTGGACTGAGTTCCCCGGTGGCCCACAACTGTTGGAAGGCTTGAACGTCGGCTCAATCGACTTCGGCGTCACCGGTGAAACACCCCCCGTGTTCGCTCAAGCGGCTGGCGCTGATTTGCTCTACGTCGCCTACGAGCCACCGGCGCCCACCAGCGAAGCGATTCTGGTGCCCAAGGATTCGCCGATCACCTCGGTGAAAGACCTCAAGGGCAAAAAAGTCGTGCTCAACAAAGGCTCCAATGTGCATTACCTGCTAGTGCGTGCACTGGAAGACGCGGGCCTGAAGTATTCCGATATCCAGACTGTATTCCTGCCACCGGCGGATGCGCGTGCGGCGTTCGAACGCGCCAGTGTGGATGCGTGGGTGATTTGGGACCCGTACCAGGCCGCCGCCGAGCAACAGTTGCAAGCGCGCACCCTGCGTGATGCCAGCGGTATCGCAGACAACCATCAGTTCTACCTGGCGACCAAGCCGTATGCGCAGCAGCACCCCAAGGTGATCGAAACCCTGGTGGATGAAGTGCGCAACATTGGCGAGTGGGCCAAAGCCAACCCTCAAGAGGTAACCCAACAAGTGGCGCCGCTGCTGGGGTTGTCTCCCGAGATCACCCTCACAGCCGTCAAACGCCAGGGTTACGGCGCGCAATTTCTGACCCCGGAGGTGATCAACGCACAGCAAAAAATCGCTGACAGTTTTTACCAGCTCAAGTTGATCCCCAAACCGCTGGTGGTCAAAGACGTGATCTGGACGCCCCCGGCCGCTGTGGCCAAAGCCCTCTAACGCTTGCCGTACCCATTTAGGAGACCACTCCATGAGCCTCAATATTTTCTGGTTCCTGCCTACCCACGGTGATGGCCATTACCTTGGCACCAGCGAAGGCGCCCGCGCTGTCGATTACGGTTACCTGCAACAAGTGGCGCAAGCGGCGGATCGGCTGGGTTTTGGCGGGGTGTTGATCCCCACCGGCCGTTCCTGCGAAGACTCCTGGCTGGTGGCCGCTGCACTGATCCCGGTGACCCAGCGCCTGAAATTTCTGGTGGCTTTGCGTCCTGGCATCGTTTCGCCCACCGTGGCCGCGCGGCAGGCGGCGACGCTTGATCGTTTGTCGGGCGGGCGGGCGCTGTTCAATCTGGTGACGGGGGGTGACCCGGAGGAGTTGGCCGGTGATGGCCTGTTCCTCAGCCATGAAGAGCGTTACCAGGCGTCGGTGGAGTTCACCCGCATCTGGCGCCGTGTACTCGAAGGCGAAACCGTGGACTACGATGGCCAGCACATCAGCGTCAAAGGCGCCAAGTTGTTGTACCCGCCGATCCAGCAACCGCGTCCGCCGCTGTACTTTGGCGGTTCGTCGCTAGCGGCGCAGGATCTGGCCGCCGAACAAGTTGAAATGGTGCTGACGTGGGGCGAGCCACCTGCCGCGGTCGCTGAAAAGATTGAACAAGTGCGCGCCAAAGCCGCCAAGCTCGGGCGCACGGTGCGCTTCGGCATTCGTTTGCACGTCATCGTGCGCGAGACCAATGAAGAGGCATGGAAAGCCGCAGACAAGCTGATATCGCATCTGGACGACGACACCATCGCCCGCGCCCAGGCCTCTTTGGCGCGCTTTGATTCGGTGGGCCAGCAACGCATGGCTGCGCTGCACGGCGGCAGCCGCGATAACCTCGAAGTCAGCCCCAACCTGTGGGCGGGCGTGGGGCTGGTGCGCGGCGGCGCGGGCACGGCGCTGGTCGGTGACGGCCCAACGGTCGCGGCACGGGTTCAGGAATATGCCGACCTGGGCATCGACACGTTCATCTTCTCCGGCTACCCGCACCTGGAAGAGTCTTATCGCGTGGCGGAGCTGTTGTTCCCGCACCTGGATATCGAGCGCCCGGAACTGCCGAAAAGTGCCGGATATGTGAGCCCGTTTGGCGAAATGGTGGCCAACGACATCCTCCCCAAAGCCGCGTCGCAGAGCTGAGGCGGCCATGAGTACAGCGAAGGCATCACGCCTTAGTAACTTCGGCCACACAGTGGCGCCCTGGGCCTTGCCCGTGTTGTTGTTGGCGGTGTGGCAGCTTTCGGTGTCGGCCGGTTGGTTGTCGACGCGCATTCTGCCCGCGCCCAGTGCCGTGTTTGCGGCAGGCGTTGAGCTGGTGCGCAGTGGCGAGATCTGGAAGCACCTCGCTATTAGCGGCTGGCGCGCCGGGTTGGGCTTTGTCATTGGCGGCAGTATTGGCCTGGCCTTGGGCTTTATCACCGGCCTGTCAAAGTGGGGCGAACGCCTGCTCGACAGCTCGGTGCAAATGATCCGCAACGTGCCGCACCTGGCGCTGATTCCGCTGGTGATCCTGTGGTTCGGGATTGATGAGTCGGCGAAGATTTTTTTGGTCGCGCTGGGCACGTTGTTCCCCATTTACCTCAACACCTATCACGGCATTCGCAACGTTGACCCGGCGCTGGTGGAGATGGCGCGCAGCTATGGCCTGTCCGGTTTCAGTCTGTTTCGTCAGGTGATTTTGCCGGGCGCGTTGCCCTCGATTCTGGTGGGTGTGCGGTTCGCACTGGGCTTTATGTGGCTGACGCTGATCGTGGCTGAAACCATCTCTGCCAGTTCCGGCATTGGCTATCTGGCGATGAATGCCCGGGAGTTTTTGCAGACCGACGTGGTGGTGCTGGCGATTGTTTTGTACGCGGTGCTCGGCAAGTTGGCCGACAGCGCGGCCCGAGGACTGGAACGCGTGTGGTTGCGTTGGCACCCGGCGTATCAAGTGGTTAAAGGCGGTGCAGCATGACGGCTCAACAACCCCCGCGCTTGCGTCAGGGCATACCGCTGGCGATCAACAGCCTGCAAAAATCCTTTGGCGAGCGCCGCGTACTGCGCGACATCAACGTGCACATCCCGGCAGGTCAATTTGTGGCTGTCGTGGGGCGCAGCGGTTGTGGCAAAAGCACCTTGATGCGCCTGCTGGCCGGGCTGGATCAGCCCACGGCGGGGCAATTGCTGGCAGGCAGCGCGCCGCTGCAAGACGCGCACGACGACACCCGTTTGATGTTTCAGGAAGCGCGTTTGCTGCCATGGAAAAAAGTCATCGACAACGTGGGCTTGGGGCTTAAAGGCGATTGGCGTGCCAAAGCGCTCAAGGCGCTGGAAGAGGTCGGTCTGGCCGAGCGCGCCCACGAGTGGCCCGCTGCGTTATCGGGCGGACAAAAACAGCGTGTGGCCTTGGCCCGCGCGCTTATTCATCAACCGCGTTTGCTGTTGCTGGACGAGCCGCTGGGTGCGCTTGACGCACTGACCCGCATCGAGATGCAGCAACTGATCGAACGCTTGTGGCGCCAGCATGGTTTCACTGTGTTGCTGGTTACCCACGACGTCAGCGAAGCGGTGGCCATTGCTGATCGGGTGATCCTGATTGAAGACGGCGAAGTGGGGCTGGACCTCCTCGTCGAACTGCCCAGACCGCGCGTGCGTGGCTCACATCGGCTGGCGGCGCTGGAAACCGAAGTCCTTAACCGAGTGCTTGCTTTACCTGGCTTGCCGCCTGAGCCAGAACCCGTTGCACCGTTGCCTACGCAATTGCGTTGGGCGCAATAACCTCAGTTTTCTCTCCCAAGACAGGAATCGACACCATGACCATTAAAGCCATCAACGTGCGTAACCAGTTCAAAGGCCACATCAAGGAAATCGTGCTGGGCGACGTGCTGTCTGAAATCGACGTACAAACGGCTTCGGGCATCGTCACCTCCGTCATCACCACCCGCTCGGTCAAAGAGCTGGAGCTGGTGGTGGGCAGCGAAGTCATCGCGTTTGTGAAATCCACCGAAGTGTCGATCGCCAAGTTGTAAGCGTGGGTTACCCACAACCCCGAACGGCGTAAGCCTTTCGGGGTTTTTGACGTGTGGGAAGGGCGAAATCTGTAGCAGGGGGAGTCAGACCGCCATTGGCGCCGTCATGGGCGCATGGTGCTCATACCCTTCGAGGCTGAAGTCACTCGGCTCGATCAAACCCAGCCATTCGGGCTGATAAACGCCGGTCTTGGCAAACTCAGGCACACGGTCCGAGATCACCAGTTTGGGCATCGGGAACGGCTCGCGGGTCAGTTGCTCGTTGAGCATGTCCAGGTGGTTCTCATACACATGGGCGTCGCCGATGAAGTAAGTGAACCAGCGCGGCGTGTAACCGGTCAGACGGCCGATCAGGCTCAGCAGCGCCGCGCCTTCGGTCAGGTTGAACGGCGTGCCCAGGCCCAGATCGTTGGAGCGAATGTAGAGGGTCAGGGAAATTTCCTTGGTCTCGACATTGGGGTGGAACTGATACAGCAGGTGGCACGGCGGCAGGGCCATTTCGTCGAGTTGGGCGCAGTTCCAGCCGTGGAACAAAATGCGGCGGCTGCCCGGGTCGTTGATGATGGTGTCCACGCACTGGCGCACTTGGTCGATGGCCTTGTACAGCACCACGTAAGCCTGGCCGTCTTCCTCGCCTTCTGCGATCTGGCGGTAGCCCTGGCTCAGGCACAACTCGATGGCGGCCTGATTGCTGCGTGCCACTTGTTTGTAGGCGGGCCATTGGCGCCATTGCACGCCGTAGATTTCACCGAGGTCGTCTTCACCCTGACGGAACGGATTGGCCAGCCATTGGGCGTTTTCGTTGGCGTTCTGATCCCACACTTTGCAGCCCAGCGCGCGGAAGTCGGCGGCACTGTTGACGGGGCGCAAGAACCCGCACATTTCGCCAATCGCCGATTTGAACGCCATGCGCCGGGTGGTGATGGCCGGAAAGCCTTCTTTGAGGTCGTAGCGCAACATGGCGCCGGGCAGACTGATGGTCTTCACGCCGGTACGGTTGGCTTGCAGGGTGCCGTTTTTAATGACGTTGGCAACGAGGTCGAGATATTGCTTCATGGTTTTCCTACCGTTTGAATGCAGGGCCGGGCAGCCCTGCGATTCGAATTTATTGCGCTGTTTTCTGTGTCGCCGAGTCGCGGTGGTAAGCCCACCAGATCAACAGCAGACCACCGACAATCATCGGGATGCAGAGGATTTGCCCCATCGTCACCCAGCCGAACGCCAGATAGCCTAGCTGAGCATCCGGCACGCGGACGAACTCAACGATGAACCGGAAGATGCCGTAGAACAGGGCGAACATGCCGGAAACGGCCATGGTCGGGCGCGGTTTGCGCGAGTACAGCCAAAGAATCAGGAAGAGTGCCACACCTTCGAGGGCAAACTGGTAAAGCTGCGACGGATGACGCGCCAGTTGCTGCGGGTCGGTGGGGAAAATCATCGCCCACGGCACGTCGCTGGCCTTGCCCCACAACTCGGCATTGATGAAGTTACCGATGCGCCCGGCCCCCAGACCAATCGGCACCACCGGGGCAATGAAGTCCATGATCTGGAAGAACGACTTGTTGTTGCGCTTGCCAAACCACCAGGTAGCCAGCATCACGCCAATCAGCCCGCCGTGGAACGCCATGCCGCCTTTCCATACTTCAAAAATCAGCAGCGGGTTGGCGATGTAAGCGCTCAGGTCGTAGAACAGCACGTAGCCCAAGCGACCGCCGACAATCACGCCCATCGCCACCCAAAACACCAGGTCAGAGAGTTTCTCTTTGGTCCAGGTCGGGTCGAAGCGGTTGAGGCGGCGCGACAGGATCAGCCAGGCGGCGCCAATGCCGATCAGGTACATCAAGCCGTACCAATGGATTTTCAGCGGGCCGATGGCCAATGCCACCGGGTCAATCTGCGGGTAAGGCAGCATTGCGACTCCTTGTTAGATCAGGAAACTCACACCGACACAGAACAACAGTGCGGCAAACAGCCGTTTCAGCAGACGCGGCGAAAGCTTATGGGCCAAACGCGCTCCGAAACGGGCGAAAAACATGCTGGTCAGGGCAACCCCCAGCAACGCCGGCAAGTACACAAACCCAAGACTATGCGCGGGCAGGTCGGGGTTGTGCCAGCCAATGATCATGAAACTTAATGCACCCACCAACGCAATCGGCAAGCCGCACGCCGCCGAAGTGGCGACCGCTTGCTGCATCGGCACACTGCGCCAGCTCAGGAACGGCACGGTCAAGGAGCCACCGCCCACCCCGAAAATCGCCGAGGCCCAGCCAATTACCGTACCGGCCAGGGTCAGACCGACTTTGCCCGGGACCGTTCGGCTGGCCTTGGGTTTAAGCTCCAGGGCCATTTGTACGGCAATGACCAAGGCAAACACGCCAATGATCTTTTGCAAATGGGGGCCGGCGATTGCTTCGGCTGTGAGTGCGCCAATGCCCGCGCCGATCAAAATACCCAGCGCCATCCACACAAACAGCGCCCAGCGCACCGCGCCTTTGCGGTTGTGTTCACGGATCGAGTTGATCGAGGTAAAGATGATCGTCGCCAGAGACGTGCCCACGGCCAAGTGAGTCAGCACCTGGGGGTTGAACCCCTGCAAGGTGAAACTGAACACCAGCACCGGAACGATGATAATCCCGCCACCGACCCCAAACAGCCCGGCCAAAACCCCTGCGAAGCCTCCCAGCACCAGATAGAGCAGAAATTCCATGACGCCCCCCAAATGTGATCCGCATGGTAACGGAGCAACGGCTTAGGCTCCACACATGGCGCGAGACGCCGGGGCAATCTATAAGTAGTGGGGTTAAAAAAACATTAAGGACTGCCCATGTGCTTGATTGTGTTTGCCTGGCGCCCCGGCCATGCACAGCCGCTGGTGGTAGCGGCCAACCGTGATGAGTTTTATGCACGCCCCACCAAACCGCTGGCCCAGTGGGCCGAAGCGCCACAGGTGTATGCCGGGCGCGATCTTGAGGCGGGTGGCACATGGCTGGGGATTGGCGCTGATGGCCGTTTTGCGGCGCTGACCAATATTAGGGAGTCGCACAAGCCTGTTTCGCGCCGTTCGCGGGGCGAACTGGTGGGGGATTTCCTGAGTGGTAACCAGCCAATAGGGGACTACTTTAAAGACGTTGGGCGACGTTCTCTGGATTACGCAGGCTTTAACTTGTTGCTGGGCACACGTGATGAGCTGTGGCATTTCAACTCCCATCAAACGGCGCCAGTGCCTTTGAGCGCCGGTGTCTATGGTTTATCCAACGCAGGCCTTGATAGCCCCTGGCCCAAGTTGATCAAAGCCAAGGCTAAACTGCATAAGCTGTTAAGTGACCCGCAGACCAGCGCCTTGCTCAACTTGCTTGGGGATCAGACCCGTGCGCAGGCCAGTGAGCTGCCTGATACCGGTGTGGGTTTGGCCACCGAGTTTTTGTTGTCGAGTGTATTTATTGCCAGCCCCAAGTATGGGACGCGCGCCAGCACGGCATTGATCGTCAAAGCAGACGGTTCAAGGGTCATGGTTGAACAAAGCTTTGGGCCTTATGGCGGGCGTTTGGGCGAGGTGCGCCTACAGGTTTGAGAACCGAAAGGCTGGCGTCGCTGACCAGGCGTGAGGCTGCGATGGGCCGCGAAGCCGCCCCGTTCCTTTGAAAGGCCTTGGGCCCTTATCGCAGCCTCGTGCCTTGTCAGCGACTTGCAGAACGCCCGGCTTAACGCTTAATACGGTTTGATCGCCGCCGGGTTCATCATGCGGGTCAGCCCCATGTTTTTCAGCGCCAATTGCACGGTGCTGCGGATGACCTGCGGGTTATCGATGGTCATCACTTCTGCCAGCAGTTCCTTGGCGCGGCTCAGGCTGACCTGGCGCAGCATCCATTTCACTTTCGGCAGGTTGGTGGCGTTCATCGACAGGCTGTCAAAACCCATGGCCATCAACAGGATCGCCGCCGCCGGATCACCCGCCATTTCGCCGCAGATACTCGCCGGTTTGCCTTCGGCATGGGCGTCGCGGACCACTGACTGCAACGCTTGCAGCACGGCGGGGTGCAAGTAGTCGTACAAATCGGCAACGCGCGGGTTGTTGCGATCTACCGCCAGCAAATACTGGGTCAAGTCGTTGGAGCCTACGGACAGGAAGTCGACCTGACGCGCCAGCTCTTTGGTTTGATACACCGCTGCGGGGATCTCGATCATCACGCCAATCGGCGGCATCGGTACGTCGGTGCCTTCATCGCGCACTTCGCCCCAGGCACGGTGCAGCAGGTGCAGGGCTTCTTCGAGTTCGTGGGTGCCGGAGATCATCGGCAGCAAAATCCGCAGGTTGTTCAGGCCTTCGCTGGCCTTGAGCATGGCCCGGGCCTGAACCAGAAAGATTTCGGGGTGGTCGAGGGTGACGCGAATCCCGCGCCAGCCCAGGAACGGGTTGTCTTCTTTGATCGGGAAATACGACAGTGACTTGTCGCCGCCAATGTCCAGGCTGCGCATGGTCACCGGTTGCGGATGGAAGGCGGCGAGTTGCTCGCGATAAATCGCCAGCTGCTCCTTTTCGCTCGGAAAGCGCTGGTTGATCATGAACGGCACTTCGGTGCGGTACAGACCCACGCCTTCTGCGCCACGCTGTTGCGCGCGCGCCACATCCGCCAGCAACCCGGTGTTGACCCACAGCGGCATGCGATGCCCGTCGGGGGTGATGCACGGCAGCTCGCGCAAGGCGTCGAGGCCCTGAGACAGCTGGCGCTCTTCTTCAACGACTTCGGCGTATTGCTTGCGCAGCAGATCACTGGGGTTGGTGTACACCTCGCCGTGATAGCCGTCGACGATCATCTGAATGCCGTCAACCTTCGAGTACGGCAGGTCGACCAGGCCCATGACCGTCGGGATGCCCATCGCCCGGGCCAGAATCGCTACGTGTGAGTTACCCGAGCCCAGTACCGAGACCAGACCGGCCAACTTGCCCTCAGGCACTTCGCCGAGCATGGTCGCGGTCAGCTCTTCGCTGACCAGAATCGTGTGGTCGGGGTAGACCATGGTTTGCTTGCGATCATGCTGCAAATAGGCCAGCAGGCGGCGCCCCAGATCACGCACATCCGACGCCCGCTCGCGCAGGTAGTCGTCGTCCATCAATTCAAAACGGTTGACGTGATCCGTCACCACCTGGCGCAGCGCGCCCTGTGCCCATTGGCCGGTCTTGATCACATTTTTGACTTCGCTGCCCAGCGAGGCGTCATCGAGCATCATCAGGTACACGTCAAACAGCGCCTGCTCTTCGGGGCGCAGTTGCGTGGCGAGTTTTTTCGACACCGCGCGCATGTCATTGCGCACGCCTTCAAGGGCGGTCTTGAACAGGGCGATTTCAGCGGGAATGTCGGTAATGGTTTTGTCGGGCACCACATCGAGGTCAGCTGGAGGCAACATGACCACCGCTGTGCCGACCGCCGCACCGGGCGACCCCGGAACCCCGACAAACTTGGCTTCCTGAATGCCCTTGCCCTGGCGTCCAAGGCCACGAATCGAACCCGTGGCTTCGGCGTGGGCAATAACGCCCGCCAGTTGCGCACTCATCGTCACCAGAAAGGCTTCTTCGCCTTCATCGAACTGGCGGCGTTCCTTTTGCTGGATCACCAGTACGCCCACCACACGGCGGTGGTGGATGATCGGCGCGCCGAGGAAGGAGGCATAACGTTCTTCACCGGTTTCGGCGAAGTAGCGATAGCGCGGGTGATCGGCGGCGTTTTCGAGGTTCAGAGGTTCTTCACGGGTGCCCACCAGGCCCACCAGGCCTTCGTTGGGCGCCATGCTGACCTTGCCGATCGAGCGCTTGTTCAAGCCCTCGGTGGCCATCAGCACGAAACGGTTGGTCTCTGGATCAAGCAAATAGACCGAGCAGACCTGGCTGCCCATGGCCTCTTTGACGCGCAACACAATAATCCCCAACGCCGCCTTGAGATCCTTGGCGGAGTTAACTTCCTGGACGATCTTGCGCAGCGTATTGAGCATGGCTCGGGGTCGAACTCCGTGTCAGGCGCGCGTTAAAAGGCGCGGGGCAAGCTCTTTGAGAGCGCGACGGTAGACCTCGCGCTTGAATGTCACCACCTGGCCCAACGGGTACCAATAACTGACCCAACGCCAGCCATCGAACTCCGGTTTACCGGTCAAATCCATCCGCACCCGCTGCTCGTTAGAGATCAGGCGCAGCAAAAACCACTTCTGTTTTTGGCCGATGCACAGCGGCTGGCTGTGGGTACGGACCAAACGTTGCGGCAAACGATAGCGCAACCAGCCTCGCGTACAGGCAAGAATTTCTACATCTTCGCGTTCAAGGCCAACTTCTTCGTTCAGCTCACGGTACAAGGCGTCTTCCGGCGTCTCATCAGGGTTGATACCGCCCTGGGGAAACTGCCACGCGTCTTGATTGATTCGGCGAGCCCAAAGTACCTGACCAGCATCATTTGTCAGAATAATCCCGACATTAGGACGGAAACCATCGGGGTCGATCACGGCAACAACCTCGCAAACGCATGTCGCCGCATTGTTCCACAAAGGTTGTGAAAGCAGCAACGCGCCTTCCTGCCTTATGTGCACTCTTATTAAAAGACCGTATTGTGGTGGGCCTTCAACGACAGCTCAGCGGGTAATTGCAATGCGTCTGGCTTTATTTGACTTGGACAACACCCTTTTAGGCGGCGACAGTGACCACGCGTGGGGCGACTACCTGTGCCAGCGCGGCATTCTGGACGGCGACGCGTACAAGGCGCGTAACGACGCGTTCTATCAGGATTACCTGGCGGGCAAGCTCGACAATGCCGCCTACCTGAATTTCAGCATGGAAATTTTTGGCCGCCATGACATGGCGCAACTGGATCAATGGCACCGCGAATTCATGCGCGACTGCATTGAGCCATTGATGCTGGCGAAGGCCTTGGCCCTGCTGGCCCAACACCGCGAAGCTGGCGACACGCTGGTGATCATCACCGCCACCAACCGCGTGGTCACGGGCCCGATTGCACAAAAACTTGGCGTGGAACATTTGATCGCCACCGAATGCGAAATCGTCGACGGCCGCTATACCGGGCGCAGCACCGACGTGCCGTGCTTTCGCGAAGGCAAAGTCACACGGTTGAATCGCTGGATGCAAGAAAACGGCTATAGCCTGCAAGACAGCTACTTCTACAGTGACTCGATGAATGACCTGCCGTTGCTGGAGCAAGTCACGCATCCAGTGGCGGTTGACCCCGATGAGAACCTGCGGGCTGAAGCCCTCAAGCGCGGCTGGCCGGTCATCTCGCTACGCTGAAAAACGTGCAGGAGCTGCCGCGGGCTGCGGCGGCTCCTACAGCGGGCGGGGCCGTTAAACCGGCTTGGCGCCCATCAACCCCGCAATGGCGATAAAGCAAACGGCACAAAAAATTGCCAGCCCCAGCGTTAAGCGTGGATGTTTGGCCACCCGGCCCAAGCGCAAGCGGTTAAGCCGTACCACCAGCCATAACCAGCTCAACGCGCCCAGCCCATACAGGCAACTGCCCGCCAACAACCACAGTTGACTCAGCGGCCAGCCCGCCAGGTGCACCAACCACCAGCCACTCACCGGCAAGGCCAGCAGGCAAAGTCCCATCAGCGCCCAGACAAACCCCCACGGGCGACGCAAGGCGCCACCCGACAGGTCTTTGTCCCCGGCACGCCAGCGGCGAATCACCACCACCAACAAAGCGATGGCGCTGACAAACAACAGCAGTGTCGACACGCCATGCAGCAACTTCAACGCGGTGAAGGTTTCCATGTCATTGATTCCTTGAGCAGTTCAATCAGCGTAGCGGCTCTTAGCCAAGAAACAGCTGATAGGCCGGATTATCACTTTCATCCCAGTAGGGGTAACCGATATCGGCCAACGCCGCAGGCACCAAATGACGCTCATCGGCAGGCACTTGCAGCCCGGCCATCACGCGGCCGTCGGCAGCACCGTGGTTGCGGTAATGAAACATCGAGATGTTCCAGCGCCCGCCCAGTTTGTTGAGGAAGTTGAACAGCGCCCCCGGACGCTCCGGGAATTCGAAACGGAACAACAACTCATCACTGACCTTGGCCGCGTGCCCACCCACCATGTGCCGAATGTGCAACTTGGCCAGCTCGTTGTCGGTCAGGTCGACCACCGGGAAGCCTTGCTCTTTAAGGCTCGCCAGCAAGGCACTGCGCGGATCGTTGACCGGGTGGGTTTGCACACCGACAAAAATGTGCGCTTCGCTGCCGGTGTGGTAGCGGTAGTTGAATTCGGTGATCTGGCGCTTGCCGATCGCCTGGCAGAACGCTTTGAAGCTGCCTGCTTCTTCAGGAATGGTCACGGCGATGATGGCTTCGCGACCTTCACCCAACTCAGCCCGCTCGGCTACATGGCGCAAACGGTCGAAGTTGACGTTGGCGCCCGAGTCGATGGCTACCAGAGTCTGGCCGCGAACACCGCGCTGTTCGACGTATTTTTTGATCCCCGCCACGCCCAACGCGCCAGCAGGTTCGGTGATTGAGCGGGTATCGTCGAAGATGTCCTTGATCGCTGCGCAGATCTCGTCAGTGCTGACGGTGATCACTTCGTCGACGTAGTCTTTGCAGATGTCGAACGTGTGCTGGCCGATCTGGCCAACGGCCACGCCGTCCGCGAAAATCCCCACGGTGGGCAGCACGACACGCTCTCCTGCGGCCATCGCGGCTTGCAGGCAATTGGAGTCATCCGGCTCGACACCAATGATTTTGATGTCCGGGCGCAGGTATTTCACATACGCCGCAATACCTGCGATCAGTCCGCCGCCACCGACGGGCACGAAAATCGCGTCCAGTGGTGCCGGATGCTGACGCAGAATTTCCATCGCCACGGTGCCCTGCCCGGCAATGGTGTGCGGGTCATCGTAGGGGTGAACGTAGACGTAGCCTTTTTGCTCAACCAGTTGCAGCGAATACGCCAGCGCTTCAGGGAAAGAATCACCGTGCAGCACCACAATGCCGCCACGCGAGCGCACGCCTTCGATTTTGATCTCGGGTGTGGTTTTAGGCATGACGATGGTGGCTTTGACCCCCAGCACCTTGGCGGCCAGCGCCAGGCCTTGCGCATGGTTACCGGCCGATGCCGTGACCACGCCACAGGCGCGCTCGGCATCCGTCAGGTGCATGAGTTTGTTGTAAGCGCCACGAATCTTGAACGAGTACACCGGTTGCAGATCTTCACGTTTCAGCAAAATCTGATTGCCCAACCGCTCGGTCAACTGGTTGGCGGCTTGCAGGGGCGTTTCAACGGCAACGTCATAAACGCGCGAGGTGAGGATCTTCTTAACGTACTGTTCGAGCATCGGAAAGCGTCACTGTGCGAGTTGGCAGGGACCGGGGAGTCTACCCCAGCGTTTACACGGGCGACCATACGAAATGGAAGGTTTATACACCCAGCCTTTTCCAGGGGAGAGGGCTGGGGTGAGGGCAAAGGTCGCACCCGCTGTCAGCCCCCACCCACAGTTCAATGGTTGGCCGTATAATGCCGGCCTTCTGTTTTCCTTCCCGCCCCGGAGCCCGCAATGACCCAGGATCAACTCAAACAGGCCGTCGCCCAAGCGGCGGTCGATTTCATCCTTCCCAAGCTGGATGACAAGAGCATCGTGGGGGTCGGCACCGGCTCCACGGCCAACTGCTTCATCGACGCACTGGCCCAGCACAAGGGCGCGTTTGACGGCGCCGTTGCCAGTTCCGAAGCCACCGCCGCCCGCCTCAAGGGTCACGGCATTCCTGTGTATGAGCTCAACACCGTCAGCGACCTGGAGTTCTATGTAGACGGCGCCGACGAAAGCGACGAAAACCTCAACCTGATCAAGGGCGGTGGTGCAGCCCTGACCCGCGAGAAAATCGTGGCCGCAGTCGCCAAAACCTTCATCTGCATCGCCGACGCCAGCAAGCTGGTGCCGGTGCTGGGCGCCTTTCCGCTGCCAGTCGAAGTGATCCCGATGGCCCGCAGTCACGTGGCCCGCGAGCTGGTCAAGCTGGGCGGCGATCCGGTGTACCGCGAAGGTGTGATCACCGACAACGGCAACATCATCATTGACGTGTTCAACATGCAGATCACCAATCCGGTGGAGCTGGAGCGTCAAATCAACGCCATCGTCGGTGTGGTCACCAACGGCTTGTTCGCCGCGCGACCTGCCGATTTGCTGCTGCTGGGCACGTCAGAAGGCGTTAAAACCCTGTCCAAGTAAATTCGCAGGCGTAAAAAAGCCGACGCTCAGCGTCGGCTTTTTTGTGCGCGTTGGGTTAACCGCGCTTGTAAACGATCTCTTTGGTGTTGCCACCGCAGGTGCCGACCACTTTGCCGTCGGCCGATGCGCCTTTGTCGACGATCTCCAGCGAGTAGTGTGCAACGCCTTTGGCGTCAAGCTTGGCAGCGATTTCGTTTTTCAGCTCACCACAGTCTTTCGCGGCAAAGGCTGTACTCGCCAGCGTCATCAAACTGACAGCCACTAAAATCTTCTTCATCCGTCACATCCCCTGTTCAAAACAAATAGGGTGCGCCGCGCTTGCACAGCGTCGCACCCAGACGGTGTAGCGGAGTTTATGGCAAACGGCCAGCCCTTAAGTTCAAAAGGATGGCGTGACTCAGCTGCTGGCGATGCGGAATCCCACTTTGAGGGTCACTTGATAGTGCGCCACCTTGCCGTCCTTGATATGACCGCGCGTATCGAGTACTTCGAACCATTCCAGGTGCTTGATGCTTTTGTTGGCCTCGGCCAGTGCATTACTGATGGCGTCTTCTATGCTGCTCGGGGACGAGCCTACCAGTTCGATTTTCTTGTAGGTGTGATGGTCAGACATAACGTTCTCCTTTTGTCGTAGGTCAAAGCCTAGCAGCGAATCTGCTCAATACTTGGGAAGCGCCGTGAAAGGAAAAGTTCAGGTTTACTGCACTTTCTGAAAACGGTGCAGTCGGACTTAACACACACAGTCACTCATCAATGCAGGAGAGCCCTAATGGCTAGCAATTCTTTACGTAAAGCCTCATTGCAAAGCATGGAAGCTGAGATCGAGAGCCTGCTTAAGTCTCTGGAAAGCCTCAAGGACGACGCCTCGGACGAGTCTAAAAAGACCCTCAAGGCCCTGAAAGGCAACGCCGAAAACGCGCTGAAACATTCGCGTCACCTGCTCAGCGAAACCTTCGAGGAAGTGAAGGACAAAACCCGCGAAACGGCCATTGCCACCCGCGAATACGCTCAAGAGCATCCGTATGCCACTGCCGGTGTTGCCATCGGTGCACTGGGCCTGTTGGCCGCGTTCTTGATGTGCAAACGCGGTAATTAATCCGCGTCACGCGCAAGCTCAGCCTTGAGCCACTGCGCCAGTTGCCGGGCACGCCCATCTGCGGCGCGCTTGGGCAGCCATAACGCCAGTTGCGCCGGGGTTTGCTTAAAACCCCACGGCGCAACCAGGCGCCCTGCCTTGAGGTCTTCGGCCACCAACGGTTCAGGGGCGATAGCCACACCCAATCCCGCCACCGCCGCTTCAAGCAAGTAGTACAAGTGCTCAAACCCCTGCCCATAGTTCAACGCTTTCGCGTCGAGCGCATGCTGCTGCGCCCAGCTTGGCCATGCCTGTGGCCGTGATGTGGTGTGCAATAAAGGCTCGCCCAGCAGTGCGCTGGCCGGGGCGTGACACAACTGTTGATAACGGCCCAAGCGTGGGCTGAGCACCGGCCCGATACGTTCGCTGCCCAACTCGTACACCTGCATATCGGCGGGCCACGGTGGCTCGGCAAACACCAGCAACGCATCCAGCCCGGGTTTACGCGGGTCAAGATCACCTTCGCCCGCCGACAAGTGCAGGCGCAAATCCGGCAGGTCCGCATTCAAACGGCCCAGGCGCGGGATAAACCAGCGTGCCAGCAAACTCCCCGAGCACCCCAGCACAAACGGCGCGTCGATATGGCTTTGCGTGAGTTCAGTGCATACGTTGCGCAAACGATCAAACGCTTCGCTGCTGGCATCGCGCAAGCGCACACCCGCCTCGGTGAGCTTCAGGCCGCGGCCTTCTTTGACGAACAAGCTCACGCCAAGATGCTCTTCAAGGACTTTTAGCTGCCGACTGACGGCGCCGTGGGTGACGTTCAATTGCTCGGCCGCCTGGCTGACGCTGCTCAGGCGGGCAGCGGCTTCAAAGGCGCGCAAGGCGTTCAAGGGCGGGAGATCGCGGCTCATGGGATATGTGAGTTTTCCTGACAGATTGCGGCGATCTTATCGGTTTTCATCCACGGCTGTCGCGGGTAAAGTCAGGCCCATCGACCTTCGTACCTTTTCAGCTGGAGCGTCCCATGACTCAATCCAACCTGCGTAACGGCCCGGATGCCAATGGCCTGTTCGGCTCATTCGGCGGCCGTTACGTGGCCGAAACCCTGATGCCGTTGATCCTCGATCTGGATCGCGAATACGAGCTGGCCAAAACCGACCCCCAATTCATCAAAGAGCTGGCGTACTTTCAGCGCGACTACGTGGGCCGCCCAAGCCCGCTGTACTTTGCCGAGCGCCTGACCGAGTTCTGCGGTGGCGCAAAAATCTACCTCAAGCGCGAAGAGCTGAACCATACCGGCGCGCACAAAATCAACAACTGCATCGGGCAGATCCTGCTGGCGCGGCGCATGGGCAAAAAGCGCATCATCGCCGAGACTGGCGCGGGCATGCACGGTGTAGCCACCGCCACCGTTGCCGCGCGTTTCGGCCTGCAATGCGTGATCTACATGGGCACCACGGACATCGAGCGCCAGCAAGCCAACGTGTTTCGCATGAAGCTGCTGGGCGCTGAAGTGATCCCGGTCGTGGCCGGCACCGGCACGCTCAAGGACGCGATGAATGAAGCGCTGCGAGATTGGGTGACCAACGTCGACAACACCTTCTACCTGATCGGTACAGTGGCAGGCCCGCACCCGTATCCTGCGATGGTGCGTGATTTCCAGGCCGTGATCGGCAAGGAAACCCGCGAGCAGATGCAAGCCCAGGAAGGCCGCCTGCCGGACAGCCTGGTGGCGTGCATCGGTGGCGGTTCCAATGCGATGGGCCTGTTCCACCCGTTCCTGGATGACACCAGCGTTGAAATCATCGGCGTCGAAGCGGCCGGTTACGGCATCGAGACCGGCAAGCACGCGGCCAGCCTCAATGGCGGCGAACCGGGCGTGCTGCACGGCAACCGCACCTTCCTGTTGCAGGACGACGACGGTCAGATCATCGACGCGCATTCGATTTCTGCGGGTCTCGATTACCCCGGCATTGGCCCGGAACACGCGTGGTTGCACGACATCGGCCGCGTCGAATACACCTCGGTGACCGACAACGAAGCACTCGATGCCTTCCACAAATGCTGCCGTCTTGAAGGCATTATCCCGGCGCTCGAAAGCGCCCACGCCCTGGCCGAAGTGTTCAAGCGCGCGCCGACCCTGCCAGCGGATCACTTGATGGTGGTCAACCTGTCGGGCCGAGGCGACAAAGACATGCAAACCGTGATGCATCACGTCGAACAGTCCCAGCAGGAGAAACACTGATGAGCCGCCTGCACACTCGCTTTGCTGAACTCAAAGAACAAAACCGCGCTGCGTTGGTGACCTTTGTCACGGCCGGCGACCCGGATTACGCCACCTCGCTGGCCATCCTCAAGGGCCTGCCCGCAGCAGGTGCCGATGTGATCGAGCTGGGCATGCCGTTCACTGACCCGATGGCGGATGGCCCGGCAATCCAGCTGGCCAACATTCGCGCGCTGGGAGGCAAACAAAACCTCGCCAAAACCCTGCAAATGGTGCGCGAGTTCCGTGAAGGCAACAGCGACACACCGCTGGTGCTAATGGGCTATTTCAACCCGATCCACCATTACGGCGTGGCCAAATTCATTGCCGAGGCCAAAGCGTCAGGTGTCGACGGCATGATCGTGGTCGACATGCCGCCTGAGCACAACAGCGAGCTGTGCGACCCGGCACAAGCAGCGGGGCTGGACTTCATTCGCCTGACCACCCCGACCACCGACGATGCACGCCTGCCCAAAGTGCTGACGGGCAGCTCGGGTTTTGTCTATTACGTGTCGGTCGCGGGTGTGACGGGCGCGGGGTCGGCCACCACCGATCAAGTGCGCGAAGCCATTGAGCGTCTGCGTCGCCATACCGACCTGCCCATCAGCGTAGGGTTCGGCATTCGCACCCCGGAACAGGCCGCAGCCATTGCCCGCTTGGCCGATGGCGTGGTGGTGGGTTCGGCCCTGATCGACAAAATCGAAAATGCAGCGACGCCTGAACAGGCCGTGGACGGCGTGTTGAGTCTGTGCGCGGCATTGGCTGAAGGTGTACGCAGGGCTCGCTAGATCAAAAGCCGCTCACCGTAACCCTCTCCCTTTGAGAGAGGGTCAGGCTGAGGGGCTTTTCAGCACCCCGCCATTTCCTGCGCCAGCCCCAGAAACGCGGCAGGCAAACGTGCCGTTTTTCGCTCCTTGAGGCAGTACAGATACTCGTGGATCACCGGCGCATTCTCCAGCGTCAGTACCCGTAAGTGCGGGTCGTGCGGTACTTCCTGACGCGCAATGATGCTGATGCCAATGTTGCGCAGCACGGCCTCACGAATTGACTCGCGGCTGCCGATTTCCAGCAGCGGGCCAAAGCCAATACCGGCCGTGGCGAGCAATTGTTCGGTCAGTCGGCGGGTGGTCGAGCCTTCTTCACGCATCAACAGGCAATGCCCGGCCAGCGCCGTAAGCGGCACATGATCGAGTGTGGCCAGCGGGTGATTGCGGTGCACGGCCAGCACCAGCGGATCACTGCCCAGCACTCGGCGAATCAGGCGCGGGTCTTCAAGCAATTGTGAGGACGCTGCGATGTCGACGCGGTATTCCTCCAGCGCCTCCAGCACTTGCTGCGAGTTGCCAATGTCCACCGACACTTCGATGTTCGGCAAACGCTCGCGAAAAGCTTTGACCAGATCGAGGATGTAATACGGCGCGGTGGCCGCGATACGCAATGCGCCTGCACCCTGGCCGCTGTTACGCAGGAAGAACTCGATGTCGGCTTCTTGCTGCAACAGCGCCTTGACCATCGGCATCAAGCGCACACCGTCGTCGGTCAGGGTTAACCGCCGCCCGCCGCGGTAGAACAACTCCACCGCGTAGTGGCTTTCAAGCTGGCGCACCTGCGTGGTCACGGTCGGCTGGCTAAGCCCGAGCTTTTTCGCGGCCTGAGTAATGCTGCCCAATTGGGCCACCCGGTAAAACGCTTTCAGCTCGGCACTCAGCACAACGGCCTCTCTATTTATTTGCGCAACAGGCGTAACCCGTTGAACACCACCAACAGGCTCACGCCCATGTCGGCAAACACGGCCATCCACATGGTGGCCAAACCGAGGAAGGTTACCGCAAGGAAGATGCCTTTGATGACCAATGCCAAGGCAATGTTCTGTTTGAGGATGCTGGAGGTCTGACGTGACAGGCGAATGAATGCCGGTATTTTGCGCAGATCATCGTCCATCAGGGCGACATCGGCGGTTTCAATCGCGGTATCGGTGCCCGCTGCGGCCATTGCAAACCCGATCTCGGCACGCGCCAGCGCAGGTGCATCATTAATGCCGTCGCCCACCATGCCGACGTGATGGCCTTGGGCGTACAGCGCTTCAATCGCCTTGAGTTTGTCCTCAGGCAGCAAGTTGCCCTGCGCTTCGTCGATACCCACTTGGGCCGCGATGGCCTTGGCGGTGTGCGGGTTATCGCCGGTCAGCATCAGGGTTTTGATCCCCAGCGCATGCAACTCGGCAATGGCTTCGCGGCTTGAGGCTTTAACGGTGTCGGCCACGGCGAACAGCGCCATTGGCCGGGCGTCGTTGCACAGCAGGATCACGCTTTTGCCCTGCTCTTCGAGCGCGAAGAGTTTGGCTTCCAGTTCAGGTGAGCACAGGCCCAGCTCCTCAACCAGGCGGTGGTTACCCAAGTGGTAGAGCGTGCCGTCGATTTCACCGCGCACCCCGCGACCGGCCAGTGCGGTGAAGTTATCCACAGCGCTCAAGACCTGCTTTTTATCCACAGCCGCATTGGCCACCGCCAGTGACACCGGGTGATCGGAGCGCGAGGCCAGGCTGGCCGCCAGCAGTAGGGCGCTGTCAGCCAGCTGCGGGTCGAGCGGCAGGTAATCGGTTTGCACCGGTTTGCCGTGGGTAATGGTCCCGGTTTTGTCGAGTGCCAGGTAATCGAGTTTATGGCCGCTTTCGAGGTAAACCCCGCCTTTGACCAAGATGCCTTTGCGCGCCGCGGCCGCCAGCCCGCTGACGATGGTCACCGGGGTCGAAATCACCAGCGCACACGGGCACGCCACGACCAGCAGCACCAAGGCGCGGTAGATCCAGTCAAACCACAGCTCGCCCATGAACAGCGGCGGGATGACGGCCACGGCCAACGCCAGCACAAACACCACCGGGGTGTAGATTTTGGCGAAGCTGTCGACGAACCGTTGGGTCGGCGCACGGGCGCCCTGGGCCTGCTCCACGGCATGGATGATGCGCGCCAGCGTCGAGTTATTCGCCGCAGCGGTGACGCGATACTCCAAAGACCCCGCCTGATTGATGGTGCCGGCAAACACTTTATCGCCCACGGTTTTCTCAATCGGCAGGCTTTCGCCAGTGATCGGCGCCTGATCGATGGTTGAACTGCCCGAGATCACCTCACCGTCCAGCCCGATGCGTTCGCCGGGCCGCACGCGCACGATGGCCTCAAGCGCGATGTCTTTGACGTCCTGCTCCCGCCAACTGCCGTCCGCCTGTTGCACGGTGGCTTTGTCCGGGGCCATTTGCATCAGGCCGCCGATGGCGTTGCGCGCACGGTCCAGGGATTTGGCCTCGATCAACTCGGCCACGGTGAACAGGAACATCACCATTGCAGCTTCGGGCCATTGGCCGATGAGGATGGCGCCCGTCACAGCGATGCTCATCAGGGCGTTGATGTTCAGGTTGCGGTTTTTCAGGGCGATCCAGCCCTTTTTGTAGGTGCCAAGGCCGCCACTGAAAATCGACACCAGCGCCACCAGTGCAATCACCCAGGTCGGCGCGGCATCGGTGAAGTGCAGCACTTCGGCCGCCAACGCGCCCACACCGGACACAGCCAATGGCCACCAATGCTTTTGCACGGTTGGCGCAGGCGCGGTCTCGCTGCCCGACTCCAACGGCTCGGCCTGCATGCCAAGGGACTTGATAGCCGCGACTATCGGGTCGGTAGACGCCAAATCGTGGGTCACGCCGAGAACGCGGTTGATCAGGTTGAATTCCAGCTGCTGCACGCCCGCCAGCTTGCCCAGTTTGTTCTGGATCAGGGTTTGCTCGGTCGGGCAGTCCATCGCTTCGATCCGAAAGCTGCTCAACCGGGCGCCCGCGGTAGGGGTTGCGTCAAGTGTGATCACGCTCGGGGCTTGAGCGGCCGAGCAGCAACTGTGGGCATGCGCGGCATGCTCATGCTGTGCGCCGTGATCGTGATCGTGATCAGCGCCGGGTGTGTGCGGGGTGTGAATGGAATCGCTCATTAGGGTGCGTCCAAAAAGGTGCTTGTTGCCAAGTAAAGACCCTGTAGCCACTATAGGGTCAAGCGACCTTTTGGAGAGATGCGCGATGAAAATCGGTGAACTGGCGAAATTGACCGACTGTCAGGTCGAAACCATCCGTTATTACGAGCGTGAAGGGCTGCTGCCGGAGCCGGCGCGCAGTGAGGGCAATTACCGTTTGTACACGCAGGCGCATGTGGAACGGCTGACATTCATCCGCAACTGCCGCAGCCTGGACATGACCCTCGAAGAAATCCGCAGCCTGCTCAACCTGCGTGACAGCCCGCAGGACCAGTGCGAAAGCGTGAACGCATTGATTGATGAGCACATCCAGCACGTCAAGGCACGTATCGACGGCTTGTTGGCGTTACAGACGCAACTGCTGGACTTGCGCCAACGGTGCGGCGCAGGGCCTGAAGGTGAACATTGTGCGATTTTGCAACGTTTGGAAGTCAGCGGCTCGGTGAGTGCCCCCGAAGGTGAGCCGAGTCATGTAGGTCGCAGCCACGGGCATTGAGGGCGAAGGTGTTGACCTTCGCGCACTTAAAAAGGCACCGCAGCCTTGGCCCTATCAACGCTTGTTCAGCACCCGCGCCAAACGATCACCGCCCAGCTGGATGACGGCCACCAGCACCACCAGCAACACAATCACGGTGAGCATGACTTGCGTGTCGAAACGCTGGTAGCCGTAGCGATAGGCGATGTCGCCCAATCCGCCCGCGCCGATGGCACCTGCCATCGCGGAAGAGTTGATCATGGTCACCAGGGTGATGGTAAAACCGCCCACGATGCCCGGCAGCGCTTCGGGCAGCAGAACGTGCCAGATGATGTGATGGCGTTTGCAGCCCATCGCCTGGGCCGCCTCGATGAGGCCGTGGTCCACTTCGCGCAAGCTGACTTCGACGATGCGTGCAAAGAACGGTGTGGCGGCCAGGGTCAGCGGTACGACCGCGGCCCACACGCCGTAAGTGGTGCCGACAATCAGTCGGGTAAACGGGATGAGTGCCACCATCAAAATCAGAAACGGGATGGAGCGAAACAGGTTCACGAACGCGCCCAGTGCTTTGTTCAGCGCTGGCGCCTGATAGATGCCGCCCTTGTCGCTGGTGACCAAAATCACCGCCAGTGGAATGCCCAGTACCAGTGCGATGAACGATGACACGCCGACCATCAAAAAGGTGTCGATGACGCCTTGCCACAAACGATCAAATCCCATAGCCCACCACCTCCACCTGTTGTGCCCACGGTTGTGCACGTTTGCGTAACGCTTCGGCGCCCAGTGAGCTGTTGCTTACGCTGACCAGCAGTTGCCCCAGGGCATGGCCTTGTATGTGTTCGACCCCGCCGTGCAGCAGGTGCACCTGACCGCCCAGGGCGCTAAACAACGCGCCCAGGTCTGGCGCTTGTGCGTGCTGGCCGGTGAAGCGCAGGCGCAGAATCACGCTCGATTGCGCCGACAGCGGCTGCGCCGTGATGCGGCTTTGCAGTGCGGGGGGCACGGTGTCCTGCAAGGGCGCGAGCAGGGTTTTACTCACGTCGTGCTGCGGGTCGCCGAACACCTGCCACACCGGGCCTTGCTCGACAATGTGCCCTTGTTCCAGCACCACCACGCGGTGGCAGAGGTCGCGAATCACAGCCATTTCGTGGGTAATCAGGATGATGGTCAGGCCCAGGCGCTGATTGATTTCGCGCAGCAAGCCGAGGATCGATTGCGTGGTCTCTGGATCGAGCGCAGACGTGGCTTCGTCGCACAGCAATATGGCGGGGTTGTGCACCAGCGCGCGGGCGATACCGACGCGTTGTTTCTGCCCGCCTGACAACTGCGCCGGGTAAGCGCCGTGCTTGCCTTGCAGACCGACCAGCTCCAGTAACTCCCGGACCTTTTGCTCACGTTGCAGCTTCGGCACACCTGCGACCTTGAGCGGCAGCTCAACGTTTTGCCACACGGTTTTGGCCGACATCAGGTTGAAGTGCTGGAAGATCATGCCGATCTGACGACGCAGCCCCACCAACGCGTTTTCATCGAAGCTGCTGATGTCAGTCTGCTCGATCAGCACCCGTCCGCTGCTGGGTTGCTCCAGACGGTTGATGGTGCGGATCAGCGACGATTTGCCCGCGCCGCTGCGACCAATAATGCCGAATATTTCGCCATGTTGAATCGCCAGGTCGATGCCTTTGAGCGCCGCCACGGGGCCTTGGCGACCGTCATAGGTTTTGCCTACGCCGATGAAACGCACATGGGCACGGCTCAGTTCAGGGTGCAGCTCGGTCTGGGTCGCGTTGGGCGGCGGCTCGTTGAGCTGCACGCGAGCAATGGCCACGCTCATATCAGCCTCCCCAACCCGGTTGGTACAAGGTGCCGTAGGTTTTATCCAGCGACGCTTTGACAACCGGCGAGTGCTGATAAATGTCGACGAATTTGGCGATGCGCGGGTCGTCTTTGTTGTCCGGCTTGATCACGAACTGAATCACGTATTCGGGGTGATCGAGCCCGTCGAACAGCAACGCAGAGCCTGCATCAAACGTTTTGGCCAAGCGGATGTAAGCCGGGTAACCCTGCACCAGATCGGCATCGTCATAGGCTCGAACCAGTTGCACCGCTTCGACTTGCAGAATCTTGATTTTTTTCGGGTTGGCGATGATGTCGTCTTCGGTGGCCTTGTACCCGACCCCGGGCTTGAGGGTGATCAAACCGGCCTTGGCCAGTAATTGCAGGCCACGTCCGCTGTTGATCGGGTCATTGGCGATGGCCACCGTGGCGCCAACCGGCAACTCATCCAGGCTTTTATATTTTTTGGCGTACAGCCCGATGTTATTGATGATTCCGGGTTTGAACGGCACCAGATCGCTGCCCGCTGCCGCATTGGCATTTTCCAGAAAGGGGATGTGCTGGAAGTAATTGACGTCGATATCACCGGCCGCCAGCGTGGTGTTGGGTGCGATCCAGTCGGTGAACTCCACCAGTTCAACGTTTAGCCCTTGTTTACCGGCCTCGGCCACCGCCGTTTCCAGCGGGATGGCGAAGGCGGCGGTGGTGCCGACTTTGAGCGGTTTATCGGCTGCATGCGCGAGGCTGCCGAGCAGTCCCAGGGCAAGTACCAGTGCGTATTTTTTGTTCATGGGCGTTATCCGGTCAAAGAGTTCGAAACCCGCAGCCGCTGACGCAGCCTGCGCCAGCGGCTGGGGGGTTAAGCGTTATGGCGGTAGTGGGCGCCGGTATGCCGTGCAGGCAGATGCGCATCACCTTCGCTAAACAGTTTTTGGCGCAAGCTGCCCCTGTCATAGGCCGTTTTGTACGAACCCCGGCGTTGCAGTTCAGGGATCACCAGGTCGATGAAATCGACGTAGCTTTCAGGGGTGACGATGCGAGTCAGGTTGAAGCCGTCCAGCCCGGTTTCTTCAATCCATGACTCCAGTTCATCGGCGACCTGCTCTGGCGAGCCAACCACCGTCATGTAGCGCCCGCCCAGTGCGTGTTGGTCGAGTAATTTACGGCGCGTCCAGTCGTTGTTTTGCAGCACTTGGGTGGCTGACTGGATGGCGTTGCTTTTCACGTACTGGATCGGTTCGTCCAATTCGTAGTCCGCAAAATCGATGCCGGTGGAGCTGGCAAAGTGCGCCACGCCCGCTTCGGCGCTGGCGTAGCTCAGGTATTCCTCGCGTTTGGCCTGCGCCTGAGCGGGGGTCGGGGCGACGATCACGTTAAGGCCCATGAACAATTTGATGTCGTCAGGGTTGCGCCCGGCCGCCACTGCGCTGGCGCGCACTTTGTCGACCTGGGTTTTGGTCGCAGCCTTGGTTTGGCCGCTGATAAACACGCATTCGGCATGGCGCCCGGCAAACTCCAGCCCGCGCTCGGAGCTGCCCGCCTGAAACAGCACCGGGGTGCGCTGCGGTGATGGCTCGCACAGGTGATAGCCCTGCACCTGATAGAACTCGCCGTCGTGTTGAACTTTGTGCACTTTGTCGGGCTGGGCGTAGATACGTTGTGTCGGGTCGTTAAGCACGGCGCCGTTTTCCCAACTGCCTTCCCACAGTTTGTAGAGCACCTCCAGGTATTCGTCGGCCTGGTCATAACGGCGGTCGTGCTCGACTTGCTCTTTGAGGCCCATGGCCTTGGCGGCGCTGTCGAGGTAGCCGGTGACAATGTTCCAGCCCACGCGTCCACGGCTCAGGTGGTCCAGCGTCGACATGCGACGTGCGAACAAATACGGCGGCTCGTAAGTCAGGTTCGCGGTCAGGCCAAAACCGAGGTTTTTAGTGACGGCAGCCATGGCTGAAACCAACAGCAACGGGTCGTTGACCGGCAGTTGGATCGACTCTTTGAGCGGCACTTGCACCGAGTTCTGGTACACGTCGTAGACGCCCACAATGTCGGCGATAAACAGCCCGTCAAACAGCCCGCGCTCCAGTAACTGCGCAAGCTCGGTCCAGTATTCGAGGGTGTTGAATTGTGTGGAGTTGTCGCGCGGGTGTGTCCACAACCCGTGGTTGATATGGCCAATGCAATTCATGTTGAAGGCATTGAGCAGGATTTTCTTTTTGGCCATCAGATGGTCCCCCGCAGTGGCGGGTTTTCATCGTTGAGGTAGTAGTTACCTATCGCGTGGTACTTCCAGCGCACCGGGTCATGCAAGGTGTGTACCCGGGCGTTACGCCAGTGACGATCCAGGCCATGTTCGGCCAGCGTGGCCTGGCTGCCCGCCAGTTCAAACAGCGTGCTGCCGGCTGCCAGGGAGATTTCAGTGCTGATGGCGCGCGCTTCGGCCACGGCAATGGAGGCTGCCGCGACGGTGCTGGCGTTCGGGTCGCCCTGGGCAATGTCCAGAAACTCCCCGGCGCGTTCCAGCAAGGCTTCGGCGGCGCTCAGGCGTACGCTCAAATGGCCGAAGCTTTTTAGGGTCAAGGGGTCTTCACTGGCGATGTCGGTGGTGGCGTCGATCCAGGGCCGGGTTTTGGTACGCACAAAGTGCAGCGCATCTTCAAAGGCGGCGCGGGCGATACCGGTGTCGATGGCGGCATGAAGGATTTGCGCCAGCGGCCCGACCGTGGTGGGACGTTCGAATGCACTCTGGAAAGGCACCACGTCTTCGGCGGCCACAAAAACGTTGTCGAGCACCACTGAACCGCTGCCTGTGGTGCGCTGGCCAAAGCCGCTCCAGTCATCAATGATGCTCAGGCCCTCGCTGTCGCGGGGTACGAACGCCAAGTGCTGCACGCCGTCGTCGTCCACCACCAGCGTGGGGATGCGTTGCGCATACAGCGCACCCGTGGCGTAGAACTTGCGACCGGTAATGCGAAAGCCGTGTTCGGCCTTGGCCAGATGAGTGGTGCGTTCATGAGCATTTTTAGTGCCCAGTTCAGCCAGTGCATTACCGAAGCGCTCGCCCGCCAGCACCTGGGCATACAGGCGTTGCTTTTGTTGCGGGCGACCATTTACCCGCAGCACTTCGAGGGCATAAAAGTGGTTTTGCGGGATTTGCCCCAGCGAACTGTCGGCGGCCGAAATCAACGCAATGACTTGGGCCAGCGTGGTGTTGGAAACCCCGGCGCCACCGTAAGCCTTGGGCACGGAAATGCCCCACAGTCCGGTGTGGGAAAACAGTTCGAGTTCATCGTGCGGCAAGCGCCGTTCACGGTCGCGCAGTGCGCTGTCGCGTTTCAACACGGCGGCCAGCTCATGGGCGATCTTCAGGGCCTCGGCGTCGCTGTGCAGCACCGGGACCTGTTTGGATGTCAGTGACATGGTGTTCTCCAGCGTCAGATCCAGGAATGTCGGGCAGGCAAGGTGCCGTTAAGGCGATACGCCCCGATGGCGTAGTATTTCCAGCGCACCGGGTCGTGCAAGGTATGCACGCGGGCGTTGCGCCAGTGCCGGTCAAGGTTGAATTCGGCGAGGCTGGCGCGGCTACCGGCCAGTTCGAAGAGCTTTTCACTGGCCAATAGCGACAGTTCAGTGCTCAGCACCTTGGCCTCGGCCACCGCAATCGAGGCGCGTGCAGCCGCTTGGGCGTCTATCGGCTTTGCGCTGACCTCATCCAGCACACGGCCCGCTTTGCGCAGCAGCGCATGGGCGGCGTGCAGTTCAATGCTGAGCTTGCCGATGTCGGCAATCACATAAGGGTCATCGCTGTTGCGCTCCACCTTGGCGTCGATCCAGGGGCGTGAGCGTTCGCGTACAAAACTGATGGTGTCGGCAATGGCCTCGCGGGCGATACCCAAGTCGATGGCTGCCTGGATCAATTGCGAGACTGCGCCCTGAATATTGGGGCTTTCGTTGATGCGCCAGTTGTCGACGACCAGGTCGGCGTCTACGCGCACATCATTGAGCAACACGGTGCCGCTGGCGGTCGTGCGTTGACCAAAACCTGACCAGTCATCGACCACGCGCAAGCCCGGTGTGCCGCGTCGTACAAAGGCAATGACTTGTTTGCCGTCTTCGTTCAGCGCTTTGACGGCAATCCAGTGAGCGAAAAGTGCACCGGTTGAGTAAAACTTCTGGCCGTTAATGACGACCTCGTCGCCATCCGTGGTGATGCGGGCTTTGAGGTCGAGGGTGTTTTTACTGCCGCGCTCAGGCCCGGCATTACCGATGCGCCAGCCTTGCAGCACGCTGCTGAACAATTGCTCTTTTTGGGCGTGGGTGGCCGTGCTCTGGATCAGGTTAAGAATGCCCACCTGGTTTTGCGGGATTTGCCCCAACGCCGGATCAGCGGCCGAAATGATGGCGAAGACTTCGGCCAAGGTGACGTAAGACACCTGAGGCCCACCGAATTCACGGGGGACAGAAATACTGCCCAGCCCGCTTTGCGTAAACGCTTCGAGCTGTGACCAGGGTAACTTGCGTTGCTGATCGCGCTTGGCCGCGTGTTCGCGGGCCACGGCAGCCAGGGCATGCGCGGCTTGAAGGGCTTCGTTGTCGTTGCGCAGGACATGCGCTGATAACAACAAGGGCGCGACATCGTGGTCGCTTTGCACATGTGCATTAGCCAAGTTAGACATCAGTACCGCTCCTTGGCTGCACTCAATGCCCTGGCGTTACGCACAAGGGTGATTGTGTTACTGACCATACCTACCTCGCATCTCAGGGAAGCGCCGTGTCAGCGGCGCGAATAAACGCTAGAGAGTCCGGTGGTCCGGTCTATATACCCTAATCGAGTATAAAAATTTAAAGAACTAACTTTTAGGAATATGGATAGACCTTTCTCACAGCCCGTTTGGGCTAGTCTCGCCAATTGGGCCTGGGTTCAGCGACGCGCAGTAACGCGTTGGAGGTCGGGTTTACATAGCGCCTGTTAGCACCCACCTTGAGCGTGCGTGCGGGCGCCCAACGTGAGTTGTTGCCGACGCGATCAATCACGCAGTAGGTGACTTCCAGTTTGGTGTCTTCCCCGGCTTCCTGAATGATGTCGGGTGGCACGAACACGTTGACGGCCTGGCCGATGTCCTCTCGGCGCAATTTGGGCACGTCCATGCGTATATCACCCCACATCAGGGTAATGGCATCGTCGATGGCCATGTTGGGGTAGGGCTCAATGATCAGGGGCACACCGCGTTTCATTTGGCTGGCATTGACCCCATACCGCTGGATGGGGCCGGGAATCCCCACCGGTGCAAGCCCCTGGTTTTCTTCGCCGATGGCTTTGCCGCCGGGGCAATCAAGTTTAACCAACACCTTGAGTTGGGCTGAAAGAGCAGGACTGCTGCCGATATGCATCACGCGGTAATAGAGTCGCGCCGAGCCATTTTGAATAAAACTTTCGGGCACTCTTAGCTGGCAGGGTTGGCCGATATCAGACTTCACAAGTTGCCGTGAAGTTACATAGCAGCCGTCCCAGAACAATTCGATCAGGTCACCTTCTTCCATATCTAAGTAGGGCGGTACGGTAATAAATAGCTGCTCGGCGGCCCGGGCACAAATCAGCGGCTTATTAGTTTGATAAAGAGCGGGGGGTGCGAGTTTATTGACGTGCGAGGTGAAAGGCATATGAACTCCGAAATCATTAATTTAATAAATGGCCGCGCACACCAGAGGGGGCGGTTCTCTAGTGGAAGTCAGGAGCTAGGCGCCTTCGTCTCTGAGTGCGCGTGATCGATGCCGTTCGCTCAATACAGGTGCTTGTGCAGCGCCGGTAAGTTCGAGCGTGGGCCGATCTGTTTTATTAGATAAGAGGCTGGATGGAGGAGTGTCAAGTTTGAAGTTGGTGAATACGCATGTCGTCTTATTATTCAGAAAGATCCTACCGGGCGGGCGGTGGAACCGGAAAGTCATTATCCTGGTCGACATTTGTTATCTCAATGTCTGCACATAATTAAATAGGTGGGCGGTGCAAGTCGATGTGCAAAGTGCAATATATTTAGAGCGGCCTAGTTTCTGGCGGCGCAAGCGTAGAGAAGTTGTCGCGCAGAGGGTAAAAGTTTCCTACGTTAAATTTATATTTTTCGGGGTATAGCGTTCTGGGTGTCATCTTTAATACGCTGTCGGCACATGGCTCAGTGCCATTATTTGGATTTTTTCGGGTTTCCTCTAGTCTTGCGGGCTGCGCGTGGCGCTTTTGCCATTAATTTCACATTCAGTCTGCATAATGCCTCTTGCCTGAGCAGCCTGCGTAACCTGTTTGTGTTACTCAGACGTAGCAAAAATTTTCTGGAAGAGCACATCAATGGCCACCGATCCTCTGCTGACCCCATCTGTCCGCCAACCTTCTCGCTTCTCGTTGCGCTGGTATTACTGGCTTTTATTGTTGGCAGCATTGCTTTACGGCGTGGCAGCCGTCATGCACTGGGATGATCGGGGTGCATTGTGGGTATTGGAGCGGTTTGAAAGCAGCTCCGAGCAGAGCGAAAGCGTCTGGCTGCCCGATTACACGGCAGTCATCGATGCCAAGCCTTTGCCCGGCATGGAGAAGGACGAAGCCTCCGATCTGGCGTATTCCCCCCTCAGCAAAACATTGTTTTCGGTCATGGGCAAAAACCCTTTCCTGGTCGAGCTGACACTTGAGGGTGATGTGTTACGCAAAATTCCTCTGGTGGGCTGGAGTAACCCGGAAGGTCTGACAGTCATGGAGAACGGGCTGTTGGCCATCGTTGATGAACGTGAACATTTGTTGACGATTGTGAAGGTCGATGCCAACACCAAAAGCTTGAACATTGCCGATTTCCCCAAGTACAACCTGGGTGTTTCCAAGGATCAGAACAAGGCATTCGAAGCCATTGCCTGGGACCCGCGTCGCCAACAATTATTACTCGGTGAAGAGCGTCCACCTGCCATGTTTGTCTGGAAGAGTGATGGCAGTCAGGTTCTCACGGGCAACAAACAAAAAGTGCCCAGTGATGAGCTTGATCTGCGCAACCTCTCGGCATTGAGCATTGATCCTCGCACCGGCCACACCCTGGTGCTCTCAGCAGACTCGCACATGTTGCTCGAACTGGATGAACTGGGCGAACAAGTCAGCTTTATGACGTTGCTTGGCGGTTTCAACGGCCTTAAAAACACCATTCCTCGTGCCGAAGGCGTGGCCATTGATGAGCACGGCACGTTGTACATGGTGAGTGAGCCGAACCTGTTTTATCGATTCGAGAAGGCACCCAAATAAGCTGGGGCTAATGTAGGAATATTCTTAAAGGCGAAGAGGGGTGTTGTGGATTAAGGTTTAATTCATACAGCCGTGGTATCTACACGGCCTGATCTGATTTTTGAGTCATGCCCCCATGCGCCGTGCCAGCCGTTCGACCGTGTTTTTCATCAGCCTGCTGCTCGTGGTTTTTGTAGCAGGCGGGTTTGCTGCACAACATTACCGCTTGTTCGAGCGCACCTGGTTCAATGCCCGCCAACTCTGGGAGCCTATGGACCCCAACGCGATCAACCTGGGTGAGTATCGTGCTGTGCTGCAAGGCCAGAAAATCGAAGGGCTTGAGGATGATGTGTCTGCTCTCACCTACGATCCGTTACGAAAAACCCTGTTTACAGTCACCAACCAGAAAGCCGAACTGATTGAACTCTCCTTGGACGGCAAGGTGTTGCGCCGTATCCCGTTGATCGGGTTTGGTGATGCAGAGGCCGTGGAGTTCATTGGCCCCGACACCTACGTCATCACCGACGAGCGCCAGCAGCGACTGATCAAAGTGCATGTAGATGACGCTACGCGTTCCCTGGATGCCGCTGATGCAGAGCAATTGATCCTTGGCATCAATCTGTCGGGCAACAAGGGCTTTGAAGGGCTGGCGTATGACTCGGCGGGCAAACGGCTGTTTGTCGCCAAGGAACGTGATCCCATGCTGATTTATGAAGTACGCGGCTTTCCTCAAGCTAACCCGCAACAGCCGTATGCGACTCACGTGGTGAATAATCCACGGCGTGATTCGCGATTATTCGTACGTGACTTGTCGAGTTTGCAGTTCGATGAGCGCAGCGGTCATTTACTGGCGTTGTCGGATGAGTCCAAGTTGCTGATTGAACTGGATGTCGAAGGGCGCCCGATCAGTACTTTGTCGTTGAAGAAAGGTCGGCATGGCTTGAAAAAATCAGTCCCGCAAGCCGAAGGCATTGCGATGGACGATGAAGGCACGGTCTACGTGGTCAGTGAGCCGAATCTGTTTTATGTGTTCAAAAAGCCCTCGCCCGATCAGTGATCGCACTGCGCGGGCACTTCACGTTTAGGTAAATAGGGCGGTAAGTAGAGGGCCAGATAAGCCTCGAAAACCCGCATGCCTTCTTCGGCCATGCGTGGGGTAATGCTGGCGTGAAGCTGAATGGAGCGCGCATAGACCCGGTCGCCCAGCTCCATTGCCAGCGCAAAAACATCCACGTCATCGGGCAAGGCAGGCAGTTCAAAGTGGCGTGAAAACAATGCCTGCAATTGCTGGCCCAGTTCCAGATCGTGTTGACGGTCTGCCTGGGTCACTTCCGTCAGGCCGTGCTGGGCCAGAATCAGCTGCCTGGCAGCCCCATCCTCGTTGTAAATCCTTAGCATGCGTTGCTCAGCCTGACGCGCCAGGTCCCGCCAGCTCTTGAGGTGCTGATGTTCCACAGGTGCTTGCAGGCAAGCGCGGAAGGCAGCGTGTATGTCTGCGGTCAGCGCCTCAAGCAAGGCGGGCACACTGTTGAAGAAGTGATACACCGAAGAGGGTGGGATTTTTGCGCGCTCAGCCACGCTGTAAATCGAAAGACTGGCCACGCCTTCTGTCGCCAGCAGTGTGCGGGCGGCGTTCAATATGGTGTCGATTCGAGCCTGGCTGCGTGCGCGGGCCTTGCGAGGTGTAGCGCGTGAAGTCACGGGGGCCGTCATGGGTGTCTCCTGCGGGCAGCAGACATTGTACGAGCCGGATAGTCGGTTAGCCACCGACCCGAACCGCGCGGTTGCGCGCAGGCTGCGCCGGCCGCCTGTGCGCAGGGAGTATCAATTGGAAGGCGTGCAGTTGCGCATCCGATACTTCCATCGGGGTCTTCAAAATATGCCAGTTAATGCCTTCAATGTCGGGCTGCGCGGACATCGATTCTTTATAGGCGTAGTACTCACGCTGTTGTGGAAGCAGTTGAGCGATATCGAATTTCCCCAAGACAAATGCATCGCCCTTATGACGCGGCATTACGGCGAGTAACTGTGCAAGATTGGCGTTTTCCTGGCCTCTTTTGAAGACGATGGCGACCACAGCCACTTCGCCGGTTGAACTTCTATGCACCAGATGCGCGACCAGCGGGTAGCTGCGACCCTTTATGAGGTCTGCTCCAGGCTGATGAAAATGCAACTGCTCAAAATCGTAGGACTTGGTCCCCAATGTGATAAGCCCCTTCATTTCGGTCCTGACTTCCAGGGTATGGCCAATATGCTTAACCGTTGCTGGCCCTGGACTGTATCGCGTGTCCAGTTCGGGCAGATGAGCGCGCAGTGAATGCTTGATGTTGATAGGTGACTGCAACTCTCCACACCCGTACGGCGCCCCTTCGGGGGACTGCTGCGAGCAATCGTCGGCCACGGTAGGCGTCGCAAAGTGCCAAGGTTGATCCTCAGACAGTGCACTGTGACAAACAAACAAGCCGATCAACAAAATGACCGCCGCGAGGCGATGGTGTTTTGTGTAGGGGAGCTTTTTAGCGATAGGCATGTAAATGCGGTCCGGTAAAGATGGCTGAGCACCCTGCGTGTGGCTCATTAAGCCGATCATCTTGGGAGCTCGGAGTACTTTTTTATGTAGGTTTTTTCCTGATTCCTTGTGGATAGCGACGTAAAAGAAGAAAGAAAAAGCCACAAAAAAACGCCGCAGGCTGTAAGGCCGGCGGCGTTTTTTTAAAGCAGCAATCGTTTACACGGTATGCAAGTACCAGTTGTATTCGAGGTCGGAGATGGAGTGTTCAAACTCTTCCAGCTCGCTCTCTTTACAGGCCACAAAGATATCGATGTATTTGGGGTCGATGTATTTGGCCATGACTTCGCTGTCATCCAGCTCACGCAGTGCATCGCGCAGGTTGTTTGGCAGGCTTTGCTCGTTCTGCTCGTAGCTGTTGCCTTCGACCGGAGCACCCGGCTCGATCTGGTTGGTCAGCCCGTGGTGAATACCGGCCAACACAGACGCCATCAACAGATACGGGTTGGCATCGGCACCGGCTACCCGATGTTCGATGCGCACAGCATCAGACGAACCGGTCGGTACGCGGATAGCCACCGTACGGTTATCCAGGCCCCAGCATGGCGAGTTCGGTACATAAAACTGAGCACCGAAACGACGGTACGAGTTGACGTTAGGGCATAGGAACGCCATCTGCGCCGGTAGGGTCTCCAGCACACCGCCGATCGCGTGACGCAATGCGGCGTTCTGCTCGGGATCCTCGCTGGCAAAAATGTTTTTGCCTTCTTTGTCCAGAATCGAGATATGTACGTGTAGTCCGTTGCCCGCCTGGCCTGGGTAAGGCTTGGCCATGAACGTGGTATCCATCTCATGGTCGTAGGCGATGTTTTTAATCAGGCGTTTGAGCAGTACCGCGTAGTCGCAGGCCTTGATCGGGTCGGCAACGTGGTGCAGGTTCACTTCGAACTGCGCCGGGGCACTTTCTTTAACGATGGCGTCAGCCGGGATGCCTTGCTCTTTCGCACCTTCCAGAATGTCCTGGAGGCAGTCGACGTATTCGTCGAGGTCGTCGATCAGGTACACCTGAGTCGAGTGCGGGCGTTTGCCGGAGATCGGCGAGCGCGGAGGTTGCGGGCGACCGTTCACGTTCTCCTGGTCGATCAGGTAGAACTCAAGCTCGAAAGCGGCGCAGATGGTCAGGCCAAGCTCGTCAAATTTAGTAACAACTTGACGCAGCACTTCGCGCGGGTCGGCGAAGAAAGGTTCACCTTCAAGTTCGTGCATGGTCATCAGCAGTTGCGCGGTAGGGCGCTTTTGCCACGGCTCGTTGCACAGGGTGTCAGGGATTGGATAACAGATTCGGTCTGCGTCGCCGATGTCCAGACCCAGACCGGTGCTTTCCACCGTTGAGCCATTGATATCCAGAGCAAATAGAGAGGCTGGCAGGTTGATGCCTTTCTCGTAAACCTTGTGGAGGCTGGTGCGTTCAATGCGCTTACCGCGCACTACACCATTCATATCCGCAATTAGAAGGTCAACGTACAGAACCTCAGGATGTTCCTTAAGGAACGCGTTCGCTTCATTCAGCTGAACGGCACGCGGGGGTACCGACATGATGCAACACCTTTGTTGTTAAAAATATCAATCATTGAGCGCTACGGGTTTCAGTCAACCCGAACGGCATACCGAAGTCAAGCAGCCTCTTTTTTGCCCTAAAAAAGCGCTTAAAGGGCATTTTTGACGCTTTTTAGAGCGTCTGATGCCTAAAAAAAAGCGTGCCGCCCGCAGGCTTGAGCGGGCCGTGTTGTATTTTTTACGGGGGTGTTGTGTAAAAAAATGAACAAGGCTAAGCTCGATTCAAACCCATAACAGCAATAATACCGGGGTGTTACATGTCACGCCTGCCGTTAATCGGCGTCACCGCCTGCACCAAGCAGATCGGTTTGCATCCTTATCACATCACCGGTGACAAGTACGTGCGAGCAGTTGCGGTGGCAGCCCAAGGCTTGCCTCTGATCGTTCCGTCTTTAGCGGAGCTGATTGATCCGACCGATATTCTTGACGGTCTGGACGGCCTGCTATTTACCGGGTCACCTTCCAATATCGAGCCTCATTTGTATCACGGTCCTGCCAGCGCGCCCGGCACGCTGCACGACGCTGACCGTGATCGCACCACACTCCCCCTGATTCGCGCGGCACTGGCTGCCGGCGTTCCCGTGCTCGGCATTTGCCGTGGCTTTCAGGAATTGAATGTAGCCCTCGGCGGCTCGCTTCACCAGAAACTGCATGAAGTCGAAGGCTTTATCGAGCACCGTGAAGACCCGAGCGCGCCAGTCGATGTGCAGTACGCACCCAGCCACGCCATGCACGTTCAACCCGGCGGCGTATTGGCGGGCTTGGGCTTGCCTGCCGAGTTCGGCGTCAACTCCATTCACACCCAGGGCCTTGATCGCTTGGCCCCCGGTTTACGGGTGGAAGCTACAGCACCCGATGGCCTGGTAGAGGCCGTCTCGGTCGAGGGCGGCAAGGCTTTTGCTTTAGCTGTTCAGTGGCACCCCGAATGGCAGGTAAGCTCTAACCCGATTTACCTCGCCATCTTTCAGGCATTTGGCGATGCCTGTAGAAGGCGCGCAACCCAACGCGACGCCGATGCGTCAGTAAACGCCTGACTAATTCAAGTCAGGACACTCAGCCCAGAGGCATTTATGAGTAACAACCTCGACCAGCTCACCGATTGGTTGAAAGACCACAAGATCACAGAAGTCGAATGCATGATCGCCGACCTTACCGGGATTACTCGCGGGAAGATTTCGCCGACCAACAAGTTCATTGCCGAAAAAGGCATGCGCCTGCCCGAGAGCGTATTGCTGCAAACCGTAACGGGCGACTATGTCGAAGACGACATCTATTACGAACTCCTCGATCCGGCCGACATTGACATGGTCTGCCGTCCCGATCAGAACGCCGTATTTCTCGTGCCTTGGGCGATTGAGCCTACGGCTCAGGTGATTCACGACACCTACGACAAGCAGGGCAACCCGATTGAGTTGTCGCCGCGCAACGTGCTGAAAAAGGTCCTCAAGCTCTATGCCGACCACGGTTGGCAGCCGATCGTGGCGCCAGAGATGGAGTTCTACCTGACCAAGCGCAGCGACGACCCGGACTACCCGTTGCAGCCGCCTGTCGGTCGCTCCGGTCGCCCCGAAACCGGCCGTCAGTCCTTCTCTATAGAAGCTGCCAACGAATTCGATCCGCTGTTCGAAGACGTCTACGACTGGTGCGAGCTGCAAGAGCTGGATCTGGACACACTGATCCACGAAGACGGCACCGCGCAGATGGAAATCAACTTCCGTCACGGCGATGCGCTGTCGCTGGCCGACCAGATTCTGGTGTTCAAACGCACCATGCGCGAGGCCGCGCTCAAGCACGACGTGGCCGCCACCTTCATGGCCAAGCCCATGACCGGCGAGCCTGGCAGTGCCATGCACCTGCACCAGAGCATCATCGACATCGAAACCGGCAAAAACGTCTTCTCTAATGAAGACGGCAGCATGAGCCAGCTGTTCCTCAATCACATCGGCGGCTTGCAGAAGTTCATTCCAGAGCTGTTGCCGCTGTTTGCACCGAACGTGAACTCCTTCCGTCGTTTCTTGCCTGATACCTCGGCACCGGTAAACGTGGAGTGGGGCGAAGAGAACCGTACGGTAGGTTTGCGTGTGCCGGATGCCGGCCCACAAAACCGCCGCGTCGAGAACCGCTTGCCGGGCGCCGACGCCAACCCGTACCTGGCGATTGCGGCCAGCTTGCTGTGTGGCTACATCGGCATGGTTGAAGGCATCAACCCGAGCGCACCGGTGGTGGGGCGCGGGTACGAACGTCGCAACCTGCGCTTGCCGCTGACCATCGAAGATGCTCTGGAGCGCATGGAAAACAGCAAGACTGTCGAGAAGTACCTGGGCACCAAGTTCATCACCGGCTACGTCGCGGTGAAACGTGCCGAGCACGAAAACTTCAAGCGCGTCATCAGTTCGTGGGAGCGGGAATTCCTGCTGTTCGCCGTCTGACACGCCGGAGCCGCGCTTGGGAAGCGCGGCTCCCCACTGAATAAAAGAGAAGCCGTATGACTAACAAGAACCCGCAAACCCGCGAATGGCAAAACCTCAGTAATGATCACCACCTGGCGCCGTTCAGTGACTTCAAACAATTGAAGGAAGTTGGCCCGCGCATCATCACTCACGCCAAGGGCGTGTATTTGTGGGACAGCGAAGGTCACAAGATTCTCGACGGCATGGCCGGCCTGTGGTGTGTGGCAATCGGTTACGGGCGCGATGAACTGGCAGACGCTGCCAGTCAGCAAATGCGCGAACTGCCGTACTACAACCTGTTTTTCATGACCGCTCACCCCCCGGTGCTTGAGCTGTCAAAAGTCATTGCCCAGATTGCGCCTGAAGGCATGAACCACGTGTTCTTTACCGGCTCCGGCTCCGAAGGCAACGACACCATGTTGCGCATGGTTCGCCACTACTGGGCGATCAAAGGCCAACCGAACAAAAAAACCATCATCAGCCGCAAAAACGGCTATCACGGTTCGACCGTGGCCGGTGCCAGCCTGGGCGGTATGACCTATATGCACGAACAGGGCGACTTGCCGATCCCGGGCATCACGCACATCCCGCAGCCTTACTGGTTCGGTGAAGGCGGTGACATGTCCCCGGAAGAGTTCGGCATCTGGGCGGCCAATCAACTGGAAGAGAAAATTCTCGAAATCGGCGTCGATAACGTCGGTGCCTTTATTGCCGAGCCGATTCAGGGCGCAGGCGGCGTGATCGTGCCACCTGATACCTACTGGCCGCGCATCAAAGAGATTCTGGCCAAGTACGACATTCTGTTCGTGGCCGATGAAGTGATTTGCGGTTTTGGCCGCACAGGTGAGTGGTTCGGTAGCGATTTCTACGGCCTCAAGCCCGACATGATGACCATCGCCAAGGGCCTGACCTCGGGCTATATCCCGATGGGTGGCCTGATCGTGCGCGACGAAGTGGTGGCGGTACTGAACGAAGGCGGCGATTTCAACCACGGCTTTACCTACTCCGGTCACCCGGTAGCGGCAGCCGTTGCGCTGGAAAACATCCGCATCCTGCGCGACGAAAAAATTATCGAAAAAGTTCAGGCCGAAACGGCACCGTATTTGCAAAAGCGTTTACGCGAACTGAACGATCACCCGTTGGTGGGCGAAGTGCGCGGCGTTGGCATGTTGGGTGCCATTGAACTGGTACAGGACAAAGCCACGCGCAAACGTTATGAAGGCCGTGGGGTTGGCATGATCTGCCGCCAGTTCTGCTTTGATAACGGTCTGATCATGCGCGCCGTGGGCGACACCATGATCATTTCGCCGCCGCTGGTGATCAGCAAAGACGAGATCGATGAGCTGGTAACCAAGGCTCGCAAGTGCCTGGATCTGACCTTGGAAGTGCTTCAAGGTTAACTGCTAGGCTCCGAGCGTAAGACAACTACCGCTTTTACGTAGGTAATTACGCTCTAAGCCTTAAGAATAAAGGCTCTTCCCTTGAAAGCCTGCCCCGGATCTTGCCAGACTAGCCGCCGGCTTTAGTCACCCTGATCTCAGGACGCTGAATCGGTGGTTTAAAAGAATAAGTGGAGCATTACAGATGAAGGCATCAGGTTTTAAAAAAGCTGGCAAGACCCTTCTCGCCCTGTCTTTGATGGGTGTGATGGCGGGGGCAGCTCAGGCAGCCGACAAAGTGCTGCACATCTACAACTGGTCCGACTACATCGCACCCGATACCGTGAAAAAGTTTGAAGACCAGACCGGTATCAAAGTGGTGTACGACGTGTTCGACAGCAACGAGACCCTTGAGGCCAAGCTGCTGGCGGGCAAGTCCGGCTACGACATCGTCGTGCCGTCCAACAACTTTCTGGCCAAGCAGATCAAGGCCGGGGTTTACCAGGAACTGGACAAGTCCAAGCTGCCCAACTGGAAAAACCTCGACCCTGCGTTGCTCAAGGCCGTTGGCGATGCCAGCGATCCGGATAACAAACACGCGTTCCCGTACATGTGGGGCACCATTGGCATCGGCTACAACCCTGAAAAGGTCAAAGCGGCCCTGGGCGTCGACACCATTGATTCATGGGACGTGCTGTTCAAGCCCGAGAACGCGGCCAAGCTGAAAAGCTGTGGCATCAGCTTCCTCGACTCGCCGACCGAAATGATCCCGGCTGCCTTGCATTACTTGGGCAAGCCCACCAACTCGACGAACAAGGATGACTTGAAAGCAGCGGAAGACCTGTTCCTGAAAATCCGTCCTTCGGTGGGTTACTTCCACTCCTCCAAGTACATCTCCGACCTGGCCAACGGCAACATCTGCGTCGCCGTGGGCTACTCGGGCGACCTGGAACAGTCGATTTCCCGCGCTAAAGAAGCCGGCGACAAGGTCAAGCTCAAGTACGTGATCCCGAAAGAAGGTGCTGGCAGCTTCTATGACATGGTCGCCATCCCTAAAGACGCCGAAAACGTTGAGGCCGCCTACGCCTACATGAACTTCCTGATGCAGCCTGAGGTGATGGCCGAAATCACCAACAGCGTGCGCTTCCCCAACGGTAACAAGGCTGCAACGCCGCTGGTGAATAAAGACATCTCGGGCGACCCGAGCATCTACCCGTCCGACGAAGTGAAAGCCAAGCTGTATGCGATCAGTGACTTGCCGCCTACCACCTTGCGCCTGCTGACGCGTAGCTGGACCAAAATCAAGTCCGGTAAGTAACCCGATACCCTGTAGGAGCGGTCACAGGCTGCGATCTTTATAAACGTTCAACAGATCGCAACCTGCGCCAGCTCCTACGGTTTAGGGTGAAATCAGCGCTAAATCAGGGCATTACAGCAATAAATCGCAGAAAACTTTGCTGTGCACGTTTATCGAGGGTAAGTTGCGCGCCGGTTTTGTCTTTGGCGGTTCTGCTGCCGTGTGACGCGGGCAACTCAGGCCCAACTATTTTGAGGACCATCACGTGTCTACATCTTTGTTTCGCAGGACCTTGCTGGTCGGCGCTGGTTTGACGCTTGCCGTCAGCGTACAAGCAGCACCTACCGTGCACATTTACAACTGGTCGGACTACATCGCGCCGAACACGCTGGTGGATTTTGAAAAGGCCACTGGCATCAAACCGGTGTATGACGTCTTCGATTCCAACGAAACCCTGGAAGGTAAACTGCTGGCCGGGCGTACCGGTTATGACGTGGTTGTGCCGTCTAACCACTTCCTGGGCAAGCAGATCAAAGCGGGCGCGTTCCAGAAACTCGATCTGGCGCAACTGCCCAATTATTCCAACCTTGACCCGGCCCTGCTCAAGCGCCTTCAGGCCAACGATCCAGGCAACCAATATGCCGTGCCGTACCTGTGGGGCACCAATGGCATTGGTTACAACGTGGACAAGGTCAAAGAAGTGCTGGGCGTCGACACCATCGACTCCTGGGACGTGGTGTTCAAGCCCGAAAACATGAAGAAGCTGCAAAGCTGCGGCGTGGCTTTTCTGGACTCGGCAGATGAAATGCTGCCCACCGTACTCAACTACCTGGGGCTGGATGCCAACAGCACCAACCCCAAGGATTACAAGAAAGCTGAAGAAGTGCTGATGTCGGTGCGTCCATACGTCACCTACTTCCACTCCTCCAAGTACATTTCCGACCTGGCCAACGGCAACATCTGTGTCGCCATTGGTTTCTCCGGCGATGTGTTCCAGGCAAAAGCGCGTGCCGAAGAAGCCAAAAAAGGCGTCAACATCGCCTACATCGTGCCCAAGGAAGGCGGCGCCCTGTGGTTTGACATGCTCGCGATCCCCAAAGATTCCGGCAACGTCAAAGAAGCTCACACCTTCATCAACTACTTGCTCAAGCCTGAAGTGATCGCTCAGGTCAGTGACTATGTCGGCTATGCCAACCCCAACCCGGCCGCCGACAAGGTGATGGATGCGTCCATTCGTGCCGACGAAGCGGTTTACCCAACCCAGGCGGTGCTGGACAAAACGTACGTTTCCACCGAACTACCCCCGAAAGTGCAGCGTCTGATGACGCGCACGTGGACCAAGGTCAAAACGGGTAAATAACCCCCGCGACCGCCTATCCAAGGCCCGGCTATTGAAGTCGGGCTGCTAAATTTGTTGGGAGTTTCGTAATGGCTGTTGCCTCCGGCGCCTATAAGAAAGCCCTCGAGGGCGACCAGACACCTAAACAGGTGCTGGTCAAAATCGACCGGGTCACGAAAAAATTCGACGAGACGATTGCGGTGGACGACGTGTCCCTGGAAATCAACAAAGGCGAAATCTTCGCCTTGCTCGGCGGATCGGGATCGGGCAAATCCACCTTGCTGCGCATGCTCGCCGGTTTCGAGCGCCCAACAGAGGGCCGTATTTTCCTCGACGGTGTAGACATCACTGATATGCCGCCGTACGAACGGCCGATCAACATGATGTTCCAGTCCTACGCCTTGTTTCCGCACATGACCGTGGCGCAGAACATCGCGTTCGGCCTCAAGCAGGACAAAATGTCCGGCGCCGAGATTGATGCGCGCGTGAACGAAATGCTCAAGCTGGTGCACATGAGCCAGTACGCCAAGCGCAAGCCGCACCAATTGTCCGGTGGTCAACGTCAGCGTGTGGCCCTGGCCCGTTCGTTGGCCAAACGCCCGAAACTGCTGCTGCTCGACGAGCCGATGGGCGCGCTGGATAAAAAACTGCGTTCGCAAATGCAGCTCGAACTGGTTGAAATCATCGAGCGCGTGGGCGTGACCTGCGTCATGGTGACCCACGATCAGGAAGAGGCCATGACCATGGCCCAGCGCATTGCGATCATGCATTTGGGCTGGATCGCACAGATCGGCAGCCCGATCGATATTTACGAAACCCCGGTCAGCCGGCTGGTGTGCGAGTTCATCGGTAACGTCAACCTGTTCGAGGGTGAAGTGGTCGACGACGCGGAAGGCTATGCGCGCATCAATTGCCCGGAGCTGGAGAACGATATTTATGTCGGTCACGGCGTCAGCACCTCGGTTGAAGACAAGCACACCACGTACGCGATTCGCCCGGAAAAAATGCTCGTCACCACCGAGAAGCCGACCTGTGAATACAACTGGTCGCGCGGCAAGGTGCATGACATCGCCTACCTGGGCGGCCACTCGGTGTTCTACGTCGAGCTGCCGAGCGGCAAACTGGTGCAATCGTTTGTGGCCAACGCCGAACGCCGTGGCGCGCGTCCTACCTGGGACGACGAAGTCTACGTGTGGTGGGAAGACGACAGCGGCGTGGTACTGCGCTCATGAACATGCGAAAACTTAAACGCCGTCTGCAACGAATAACCCCCAAGGGCCGCCATGCGGTGATCGGGATTCCATTCCTGTGGCTGTTTTTGTTCTTCATGTTGCCGTTTTTCATCGTCCTGAAAATCAGCTTTGCTGAAGCCGACGTTGCGATCCCGCCGTACACCGAGATCTACAGCTACATCGACCAAAAGATCCAAATCCTGCTGAACCTGGGCAACTACGCCATGTTGGGCGACGATGAGCTGTATATCGCTGCCTACCTTGGCTCGTTGAAGATGGCCTTTTTCAGCACGGCGTTATGCCTGCTGATCGGCTATCCAATGGCCTACGCCATTGCCAATGCGCGCAAAGAGATGCAGACCGTGCTGGTGCTGCTGATCATGATGCCGACCTGGACGGCGATCCTGATCCGCGTGTACGCGTGGATGGGCATCCTCAGCAACAACGGGCTGCTCAACGGCTTTTTGATGTCGATGGGCTGGATCAGCGAACCGTTGCAGATCCTCAACACCAACATCGCGGTCTATATCGGCATCGTCTATTCGTACCTGCCGTTCATGATCCTGCCGTTGTACGCCAACCTGGTGAAGCACGACCACAGCTTGCTGGAGGCCGCGTCTGACCTGGGTTCAAGCACCATCAACAGCTTCTGGAAAATCACCGTTCCGCTGTCCAAAAACGGCATTATCGCGGGCTGCATGCTGGTGTTTATCCCGGTGGTGGGTGAGTTCGTGATCCCGGAACTGCTGGGCGGCCCCGAAACCCTGATGATCGGTAAAGTGTTGTGGCAAGAGTTCTTCAACAACCGTGACTGGCCGGTAGCGTCTGCGCTTGCCGTGGTCATGCTGGCGATCCTGATCGTGCCCATCATCCTGTTCAACCGCAGCCAGGCTAAAGAGCTGGAGGGCAAGATATGAATCGCGTCCGTTTTTCGAGCTTCATGTTGGTCGTCGGGTTGCTGTTCATCTACCTGCCGATGTTGATTCTGGTGATCTACTCGTTCAACGCCTCCAAACTGGTGACGGTATGGGGCGGCTGGTCGCTGAAGTGGTACACCGGCTTGCTGGACAACACGCAGTTGATGGGTTCGGTGATGCGCTCGCTGGAAATCGCCTTGTACACGGCGATTGCAGCGGTCGCGCTGGGCACGTTGGCCGCCTTCGTGCTGACGCGTATCAGCCACTTCAAGGGCCGCACCCTGTTTGGCGGTCTGGTGACCGCGCCGCTGGTCATGCCTGAAGTGATCACCGGTCTGTCGTTGCTGCTGCTGTTTGTCGCGATGGCGCAAATGATTGGTTGGCCGCAAGAGCGGGGCATTGTCACCATCTGGATCGCCCACACCACGTTCTGCTCGGCCTATGTGGCCGTGGTGGTGTCATCGCGCCTGCGTGAGCTGGACTTGTCGATCGAAGAAGCCGCGATGGATCTGGGTGCCAAACCGTGGAAAGTGTTCTTTCTGATCACCATCCCCATGATTGCGCCGTCGCTGGCGGCGGGCGCCATGATGTCGTTTGCCTTGTCACTGGATGACCTGGTACTGGCCAGCTTCGTGTCCGGGCCGGGTTCCACGACCTTGCCGATGGAAGTGTTCTCGGCGGTACGTCTGGGGGTTAAACCCGAGATCAACGCCGTGGCCAGCTTGATTTTGCTGGCGGTGTCGCTGGTGACCTTTATGGTGTGGTTCTTCAGCCGTCGTGCTGAGGAGCATCGTAAAAAGGCTATTCAGCAAGCCATTGACGAATCGGCGGCAGAGTCGTGGAAGCAACCTGATGTACGCCGTCCTAAATCGCCCGGCGCGGTTTAAGGCAGCGGTATAAAAACCTCGCCTTCCTGCATGCAGGGGCGGGGTTTTTTTATGGGCTGTTGAGCTTTCTAGGGCTTGGCCACTTTCCACGCACCTTCCATTTTGCCGTCCCCGGTCTTGTCCCCGGCCTTCTTGTCCATGACAAAGGTGTACAGCGGCTTGCCGTCATAGGCCCACTGCATCTGCTGGTCATCACGAATAATGGTGGTCCATTTACCCTCGCCTTTGTCCGTGCTTTCAGCTTTGAGCGGCGGCCAGTTTTCAGCGCATTTGTCATTGCACATCGATTTGCCATCCGCATCTTTGGCAAAGGTGTAAAGCGTCATGCCGCTATGATCAACCAGCACACCGTTTTGGGTCATTGCCGGTTCTGCGGCAAACGCCAGGCCAGGCAGCGCCAATACAGCGCCTAAAAACAGTGACTTCAGGGAAAACGAGCTGTGAGTCATCGGAATCGTCCTCTAGGTGGTTGTACGATTTGAACCTACAAGCGTAGTTCACTCGCCCTTCGAACGTGGCGCTTGCCCAAAGTTGTCACACGACTGCAATAATTCCGTTATCTAATGCGCCACAAGACAGTTAAATGACATGGGGATTACGGCATGGTTGGCAGGAGCATTCTGATTGTTGATGACGAGGCACCGATCCGCGAAATGATCGCAGTCGCCCTGGAAATGGCGGGCTACGACTGCCTCGAAGCAGAGAATGCTCAGCAGGCCCACGCCATCATCGTCGACCGCAAACCTGATTTGATCCTGCTCGACTGGATGCTGCCCGGCGGCACCTCCGGCATTGAGTTGGCCCGACGCCTCAAGCGTGAAGAAATGACCGGCGATATTCCGATCATCATGCTCACGGCCAAAGGTGAGGAGGACAACAAGATCCAGGGTCTGGAAGTCGGCGCTGACGATTACATCACCAAGCCGTTTTCCCCACGCGAGCTGGTAGCACGCCTTAAGGCCGTGTTGCGTCGCGCTGGCCCGGCCGATGGCGAGTCACCGATTGAAATCGGCGGCTTGCTGCTCGATCCCATCAGCCATCGCGTCACCATCGACGGCACGCCCGCCGAAATGGGCCCCACTGAATACCGCCTGCTGCAATTTTTCATGACCCACCAGGAACGCGCTTACACCCGTGGCCAGTTGCTCGACCAAGTATGGGGCGGCAACGTTTATGTCGAAGAGCGCACCGTGGATGTGCACATTCGCCGTTTACGCAAAGCGCTCGGCGAGGCGTACGAGAATCTGGTACAAACCGTGCGCGGCACGGGCTATCGTTTTTCGACCAAAGCCTGATTTGCACTTTCAGACTCAACGCCAAGCAAGGACCCGCGCGACGTGAATCAAAACTGGCATAGCACGCTGATTCGTCATTTGTTGCTGTTGGTCACCGCCTGCCTGTTGATCGGCCTGGTCAGCGGTTATTACGGCTGGAGCCTGGCCGCAGGTGTGACGCTGTACCTGGGCTGGACGCTCAAACAGCTGTTACGTCTGCACGACTGGTTACGCAATCACGAACCCGACGAAGCCCCCCCTGATGGCTATGGCCTGTGGGGTGAAGTGTTCGACAGCATTTATCACCTGCAACGGCGCGATCAACGGGTACGCGGGCGCTTGCAAGCTGTGATCGACCGCGTGCAAGAGTCCACCGCAGCGCTCAAAGACGCCGTAGTGATGCTCGACAGCGACGGCAACCTCGAATGGTGGAACCGCGCCGCAGAGACCTTGCTGGGCCTCAAGACGCCACAGGACAGCGGCCAGCCCGTGACCAACCTGGTGCGTCACCCGCGCTTCAAGGAATATTTCGAACAGGACAGCTACGCTGAGCCGCTGGACATCCCTTCGCCGGTCAACGATCACCTGCGTATCCAGCTCTACATCACCCGCTACGGCAACAATGAGCACTTGATGCTGGTACGCGATGTCACGCGCATTCATCAGCTCGAACAAATGCGCAAAGATTTCATCGCCAACGTCTCCCACGAACTGCGCACGCCGTTGACAGTGATCTGTGGCTATCTGGAAACCCTGCTCGATAACGTCGACGACGTGAACCCGCGCTGGAAGCGCCCGCTGTCGCAAATGCAGCAACAGGGCGAGCGCATGCAAACGTTGCTCAACGACCTGCTGCTGCTGGCCAAGCTGGAAGCCACCGATTACCCCTCAGATAACCAGCCGGTGCAGGTCGAGCGTTTATTACGCACAGTCAAAAGCGACGCACAGGCGTTGTCCGGTCAGCGCAACCAGACCATCACGTTGGAGGCGCAAGCCGATGTAGCGCTCAAAGGCAGTGAGACTGAGCTGCGCAGTGCGTTTTCGAATCTGGTGTTTAACGCGGTCAAATACACCCCGGACGGTGGGAGTATTCGGATTCGCTGGTGGGCCGACGCCTCGGGTGCGCACCTGAGCGTGCAAGACTCCGGGGTCGGAATCGACAGCAAACACCTGCCGCGCCTGACCGAGCGTTTCTACCGCGTCGACTCCAGCCGCCATGCCAGCACCGGCGGCACCGGCCTGGGCCTGGCCATCGTCAAACATGTGCTGTTACGCCATCGTGCCCGCCTTGAGATCAGCAGCGTGTTGGGTCACGGCAGTACGTTTACCTGCCATTTCGCGCCGGTTCAGGTGACAAAAACCCTTAGCGTGGACCTGATCGACTGAGCCATGCGGCGTTAGCCCACTAGGCAAGGGCTACGTCAGTCGTTACATTGCTTGCCATGTGCCTGTTGTTCAGGCACCTGACCCTCCCCCTATTTGAAACAACGGAACCATTAAAACTCCATCATGGACCCTTCCCCAGGCTTGACCCTCGCCACACTGTTCGCCGATTTCGGCATGATTCTTTTTGCACTGATCCTGGTTTTGCTCAACGGCTTCTTCGTTGCGGCCGAATTTGCCATGGTCAAACTGCGCTCGACCCGGGTCGAGGCCATTGCTGACCAGAACGGCTGGCGCGGACGTATCCTGCGCACCGTGCACAACCAACTCGATGCTTACCTCTCGGCGTGCCAACTGGGTATCACCCTGGCATCGCTGGGCCTGGGCTGGGTCGGCGAGCCGGCGTTCGCGCACTTGCTGGAGCCGCTGCTCAGCGCCTTGGGCGTTGAGTCGGCCGAAGTGGTCAAGGGCGTGTCGTTCTTTACCGCCTTCTTCATCATTTCGTACCTGCACATCGTCGTCGGCGAGCTGGCGCCCAAGTCCTGGGCCATTCGTAAACCCGAAGCCCTGTCGCTGTGGACGGCCGTGCCGCTGTACCTGTTCTACTGGGCCATGTACCCGGCCATTTACTTGCTCAACGCCAGTGCCAACGCGATTTTGCGGATTGCCGGCCAAGGTGAGCCGGGCGCCCATCACGACCACGCCTACAGCCGCGAAGAGCTCAAACTGATCCTGCACTCCAGCCGTGGTCAGGACCCCAGCGATCAAGGCATGCGAGTGCTGGCGTCGGCGGTCGAAATGGGTGAGCTGGAGGTGGTCGACTGGGCCAATTCGCGTGAAGACCTGGTGACCCTTGATTCCAAGGCGCCACTCAAAGAAATCCTGGCGTTGTTCCGCCGCCACAAGTTCAGCCGCTACCCGGTCTACGACGCCGAAAACAACACCTTCGTCGGGCTGTTGCACATCAAGGACCTGTTGCTGGAGCTGGCTGACCTTGATCACCTGCCCGAAACCTTCAACCTCGAAGAGCTGACCCGGCCACTGGAGCGCGTGTCGCGCCATATGCCGCTGTCGCAGTTGCTCGAACAGTTTCGCAAGGGCGGCGCGCACTTTGCGCTGGTCGAAGAAGCTGACGGCAAGGTCGTGGGCTACCTGACGATGGAAGACGTGCTCGAAGTGCTGGTGGGCGACATTCAGGACGAACACCGCAAGGCCGAGCGCGGCATTCTGTCGTACCAGCCGGGCAAGCTGCTGGTGCGGGGCGACACGCCGTTGTTCAAGATCGAGCGCTTGCTCGGCGTTGACCTGGACCACGTCGAAGCTGAAACCGTCGCAGGCTTGATCTACGACACCCTCAAGCGGGTGCCCGAAGAAGAAGAGCTGCTGGAAGTCGAAGGCCTGCGCATCATCATCAAAAAGATGAAAGGCCCGAAAATCGTCTTGGCCAAAGTCCTCAAGCTGGACTAACCCCAGCGCGTAGACAGGTCAGGGGGGTTTACCTGCCGAGCGCAAAGTTCGGCAGGCCCTGCAGCGGTTGGTTGAACTGAAACGGGATCGACACCCAGCCCAGCCCCGAGTTGCGTTGCACCACAAAGTGCAGATGCGGCCCGTTGCTGTGGCCGGTGTTGCCAGACAGACCCAATACACTCCCCAGCATCACCTGTTGCCCCACCTGCACCCGCACCGATCCACGGCTCAGATGCAGGTACACCCCGGTGCTGGCGTCGCTGTGCAGCACCCGCACAAAATTGCCTGATGGGTTGGGCCACGCGCCGCTCTGGCTGTTCTCCAGATCCAGCACCCGGCCCGCGCGCGCCGCGATGATGGGCGTGCCCTCGGGCATGGCGATGTCCATCGCGTATCGGCTGCGCACGTCCTGATGGCTGTAAGACCCGCCAGGGCCTTGGGTCAGACGGAACGGTCCACCTCGCCACGGGAACGGATAACGCTCGCCCTGCGCCACCCACGGCACGATGGGTGCCGACAGGCGCGGGCGGTTGCGGATCAGGCTCTGGCCCGGCACATACCCCAGCGCGGGGTTGTCCGGCACCCAGGCGCGACGTTTGACGGGTTTGGCCGGGCGTTCATTGCAGGCCCGCGCAGCGTGGGTGTCGGGCGCTGTACTGAATGCACAGGCCGCTGGCGCCGTGAGTGTGAGCAGCACAACCCCACCCGCCAGCCACATCAACGCCTTGGCCGAATGCCGCTGCGGTGATTCGCGCATGGAGCAGAAACCCTTCACAGGCAAGTCCTTCACACCAGGGCTGGCGCATTGCAATCAGCCTGTGATTAAACATATGCCAGCGCGTAGGAATAATCCGCTACCAGTGGTCAGACTCTTCTCTTTAGGCCCGTTCTCTCAGGTATTTCAGCGCCACTGCTCAGAAAACTTACCCGTGAAAGCGGGATGAAAGAAATCATCACTAGCATCCCGTCACCCCCGGCATTAGACCGGCAGGCCAGAGCCGCGGTGTAAGCCGTTGCCAGCGCCCACTCGACAACAATAAGAATGGTGATTGTTTATGCTGACCTTCCTTGGCTTTGCCATGGTCATTACGTTTATGTACTTGATCATGACCAAGCGCCTGTCTGCGCTGATCGCGTTAATCCTGGTACCGATCCTGTTTGCCGTCTTCGGCGGTTTTGCGCCCAAAATCGGGCCGATGATGCTTGAAGGCATTACCAAGCTGGCCCCGACCGGCGTGATGCTGATGTTCGCCATCCTCTATTTCGCGCTGATGATCGACTCCGGCCTGTTCGACCCGGCGGTGCGCAAAATCCTCAAGCTGGTAAAAGGCGACCCGTTGAAAATCAGCGTCGGCACCGCTGTGCTGGCGCTGGTGGTGTCGCTGGACGGTGATGGCGCAACCACCTACATGATTTGCGTGGCCGCCATGCTGCCGCTGTACAAGCGCATCGGCATGAGCCCGCGAATCATGGCGGGGCTGATTATCCTGGCCGGTGGCGTGATGAACATGACGCCGTGGGGCGGCCCGACGGCGCGGGCAGCGAGTGCGCTGCATGTCGACCCTTCTGACATTTTTGTACCGATGATCCCGGCCATGCTCGCAGGCTGTGCGGCGATTCTGGTCATCGCCTGGTGCTATGGCTTGCGTGAGCGTGCGCGGCTGGGTGAACTGCACCTGCATGGCGACGAAGTGGACCACAGCGAAATCAGCGTCTCGCAGTTCCCGGATGCCCGCCGTCCTAAACTGATCTGGTTCAACGGTGCATTGACCCTGGCGTTGATGATCACCCTGATCGCAGGTCTGCTGCCTTTGCCGGTGTTGTTCATGGTCGCGTTCAGCATTGCGATGATCGTCAACTACCCGTGCCTGCAACAGCAAAAAGACCGCGTGGCCGCCCATGCTGGCAGCGTGTTATCCGTGGTCGGGTTGATTTTCGCCGCGGGTATTTTCACCGGCATCCTCTCGGGTACAGGCATGGTTGATGCCATGTCCAAAAGCCTTCTGGCCGTGATTCCGCCAGCGATGGGGCCGTACCTGGCCGTGATCACCGCGTTGGTCAGCCTGCCGTTCACCTTCTTTATGTCCAACGACGCGTTCTACTACGGCGTGTTGCCGGTATTGGCCGAAGCTGCCAGCCATTACGGCATCACCGCCGTCGAAATGGCCCGTGCCTCGATTGTCGGTCAGCCCGTGCACTTGCTCAGCCCGTTGGTGCCGTCGACCTACTTGCTGGTGGCCTTGGCGGGTATCGAGTTTGGCGATCACCAGCGCTTTACGCTCAAGTGGGCCGTTTTAGTGTGCCTGTGCATTTTGGTGGCAGCGTTACTGCTGGGCACCTTCCCGCTCTACAGCACGCTCTAACCCGCAGTATTGGTAGGAGATTGCCGAAGGCTGCGAGCGGTTCAACGGTCGCAGCTTGCGGCGGCTCCTGCGCAATGGCGGCAACCTCCGGTAAGTGTTTCAGAAATGTTTCAACGCTGCGCCAGCTATGCGATGCTGGCGTTCTGCTTATTTGCCGACTACAGCTTAAGAAACGACTGTAGGAAATGGCCGCAGCCCTTTGATCCAGCCCACCAGGGCATCCATCGCACAGGGAGCCTGCATGCTGACCCTGCTTAATCTGCTTTCCGCCGTGACCTTGCTGATTTGGGGCACGCACATTGTCCGGACCGGCATTCTGCGGGTCTACGGTTCAAACCTGCGCCATGTGATTGGGCAAAACGTGTCCAAACGCATGCTGGCGTTTGTCGCCGGGATCGTGGTGACGGCCATGGTGCAGAGCAGCAACGCCACCGCGATGCTGGTCACCTCGTTTGTTGGCCAGGGCTTGATGGCATTGACGCCAGCCTTGGCCACGATGCTCGGGGCGGATGTCGGCACGGCGCTGATGGCGCGGGTGCTGACTTTTGACCTGTCGTGGTTGTCGCCGCTGCTGATTTTTCTCGGGGTGATTTTTTTCCTGTCGCGCAAGCAAACCCGCGCGGGCCAGTTGGGCCGGGTGGGCATCGGCCTGGGCCTGATCATTCTGGCCCTGCAACTGATCGTCGAAGCCGCCGCCCCCATCACTCAGGCCCAAGGCGTCAAAGTGATTTTCGCCTCGTTGACGGGCGACATCTTGCTCGATGCGTTGATCGGCGCCCTGTTCGCCATGATTTCCTACTCCAGCCTGGCCGCCGTGCTGCTCACGGCCACACTGGCGGGCGCAGGTGTGATCAGCTTGCCGGTGGCCATTGGCCTGGTCATAGGGGCCAATATCGGCAGTGGCGTGCTGGCGTTTCTCAGCACCAGCATGCAAAACGCCGCCGGGCGCCAAGTGGCATTGGGCAGTCTGTTGTACAAGTTGTTTGGGTTGCTGTTGATCATCCCGGTGCTTGACCCGCTGGTGGCGTGGATGGACACCCTCAGTTACAGCGCCCAAGAGTTGGTGATTGGCTTTCATCTGCTCTACAACACCGCGCGGTGTTTCTTGATGCTGCCCACCGTCGGCCTGATGGCCCGGGCGTGCGCCTGGTTATTGCCCGAGCGCGAGCAGGCCAACGGCGCAGTCAAACCCCGCCATCTGGACCTTACAGCGCTGGAAACCCCAAGCCTGGCGTTGGCCAACGCGGTACGTGAAACCCTGCGCATTGGCGACTTGATCGACAACATGCTGGTGAACATGCTCGACGTGCTGCGCGGTAAGCAAACCGCCGTCACCCAAGAGATGCGCACCCTGGCCGATGACGTCGAAGTGCTCTACAGCGCGGTCAAACTCTATCTGGCACAAATGCCCCGCGAGGACTTGGGCGAGCAAGACAGTCGGCGCTGGGCTGAAATCATCGAACTGGCGATCAACCTCAAGCTGGCCAGTGACCTTATCGAACGCATGCTGCGCAAAGTGCAGCAACAGAAGACCTCCAAACGCCGCTCCTTCTCTGAAGACGGGCTTGAAGAGTTGACCGGTTTGCAGCGCCAGTTGATCGACAACCTGCGACTCGGACTGACGGTCTTCCTCACCGGTGACCCGCAAAGTGCCCGGCAATTACTGCGTGAAAAACGCCGTTTTCGTGCGCAGGAGCGGCGCTTGGCCCACGCTCACGTCAGCCGTTTACAGCGCAAAATCACCCAAAGCATTGAAACCAGCTCCATGCACCTGGAACTGATCGCCGACATGCAACGCCTCAACTCGTTGTTTTGCGCCAGCGCCTACGTGGTGCTCGAAACCTCTGAAACCGGCGCATTGCTGCTCGATGAGATCACTGACACCACACACTCGCCTTGAACGTTGCGCGATTCACTGTTGTCAGTCTTTAAGCAGCGACTAACCTGCACTGACTGCTTCATCACCCAACAGGGATTCAGGGATTTTTTATGCGTTGCCTGCTGTTCATCTGCCTGCTGCTTGGCGCAGCCCAGAGTTTTGCCCTTGATCGCTCCAGTGTTGAGGGCTATCAACTGCCCAACGGCCTGCAACTGATCCTCAAGCCCACCCGTGATAGCGGCCATGTGTCGATTCGTTTGGTGGTGGGCGTCGGGCTGGACGATTTCAGCTGTGCCGACCAACAACTGCCGCACTTGCTGGAGCATTTGTTGTTCAGCGGCACAGACGACACCGGCGAGGGCGGGCTTGAAGAACGCATGCAGGCGCTGGGCGGTGAGTGGAACGCCTTTACCAGCCACGCAGACACCACGTTTGTGATCGAGGCCCCGGCCAAGAACCAGCGCAAGGTGCTCGACCTGTTACTCAGTTTATTGACGCAAACCCAGCTCACCGAACAGCGCATTGCAGAGGCCAAGCAAGTGGTTGAGCGCGAAGACGGCGGCCATTACTCACACTTGCAACGTTGGCTCGATCGGCAGGACGTGGGCCACAGCGCCAGTAATCAACTGGCGGTTGAGCTGGGCCTCAAATGCGCCGAGCGCGCGCAGGTTCAGGGCCTCACCCGTGAACAGCTCGAAACCGTGCGCAAGGCGTGGTACGCGCCCAATAACATGACGCTGATTATCGTCGGCGAACTCGACCGCGTGTTGCCGGCCTATCTGGAGCGTACCTATGGGGCGCTGGAGCCGGTCGATCCCAGCGATCACAAACCGTTGGCCGACATTGACGCCCGTGCCGACGCAGAGCGCGTGTTGCTGCGCGGCGTCGTCGGTGACACGGCCAAGCTGCACTGGCTGTTGCCGGAACCGGTGATTGCGGGCCAAAGCGACGACACCTGGGACTTGCTGCGCGACTATCTGGAGTGGGCGCTGTACAGCGAACTGCGGCTCAAACACGGGTTGTCGTACGGGCCGTGGTCAGAGCGCGAGGTGTTTGGCGGCGTAGGATTCTTGAGCCTCAATGCCGACCTTGAACGCGACGATGTGGCCAAGGCCCAGCAGGTCATGTCCCAACTCAAAGCTCAACTGCTCAACGACGGCCTCGACCCGCAGCGCTTCGCCCGCCTCAAGCAAGCGGCCATTGCGCGGCAGGCGTGGGCGGTGCAGGGCAACAGTGCGCTGGCCGATTATTACTGGAGCGCGCTGGGTGACTACGACCAAAGCCGCTTTGCCGATCCGGCCAAACGCTTGCAGGCTGTGAGCCTGGAGGAGGCCAATCATGCGTTGCGCCAGTTGTTTGCAGAGCCGGGTTACGTGCGCATCGAAAAGCCGCTGTTCAGCTATAACGGCTTGAGCGGGGTGATTCTGGCGGCGCTGGCGCTGCTGGTGTTGATCGGGCTGGGTTGGCGTGTTTGGCGTCATCGTCATCAGTGAGCGCGTAATTGTCCGAGTCCGACATCCCTTGATACCGTAAAATCATTGCCATTTCGCGGCCGGTTAATCCGGCCGCCAGCGTGCGGAGTATTCATCGTGAGCGAGCGTTCCAATCCTTGGCAATTGCAAACCATCGTCAGCCAGTTGCGCACGGCGCGTAATCAATGGCGCACGCAGAACGGGCGTGTCAGTGGCGAGCTGGGCGGGCGTGAACTGCCCTCGCGTGCAGCGATGGCCGATATTCTGGAAGCGCTGTGCGGAGCATTGTTCCCCATGCGTCTTGGCCCGGTGGACCTGCGCGAAGAAAGCGAAGACTTTTATGTCGGCCACACGCTGGACGTGGCGCTCAACGCCCTGCTGGCACAAGCGCGTCTGGAATTGCGTTACGCGGCGCGCCAAAGTGGCCAGCTCGATGACGGTGTGGATGCCACGGCCACTTTATTGATTCAGGATTTCGCCCTGGCCCTGCCGAGCTTGCGCAGCGTGCTCGACACCGACGTGCTGGCGGCCTATCACGGCGATCCGGCGGCGCGCAGTGTGGACGAAGTGCTGCTGTGCTATCCGGGGATTCTGGCGGTGATTCATCACCGTTTGGCGCACCACTTGTACCGTGCAGGTTTGCCTTTGCTGGCGCGCATCAGTGCCGAAATTGCCCACTCGGCCACCGGCATCGACATCCACCCCGGCGCGCAGATTGGCCGCAGCTTCTTCATCGACCACGGGACGGGCGTCGTGATTGGTGAAACCGCCATCATTGGCGAGCGCGTGAGGATTTATCAGGCCGTGACCCTGGGCGCCAAACGCTTCCCGGCGGACGAGTCGGGGCAATTGCAAAAAGGTCACCCGCGCCATCCGATTGTTGAGGACGACGTGGTGATTTATGCCGGGGCGACGATTTTGGGGCGCATCACCATTGGTCAGGGTTCGACCATCGGCGGCAATGTGTGGCTGACCCGCAGCGTACCGGCTGGGTGCAACCTGACCCAGGCCAACTTGCAACATGATGACGGGACGCAGAAGTAAGACCGGGGGCAACCTCGCCCCTCACCCGGGGCAGAGGGGCTTTTGATCGTGCATCACACCCAAATCCACCAATACCACTATCGGCAACTTTTGCCTCGCTGCCACATCGTGTACGCATTGCCTCTCTAGGATGACCCTCATCTGCTTGATGAGGTGCATCCATGAACCGCTCGAACGCAACCGCTGTGTCCCAACCCGGCGTGCCGATGAAGGTGCGCAATGTGAGCAAACGCTTCGGCGCTTTCACCGCGCTGGATGATGTGTCGCTGGAAGTTGCCGCCGGTGAACTGGTGTGTCTGCTCGGGCCGTCCGGCTGCGGCAAGACCACCCTGCTGCGTTGTATCGCAGGCCTGGAGCGTCAGGACAGCGGCGTGTTGTATCTGGGCAGTCGCGATGTGTCTGACCTCGCCCCGCAAGCGCGCGATTACGGCATTTTGTTTCAGTCCTACGCGTTATTCCCCAACCTCAGTGTCGAAGCCAACATCGCCTACGGGCTGGCGGGCAGCAACCGCGACGTGGTGCGCAAGCGCGTGAGCGAGATGCTCGAACTGGTGGGCCTGAACGGCAGCGAAAAGAAATTCCCCGGCCAGCTCTCGGGCGGCCAACAGCAACGTGTGGCCCTGGCCCGCGCCTTGGCGCCAGCGCCTTCGTTGTTGTTGCTGGATGAGCCGATGTCGGCCCTCGACGCCAGGGTTCGCGAGCATTTGTGTACGGAGTTGCGCCAACTGCAACGCCAGCTCGGTATCACCACGCTGATGGTCACGCACAACCAGGACGAAGCCATGCTCATGGCCGATCGCATCGCGGTGATGAACCACGGCAAGGTCGAGCAGTACGCAACCCCGCAGGCCATCTACAACAAACCCGCCACGCCGTTTGTGGCCGAGTTTGTCGGGCAGGGCAATTGGCTGCCGTTCCAGCGCAGCAGCGACAGCCACGCGCAGGTCGGCGGCCTGAACATGCGTTTGGCCGACGACGCCAGCGGTGTGGCGTCTGGCCGCCTGTTTTGCCGTCCCGAAGCCATCACCGTGAATCCGGTGCAGCATCAGGAAAACCTGTTCCCGGCGCGGGTGCGCGACATCACGTTTCTCGGCAATCGCTGCCGCATGCGTTTTGAACTCAACCACCTGCCGGGCCACGCCTTGACGGCCGAAGTGGGCAGCCACGACCTGCCGCGCCTGGGCAATCAGGACATCGTGGTCGCCCTGCCGCCGAGCTGCTTGCAGGTGTTTGCCTGAGATGGCCGCTGACATGACGCTGCCGCACACCGGCAAAATGACCGGCCTCACGTCGCGAGCCGAGCGCGCTGACAAGATTTTCGTGGTCGGCGGCAAATGGCTGCTGCTGTTGCTATTGGGCGTCGCGGTGTTGATGCCGTTGCTGGCGATTTTCTGGCGCGGGTTCAGTGCAGCAGACGGCCAGGGTGGGGGTTGGATCGCTGCGCGGGAGCTGGTCAGCAGTGACAACTTCCATTGGTTGCTGGGCAACAGCCTCAAGGTGTCGCTGAGCGTGGCGGTCATTGTCGTCCCGCTGGCTTACCTGTTTGCCTACGCCCTGCAACGCACGATGATTCCCGGCAAGCGCGTGTGGCGCGGGCTATCGCTGTTGCCGCTGATGGCACCGTCGATGCTGCCGGGCATTGCGCTGGTGTACCTGTTCGGCAATCAGGGCCTGTTGCGCGGTCTGGTGTCAGACAACATTTATGGCTTCTGGGGCATCGTGCTGGGCGAAGCAATCTACACCTTTCCGCATGCGCTGATGATCTTGCTGTCGGCGTTGTCGCTGGCCGATGCGCGCCTGTTTGACGCGGCATCGAGCATGGGTGCCGGGTCGTTCAAAGCCTTTCGCAGCATTACCTGGCCGGGCACAAAACAAGCCGTGTTCGCAGCGTTCTGCCTGGTATTTACCCTGACCATCACCGACTTCGGCGTGCCCGTCGTGGTCGGCGGCGATTACCAAGTGCTGGCGCTGGAGGCTTATAAAGCCGTGGTTGGCCAGCAGCAATTTGGGCGCGGGGCCTTGATTGGCATGGTCTTGTTGCTGCCTGCGCTGTTGAGCTTCGGCGTGGATGCGTGGCTGCGCCGTCAGCAGGGCGACTCAATGAGCGGTCGCGCTCAAGTGTTCAAGCCTGTGCCTGGCAAAGGGCGCGACCGCTGCTACCTGGCCATCGTGATGCTGATATGCGCCGCTCTGTTACTGGTATTCGGGATGGCGGTGTACGCCTCACTGGTCAAGTTCTGGCCGTACAACCTGTCGTTGTCGTTGCATCACTATCAGTTCAACGACACGGCGGGCGGCGGTTGGCTGGCCTATCGCAATAGCCTGACGATGGCGTTGTACACGGCGTTGATCGGCAGCGCGGTGATCTTCACGGGTGCCTACCTGATGGAGAAAACCAAAGGCCAAAAAGGCCTGAATCTGGCGCTGCGCATGCTCAGTTTTGTGCCGATGGCTGTGCCGGGTCTGGTGTTGGGGCTGGGCTACGTGTTCTTTTTCAATGTGCCCGGCAATCCGCTGCATGTGCTGTACGGCAGCATGATCCTGCTGGTGGTGTGCACCATTGCTCATTATTTGACCACCGCACACATGACCGCCACCACGGCCCTGCGCCAGCTCGATAGCGAGTTCGAAGCCGCCGCACTGTCGCTCAAGGCGCCGCTGTACCGCCACTACTTGCGGGTCACGGTGCCGATTTGCCTACCGGCGTTGCTGGACATCGTGCGCTACCTGTTCGTCTCGGCCATGACCACGGTGTCGGCTGCGATCTTCCTCTACAGCCCCGACACCATCCTTGCGGCGGTGGCGGTGTTGAACATGGATGACGCAGGCAACGTAGGCGGCGCGGCCGCGATGTCGACCTTGATTCTGTTCACCTCGGCGGGTGTCTCCCTGTTGTTGGCCTGGGCGTCGCGCGGCGTGCTGCGTCGCTCCCAAGCCTGGCGTCAGGACGTACCTGCGCAATGATTCGTGCCCCTAAAACCAAAAGGAAACGCACCATGTTCAAGCCTCTTGCTCTTGTTGCTGCTGTCCTCACTGCGTTTAGCGTCAATGCGTTTGCGGCAAAAACCGAGTTGACGGTGTACACCGCCCTCGAAGCCGAGCAGCTCAAGACCTACAAACAAGCCTTCGAGAAAGCCAACCCGGACGTCGAAATCAGATGGGTGCGTGACTCCACGGGCATCATCACCGCCAAACTGCTGGCCGAAAAAGCCCGTCCACAAGCGGATGCCGTGTGGGGACTGGCGGCGTCAAGCCTGGCGATCCTTGATCAACAAGGCATGTTGCAGCCTTATGCACCCAAAGACTTGAGCAAAATCGGCCCGAACTACCGCGATGCCGCCAACCCCCCGGCGTGGGTGGGCATGGACGTGTGGGCCGCGACCCTGTGTTTCAACACCATCGAGGCTGAAAAACAGGGGCTGACCAAGCCTGTGAGCTGGCAAGACCTGACCAAGCCTGAGTACAAAGGCAAGATCGTAATGCCCAACCCGGCGTCGTCCGGCACGGGGTTTCTGGACGTGAGCGCGTGGCTGCAAACCTTTGGCGAAAAGCAGGGCTGGCAGTTCATGGACGACTTGCACCAGAACATTGGTCAATACGTTCACTCCGGTTCCAAGCCGTGCAAATTGGCGGCGGCGGGTGAGTTTCCGATAGGGATCTCGTTTGAATACCCGGCGGTGCAGCTCAAGCGTCAGGGCGCGCCCCTGGACATCATCTTGCCCAAAGAGGGGTTGGGCTGGGAGATCGAAGCCACGGCGCTGATCAAAGGCACACCGCATGCGGAAGCGGCGCAAAAGCTGGCGGATTTTTCGGCGAGTCCGCAGGCGATGGAGCTTTATAAAGAAAATTTTGCGGTGTTGGCCCAGCCGGGGATTGCCAAGCCGCAGACGGAGTTGCCCGCTGATTACGAGCAGCGGCTGATTAAAAACGACTTTGTGTGGGCTTCGCAGAACCGCGATCAAATTTTGACCGAATGGCGTAAGCGCTATGACGGCAAGTCTGAGAAAGCGGCGCCGTAAAGTCCCTAAGGGTTAAGTCAGACAAGGAATCCGCAATGCCCCCATCCCCTCCAGTTCTCATCGTCGGCGCCGGTATTTTGGGCCTGTCCCATGCCTACGCCGCTGCCAGGCGCGGGCTTAAGGTTCGGGTTTTCGAACGCACCGCCACGCCACTGGGTGCCTCGGTGCGCAACTTTGGCCAGGCGCTGGTCACCGGCCAGCCTCCCGGTGTGATGCTGGACCTGGCCCGCGCCAGCCGCGACATCTGGGCCCAATGGTCACAACAGGCAGGCTTCGAACTCAAGCGCAACGGCTCTTACCTGTTCGCCCGCACCGAAGCCGAAGAGCACCTGCTCGATGCCTTCTGCCAAAATCGTGCCCCGGCCTATGGCTATCGCGCCGAGTTACTGCGCGCAGGGGATCTGCGCGATCTGTACGGCGGCCAGTTCAAACACCACCGCGCCGCATTGCACGGGCTGGACGATCAACAGGTCTACTCACGCGAAGCCATCCCGGCATTGATCGAGTTTCTGCACCGCGAGCTGGGTGTCGAATTTCATTTCTCGACGCTGGTGCGCGAGGTTGAACCGGGCGTGGTACACACCACGGCTGGCACTTTCAGCGGCGCTCACGTCATTGTCTGTTCGGGCCATGACTACCAGACGCTATTAGCGCAACCGATGGCGCGGCTTGACCCGAAAATCTGTCGCCTGCAAATGCTGCGCGTACGCCCTGCGGTGGATTTAAACCTGCAACACGCCTTGCTCACGGGTTTGAGCTGCGTGCATTACGGTGCGTTCGCCGACCTGCCCGAAGCCGCAGCGGTGCGGGCGAACATCCTGCGTGACAGCCCGCACCTGGATGAACACGGCATTCACCTGCTGATCAGCCCTACGCCGCATGGGGATTTGATCGTCGGCGATTCTCACGATTACGCTGACGATCCATCCCCCTTTAACGGCGAACAGGTTGACAACTGGATGCTGCAACTGTGCGAAGACACACTGGGTTGTCGCGTGCAGGTGGTCGAGCGCTGGCAAGGTGTCTATGGCGCTAAAGGCGCCAAACCGTTTACGTGGTTAAGCGTCGCGCCTGGCCTGAATGCAGCACTGATGCATACAGGCGTGGGGATGAGCGTTGGCCCCGCCATGGCCGAGGGCAACATCGCCCGGATGCTGGAGGAGCTGTGATGAGGAACGCGCAGCAGGTGGTTGAAGAGGTATTTGGCCTGTATCAGCAATATGGTGCTGACGATTACATCGGCGAACCGGTGTCGCAGATCGAGCACATGTCCCAGGCCGCACAGCTGGCGTTGGCGCAAGGGTATGACGATGAAGTGGTGCTGGCGGCGTTCTTTCACGATATCGGGCACATTTGCGCCAAAACCGCGAACAACATGGGCGGTTACGGTGTGATCAGCCACGAGTTGCTGGGCGCCAGGTATCTGCGCGATCAAGGCTTCAGTGAGCGCATCGCCAAGCTGGTGGAGTACCACGTACAGGCCAAACGCTACCTCACACTGCGTCAGCCGGGCTATTACGCCCTATTGAGTGAGGCCAGCCTGCGAACCCTGGGTTATCAGGGCGGGGTCATGAGTGACGCCGAGGCTGACGCGTTCGAGCAAGACCCGCTGTGCGCCCTGAGCTTGCGCATGCGGGTGTGGGATGAACAGGCCAAGGCCATGAATGTACCGCTGATCGACTTGAACCTGCTCAAGGGCAAAGCGTTAAAGCTGCTGGCCTGAGCTGTGTAGTCGCTGGCGCAGGCTGCGATAAGGGCCGCAGGCCCTTCAACATAAGTGGGCCGCTGCGCAACCCATCGCAGCCTCATGCCTCTTTGCGACAGCGTCCGGCATCAAATCTGCTCGGCCAGCGCTTCGATTTGCGCTTGGCGTTCGGCCTGGCTCAGTTTCGAGTGCGGGTTGAGGGACGACCATTGCGGGTGTGCCCGCGCTTTGCTCAGCGCCTCTGGCAGTTTGCCTTCGCGCCAGGTTTTCTCTTGCGGTGTTGCCACCTTGATACTGTCCACCGCCGCGTGCCCCCGCGCATTCAGCGCATGCAGCAGTTGGCGTTGGCGCAAGGCCAGCAAGCGCAACACGCTGTCGTCCACGGTCAGTTCGCGTTGACCTTTGATTTTGCCCAGCAGGCGGCTGCCGTAACTGCGCGCGGTTTGCAGGGCGCCACCGGCAATGGCACCGGCCAACGCCGCCGCGCCCAAGGTCAGGCCGCCGACCATCAAGTCCACACCCGCCCCCGCCGCGGCGCCCGCGGCAATACCGCCGCCCACCCGCACGCCCAGTTGCTTGAGGGTTTCAGGGTTGAACAGGTCATCGCCCCAGCGCCCGTCCAGCAGCGGCAAATCGCTGGCCGCTGCGTCGCTGGCGCGAAAGCCATAGAGCTTGAGCAAGGCTTCGACGCAACGTTGTTCACGTTGGCGAATGGCCTGTCGCAGTTGGTTGATGGCGTCTTGCTCGGCACTTTTTTCGCTGATTACGCTGCGCCGACACGCGGCGCAATCAATCAGCAATTCGGCGATCAGGCGCAATGCGCTGTGCTTGCGCGCCACGCGTTGAGCCTGCTGGTCAGTGATCAGGCGCTGCAACGCGTCCCGTGAGTGTTCCAGCAGCAGCGCCAGGCTTTCATACAAACGGCGCTCGCCGTCTTCGGGCGGGGCCACGCTGTCGAAGCGCACCAACGCATGCAAGCCCAGACGCGCCAGTGCGTCGCGCCATTCGGGTTCGCGTTGCTGCGGGTTGCTGACGAAATTCAATACTGGCAGCAACGGTTTGCCGCAACTGGCCAGCACACTGAGTTCGTCGCGGTACTTGGCCAGCACCGGTTCGCGGGCATCAATCACGTACAGCCCCGCATCCGAGGCCAGCAATTGGCGCAACACTTTGGCTTCTTGCTCAAAGCGCTGGCGGGCCTCGCTGCCTTCAAGAAAGCGCGCGACGCGCGCCGGGCCGTCCAGACGTTCGCCGGGGCGGTCGAGGCGCTCAAGGTAGTCGAGCAGCGCAATGGCATCTTCCAGCCCCGGTGTGTCGTACAACTCCAGTAACGGCTCGCCGTCCACCGACAGCCGCGCCCCTTCGACATGCCGAGTGGTGCTGGGGCGATGGGACACTTCACCGAAACCCACATCCCGCGTGAGGGTGCGCAATAGCGAGGTTTTGCCGACATTGGTGTGGCCGACCACGGCCAGCGTCAGTGGCTTAGTCATGACCTGTCTCCAGCCAGTTCAAGGGGGCGCTGGTGGCGAACGGCAGGCCCAGTTGCTTGAGCGCGGTGTGCCAGTCGCTCAGGCGGTCGGCGTCCAGCGCCTGGCCGGGCGGGGCTTGCAGCAGCCAGACCCGTGTTTGAGCAGCGCTGCGGGCCAGTTCGCCGATTAACGCCAGGCTGCCGCGATCCGGTGAGCGCCTGGGGTCACAGGCAATCGCCAGCCGCGCAGGCGGGAAACGGGTCATTTGCTCCAGCAGGGTTTGGCGTGATTCGCGGCTGTCGAGGATGCCTGCGTCTTTCACCGTTGCGGGCAATGTGGGCGGCCACGGGTGTTGGTCGTCGAGTTCGATGGCCACGATCAGTGCGCCATCGGTGTGCAGATCTGTGTTCCCAGCCTGTACCGTGTGCAGTTGCTCGGGCGCGATGTCGTTCACGCCAAGGCGTTCGCTGCTCGGCATCAAGGTTTCGCGCAGTTGACTGTAGCCGGGCAAGTTGAGGTCCAGTTGCAGCGCATTGCGCCCGCTCTTCCAGCGCCAGCGGCAGAAAAGGTAAAGCAGCAAGCGCGGGATCACGCCATAAATAAGGACCGCGCCGACAAGCCAGATCGCCCACGACTGACGTACCAGTTCGTTGTTGTAGAGGCTGCTGTCAGTGCTGACGAGGATCATTTCCACCGTGGGCACGCTGAACCCCAGCCAGTTCGGCAGAGCGCCCAGCGCCCGTGTGGCGGCGACAAACGCATCGGCCCCCAGAATGGTGGTTTCCCAGATAAACCCGTAGCGGCGGGTGGCCATGAGCAGCAGCATCATCACCAATGCGCTGAGCATTGCCAGCAGCCACAGCCCGTTGACCAATGCGCCGAGCGCCCAGCGATTGAGCTTGCGCCGTTGCAGCAACAACAGGAGGGCGGGGGCCAGTTGGGCGGCCTTGGCATCGCGGGCGAGCTTGTCGCTGAGCCACAGCCATACGCGGCCAAGGCTGGCGCCGTGCTCACCGGCCAACAGCAGGCCAAGCACCCAACTGAGCAATAAAATCGAGTTGAGGCCCAGCAGGCTGCCCAGCGCCCAGAACACATTAACCGGGGTTTGCCCGTTGCCCAGCGCGGCAAAGGCCAGCCCTGCGCCACTGATCACGGCCAACACCGCCAGCACCAGCACCGCCAGCCGTGCGCCTTGTAGCCAATGGTGCAGGGCGCTGAGCAAACCATCGCGTTCAGCCAGCCACAAGGCACGATGCTCAAGGCGTTGGGTCAGGTCGCCGCCGCTGCTGCGGGCGCGACGATTGGCTTCCTGGTCATCCAGCGGGCCCGCGTGTTCTTCGCGCAGGCGCACGGTTTCAGTCAGCCACAGGCGTTGCAAAGGGGAAAGTTGAGTCACAGGCCAATCCATTCAAGTGAGCCAAGAGCATAACCGCTGTTACGTCGCACGGGGTACTGCGGGCGCGGGTCGCTCTGGTATCCTCGCCAGCATGAAAAAATCTCTCCCCCTCAGCCTGATCGCAGCCCTCGGTGAAAACCGCGTGATCGGCGTCGATAACAGCATGCCGTGGCATTTGCCGGCGGATTTCAAATATTTCAAGGCCACCACCCTGGGCAAGCCGATCATTATGGGTCGCAAAACCTGGGATTCGCTGGGCCGCCCTTTACCGGGGCGCTTGAACCTGGTGGTCAGTCGTCAGACCGACTTGCAGCTTGAAGGTGCCGAGGTGTTTGCCTCGCTCGATGCGGCCGTGGAGCGCGCACAGGCGTGGGCCAAAGAGCAGGGCGTGAGCGAAGTGATGTTGATTGGCGGCGCGCAGTTGTACACCCAGGGGCTGGCAGATGCCGACCGGTTGTACCTGACGCGTGTGGGGCTTAGCCCGCAAGGCGATGCGTGGTTCCCTGAGTTTGATCAGGCGCAGTGGACGCGGGTGTCGAATGAGCCGCATGCGGCTGAAGAGGGCAAGCCGGGTTTCAGTTTTGAGGTGTGGGAAAGGGTCTAACATTTTGTAAACGCTTTACGCGCAGTTGCGTATGCGTTGCCGAAGGCTGCGATCTTTTGCTCTTGAAGCTCGCAGCCTGCGGCAGTTCCAACGGGGTTACGCGAATTTACGCGTGCGCCAGCTCACCATGATCGTCTTCAGCCAAAATGGCTTTATCCGTTTCATTCATGATCTGGCTGGTTACCGTACCGGCAACCATTGCGCCACTCACGTTCAAGGCCGTGCGGCCCATGTCGATCAGCGGCTCGACCGAGATCAGCAACGCCACCAGCGACACCGGCAAGCCCATCGCTGGCAAGACGATCAGCGCGGCGAAGGTTGCACCACCGCCCACGCCTGCCACACCGGCCGAACTCAGGGTCACAATCGCTACCAGCGTGGCAATCCACAGCGGGTCCAGCGGGTTGATACCCACGGTGGGGGCAACCATCACCGCCAGCATCGCCGGGTACAGACCGGCACAGCCGTTTTGCCCGATGGTCGCGCCAAACGAGGCCGCGAAGCTGGCGATGGACGACGGAATCCCCAGGCGACGGGTTTGCGCTTCAATGCTCAACGGGATGCTGGCGGCGCTCGAACGGCTGGTAAACGCGAACGTCAGCACTGGCCATACTTTGCGGAAGAAACGCAGCGGGTTAACCCCGGAAAACGACACAATCACGCCGTGAATCACGAACATCAGCGCCAGGCCGATGTAGGACACCACCACAAAGCTGCCGAGTTTGATGATGTCTTGCAGGTTGGACATGGCGACCACTTTGGTCATCAAGGCCAGCACGCCGTACGGGGTGAGCTTCATCACCAGACGCACCAGACGCATCACCCAGGCTTGCAGGGTGTCGATGGCGTTAAGCACTTTGCTGCCTTTTTCAGGCTCGTCCTTGAACAGTTGCAGCGCAGCAACCCCCAGGAACGCGGCAAAGATCACCACGCTGATGATCGACGTCGGCTTGGCACGGGCCAAGTCAGCAAACGGGTTTTGCGGGATGAACGACAGCAGCAACTGCGGCACATTCAGGTCGGCCACTTTACCGGCGTAATCGCTCTGGATGATTTGCAGGCGGCTCATTTCAGCTGCGCCCGCCACCAGGCCGTCAGCCGTGAGGCCGAACAGGTTGGTCAGGCCGATGCCGACCAGCGCTGCAATCATGGTGGTGAACAGCAGGGTGCCGATGGTCAGAAAGCTGATCTTGCCCAACGACGATGCGTTGTGCAGGCGCGCGACCGCGCTGAGGATCGAAGCAAAGACCAGCGGAATCACGATCATTTGCAGCAGTTGCACATAGCCGCTGCCGACCAGATCGAACCAGCCGATAGAGGTTTTCAGGGTTGGGCTTTCTGCACCGTAGATCAGGTGCAAACCAAGACCAAACATCACACCGACAACCAGCGCCAGCAGGACTTTTTTCGCCAGGCTCCACGCGGTGTGGCGGGTCAGCGACAAGCCGAACAGCAACGCGAGGAACACCAGCAGATTGAGGATCAGCGGGTAATTCATGAAAGCTCCGGGGGGGCGACTTGTACCAGTCTTGGGTTGTAACAATTTCGAACCGGAAATGCTAACAGGTTGATATAGCTAGAAATATACCGTTCTGGAATGACTACCTATGTTTTGGGTATAAGCCTCGTCCCCCTGCGCGATACAAAAATCCCGGCACGCGGCCGGGATTTTTGAATGGAGCCGCCTGGCTTATGGCACCAGCTTGTCCAGCAAGGCTTTGTCACGCACCGCGCCTTTGTCGGCACTGGTGGCCAGCAAGGCATACGCCTTCAATGCTGTCGTGACTTTGCGCGGGCGTACTTCCACCGGCTTCCAGCCCTTTTTGTCTTGCGCGGCACGACGAGTGGCCATTTCTTCATCGCTGATCAACAGGTTGATCGAGCGGTTGGGAATGTCGATCAGCACTTTGTCGCCGTCCTGTACCAAACCAATCGCGCCACCGGCGGCCGCTTCTGGCGAAGCGTGGCCAATGGACAGGCCCGAAGTACCGCCCGAGAAGCGGCCATCGGTCAGCAGTGCGCAGGCTTTGCCCAGCCCTTTGGATTTGAGGTACGAAGTGGGGTAGAGCATCTCTTGCATGCCGGGGCCGCCTTTAGGGCCTTCGTAACGAATGATCACGATATCGCCGGCTTTTACCTCGTCTGCCAAAATGCCGCGCACGGCGCTGTCCTGGCTTTCGAAGATTTTGGCATTGCCTTCAAACACGTGAATCGACTCGTCAACGCCAGCGGTTTTCACCACACAGCCGTCCAGCGCGATGTTGCCGTAGAGCACGGCCAGGCCGCCCTCTTGCGAATACGCATGTTCGACACTGCGGATGCAGCCGTTTTCACGGTCGTCGTCCAGCGTGTCCCAACGGGTTGACTGGCTAAACGCGGTTTGTGTCGGGATACCGGCCGGGCCTGCGCGGAAGAAGGTGTGGACGGCTTCGTCGTCAGTCTGGGTGATGTCCCACTTGGCAATGCCTTCGGCCATTGTCTTGCTGTGTACGGTCGCCAGGTCGGTGTGCAACAAGCCACCACGGGCCAGCGAGCCGAGAATGGAGAAAATGCCGCCTGCGCGGTGCACGTCTTCCATGTGGTACTTCTGGATGTTTGGCGCCACTTTGCACAGCTGCGGCACATGGCGCGACAGGCGGTCGATGTCTTTGAGGTCGAAATCGATCTCGGCCTCCTGGGCGGCGGCCAGCAAGTGCAGGATGGTGTTGGTCGAGCCGCCCATGGCGATGTCCAGCGTCATGGCGTTTTCGAACGCCTTGAAGTTGGCGATGTTACGCGGCAGTACCGACTCGTCGTTTTCGACGTAGTACTGACGGCACAGGTCGACAATGGTGCGCCCCGCTTGCAGGAACAATTGCTCGCGGTCGCTGTGGGTGGCCAGTGCCGAGCCATTGCCCGGCAAGGCGAGGCCCAGGGCTTCGGTCAGGCAGTTCATCGAGTTGGCGGTGAACATGCCGGAGCACGAACCGCAGGTGGGGCATGCGCTGCGCTCGTACTCGGCAACCTTCTCGTCAGAAGCGCTGGAGTCGGCGGCGATGACCATGGCGTCTACCAGGTCGAGGCCGTGGCTGGCGAGCTTGGTTTTGCCCGCTTCCATTGGCCCGCCCGAGACGAAAATCACCGGGATGTTGAGGCGTAACGAAGCCATCAGCATGCCGGGGGTGATTTTGTCGCAGTTGGAAATACACACGATGGCGTCGGCGCAGTGCGCGTTGACCATGTACTCAACGGAGTCGGCAATGATCTCGCGGCTCGGCAGCGAGTACAGCATGCCGTCGTGGCCCATGGCGATGCCGTCGTCGACGGCGATGGTGTTGAATTCTTTGGCAACGCCGCCAGCGCGTTCGATCTCGCGGGCAACCAGTTGACCCATGTCTTTGAGGTGGACGTGGCCGGGTACGAACTGGGTAAAGGAGTTGGCAATGGCGATGATCGGCTTCTTGAAGTCGGCATCTTTCATCCCCGTGGCGCGCCACAAAGCGCGGGCACCGGCCATATTGCGGCCGTGGGTGGAGGTTTTTGAACGATAGTCAGGCATGGAACAACTCCGGGCGGCTAATCAGGTAACAAACAGGGAAGTGAGCTTCTAATGACTGAGGGACCACACAGAAAATGACTACGTGTCCGAAAGCTGCCGTGAGCGCTGCGGGATCGCCGCGTGCCTGGGCCTGAGCTCATAAACCCGCCGGGGATGATTGGCGATGAATGCGTCGATTCTACACGGCTGGCGTGCGGAGGGAATGGGCCAAAGTATGGGGCTGAATCGTAAAAGACTCAGGCAACAGGTTGTATACGCTGGTGCTGGCAAATGCATGCGATCAAGCCCAATGCAATCAGGCTCATTGACACAAAGCCCGTTGCCAGCGTGATTTGCAGGCTGCCGGGGATCAGATTGACCAAGGCGCTGACCGTGCCTGCGAAAATGAATATGAGCGCGCTGCCGACGGACGATGCAGTGCCTGCCCACTCAGGGAACACGTCCATCGCCCGCGAAGTGGCAATGGGCCGGGCAATGGTGATGCCTGCAGTGCAGACGATCATGGGCAGCAACACACTTGGCACGCTTAAGCCCATGAGCTGGTACAGGAGCAACATGAGTACCCCCGCCACAAGGATTAACAGCAGGCCTACGATGATCTGGCTGTTTGCACTGATGCGCCGGGCCAGCAGGTGAGCCATCAACCCGCCGCTCACATAGGCTGCACCATACAGCAGCAAAATCAGCGAGTATCGGTAGCTGGTCAGTTGCAGTTGCTCAAGAAACAGCAATGGCGAAACGACGATGAATGAGAAGTGACAGGCAAAGGCAAGGGCTGCAATCAGCCAGTAGCTGATGAACATCGGGCTGCGGCAAACAATGGCGTAGGCTCCCAGCAGGCTGTGGGAGGGCTGTGCAGGGGCAGCGTGCTCGGTTAGCTGGTGCCAGGCAATGATCCATACCCCTGAGGCCAGTGCAATAAACAGCCAAAAGCTCCCGGGCCAGTCAAATGTTTCCTGCAACAGGGTCCCAGCCAGCGGCGACAGTGAAATCGCCAGCCCGCTGGCGGTGACCATCAGGATTCGCAACGAGTCCCGTTTTTTACCGGTGAACAGGTCTTGAACCAAGGCTTGAGACAACACAAAACATCCACACCCGACTGCCTGCACACACCTGAACAGTAAAAATCCCAGGTAGTGCGTAGAGAGCACGCAGCCCGCTGCTCCGACAATCGACATGGCCATGCCAGTCAGCAACAGGGACTTGCGTCCTAATTTGTCAGAAAGGGGTCCAATCAGCAGTTGCGATATGGAAATGCCAATGGCGAAAAGGCTGACGGATAGCGCGATATCGCTGGGTGTGCGTTGATAGTACTCAGCCAGTGCCGGGAATGAGGGCAACACCACATCCAGCGGGAATACCCCCAGCACCACCATGCTCAGCAACAAGAAAATGGCCATGCCGCGTCGGTTGTCCGGGGCTTCAGGCATCGATATAACCCGCGTTTTGAAAAAGGTGCCGGTTATGCGCGATGTTGAAAAAACCGGCGTTGAATAACGCCTGCAGGGTGACTTTGGCGCCAGAACGTACACGCTGTTGATGTGCGTGCGGTTGCTGCAAGCGTGTGGTGATGTATTCGAGGGTGTCGGGGTGCAGGTCGACACTGGCCAGGCTTTCTTTTAGCCAGTGAGTGTCGCTCTCGAAAAAGATCTCGAGGATGGCGAGCAGCTGCGTGGCGGCGAGGGTGCGCTGGCAGTCATCAAACAATGGCCACAGATGGCTGAACACGTCGCAAAAATAGCGGCTGTGTCGGGCTTCGTCGGCCAGGTGGCTCTTGAACATGTGCAACACGGTAGAAACAAGGGGCAGGCGGACCGCGCTCAATAACTCTTTGGCAATGATGGTTTCGGATACAAAACCGATCAAAAACCAAACCATCGCCTCGTCAGTCGGGCTGCATGCCTGTATCCGCTCCAGCAGGCGGCGGATGCGACTGGCCGGGCGTGAGCGGTTGTCGATGCCATATAACTCGGCCACCTGTTCGGCGATTTGATTGGAAAACAGCGCGTGATAACCCTCGTCTGTATACAGCTGCAAAGCGGCAGTTTTCACAGCGCAAGGCACAGGTACACCCAGTTCGTCATGGATCAGTGTTTCGACCGCGCGGTTAACCAGTTTGTGTTCCAGGACCGTGGTGTAGTCGAGAAAGTACACCAGTTGATTGGCTTCAAGGCGTCGCACCACAGAAGGCCCGGCCAATACGATGTCAGGGTGGTCGAGATAGGGCATGAAGTCGGGTACGAACCAGTGGCGTTCGCCCAGTTGGTGCTCCAGGTCGGCAGGCAATGTGTAGGGTGAGCGATTCGTGCGTACGCTGGCTTTGGTATCCCAGTCTGGCAGGGTACAGGGTGGGTACAGGGCAAAAGGCTCGGGGGGGCAATGTTCTCTCACGAGGCTACTTCCTGGTGCTTGATCAGTGCCATCAGCTCCGGGCACTGAACCTGACCATCGCCCTGGCCACAGCCGACAAAGAACAGGGGTTGCTCCGGGCTGTCTTTCAGACCCAGCAGTGCTTCAACACGATCATCGGTTAAGGCGCCGGTCAGCCAGGTATCGAGGCCCAGTTGTGTCGCTACGAGCTGAAAGGTTTGAGAAATATGCCCGACTTCAACGTAGGCCATTCGATAGGCTCGTGAGTGTTCGTATTTCCACCACAGTTTGTCGAAGCGCGAGGTGATGAACAGGCCTACGGGTAACGGGTTGATGAAGTGTTGCCCACATAGCAGCTGCCCCAGCGGTTCCTCGGGCAGCGTATTGATCAGGCTCAGGGCATGCAGTTCGCTTGAGTAGGCATAAACGCCGGGTTTGATCCCCTTCACATTGCGCACATAAACGTAGCCTTCGCAGGCATTGAGTCCACCCCCTGAAGGGCTGCTGCGGCGTGCTTCCATGCCACGCGGGATGGACAGATTGGTATCGCCCTTGCGCTCGTTGAGATACCCCAGTGAAAGGTAAAGCAAAGTACTGAGCTGGCTGAGGGACAGGCTTTGCCCGGTGAATAAGCGAGAGGTCTTTCGGCTGAGCAGGGCAGTGGCCAAAGAGCCTTTCAAGACCTTGGCAGGGGCACACGCGGGCAGGGCGACCATATGCCCGTTATGAGGGTCAATCCGATGAGGGGGCGGCGCGGGAGTACTCAGCACTTGCGAACAGTGGGCAAGGTACTGTGTGGCCCATTCATTGGCATCTTTGGGGACGTGCTCTTGTGGCAGGTTTTTCGTGCCGATATGAAAAATCTTCGACAAGTCGTCCCACCCCCATTCAGGGCTGGGGATATGTTCGTGAGTGATGATCGAGGCTGTCAGAAAGGCCTGGTCAATCGGATTGTGTTTACTGAACAGTTCAGGGCAAGAAATAAGTTGGGTCAAGCGTTCACTGTAATCAGCGTCGAGTTCGTATTGTGTGTGATTAAAGAAGTTCCAGACGATGTGGTGGGGTGATCGGGCCAATATAAACAAGTAAGGATTTATATGCATGGATGAACAACTCTGGAGTGAGAGGGTAATGAAACCGGGGTGCCGACATTCCCCGGTTCCATTATCGTCCGTGTGACTTTAGCGCTGAATCACAGCGAGACAAGCCAGGTTGGCGATTTTATTAGCTTCCAGAGTGATTGCTTTCATCTTGATGCTCCTTACATTGGGATAGGACACTTCAGATATTAAGTTCAGCCACTTCATGCTGTGCCATTCTTAAAGTGACTTTGATAAAACTAGCTCCTCAATAAAAAATGACAACGTCGAATTGTGTAAGTTATTGCCCGCCTTTGCGTAGGAATAATCTTGCTAAGTATGATGACTGTAGGGGCGCCCCCGGCACCCTTACAAAAATGGCCGTATAGGCGATCTGCAACTTAGCGCTTAGAGTATCGGTGTGTTTTAACAACAGGGATTTTGAACAATGGTCATTACACGCTCTATCAAGGCTTGCCTGGGCATTGGCCTGGTGCAGGGACTGCTGCTCTGGTTGGCCAGCGGTATCAGCGAACATGGCATCAAGTTTGCGCTGGTCACGGCGGTTTTGGTGGGGGGCACCAATGCGCTGCTACTGGGCGATGCCCTGCGTCAGCGCGGCACCCTGTGGCTGGTAGTGGCGTTGACGGTGGTGATGTCGGCCATCAGCGCCTGGGTGTTTTGGGACGGCGGGGAGCAGTGGCGCTCCAGCAGTTGGCTGACCGGCAGCTGGACGTGTTTTGCCGTGGTGATTGCCTACATTTGTACGGCCTTCATCTTAAGCTGGCCAACCCGCGAAGGGCGCTGTCCGCGTTACGAAGACTTGTTCCGTCACGCGTGGGACACGGTGTTCATCGTGTTGCTGGGGTTGCTGCTTAACGGCGTGTTCTGGGCCTTGATTCTGCTGTGGGGCAGCCTGTTCAAGATGCTCGGGATTGTGGCGCTTAACCAACTGTTCTCCACGGACGGGTTCATCTACATCAGTTCAGCCGTAGTGTTTGCACTGGGCGTGAAGATGGGCCGCGACAACGATCGGGTCATTGGCCTGTTGCGCGGCATTCTGCTCACGCTATGCCGCTTCTTGCTGCCTCTGGGGGCATTGATTGCCCTCGTGTTCACCTTCGCCCTGGCCTTTACCGGGTTAGGCCCGATCTGGGACACGGGGTATTCGACGCCGATCATGTTGTGCCTGGTGGCGGTCAATCTGTTTTTGCTCAACGGTGTGGTGCAAGACGGCGAGCACGAAAGCGGCTATCCGAAGTGGCTGCTGCGCATGGTCGACCTGTGCCTGTTGTGCCTGCCAGTACTGGTGGTGCTGGCCGGGTATTCGAGCTGGTTAAGAATTGAGCAGTACGGCCTGACGCCAACCCGTTTACTGGCGATGCTGCTGGTGGTCGTGATGCTGGTGCACAGCGTGGCCGCCGCTTGGGCCGCCGTGGTGCCGCAGCGTCAGTGGTTGTGGCGCTTGCGGGTCAGCAACCCGGTAATTGCACTGCTGAGCGTGGTGGTGTTGCTGGCGATTCACACCCCGTGGTTCAGCCCGTTGCAGTTCAGCGCCAAAAACCAGATAAACCGGGTCTTGAGTGGCCAGTCATCGGTCGAAACCTTTGATGCCGATGCCTTGCGCTATCGCTTGGGACTTCCCGGCAAACAGGCCTATGACGCGTTGCTGGCGCAAGTGGAGCAAGGGCAGGTATTGACGGAGCCTGAGCGCCAAGTGCTGCTCAAACGTCTGAAGGATGCAGACACCGGCGGTGGTGTTCGAGCGCCGAATGCGCGGGTGCTGGAATGGATCGGCCCCAAGGTTGAAGGCAGTGAGCAATTTGATCTGCCGGGCGTAGGCGGGCAGCCGTGCTGGGCGCCGGGTTGCGCACTGTGGGCCGTGGATCTGGACAACGACGGGCAGGTGGAAGTACTGCAATTGCCCAAGCAAGGTTGGTCTGACGGGCTGTACTTTTTTACGCGCGATGCGCAAGGCGAATGGAAGCGTGCGGGCACCTATGAAGGTGGCGAAAGCCCACTTCAACTGATTGATCAGATTCGGGCAGGGAAGGTGAAGGTGGTGAAGCCGCGCTACCAGTCATTGCAGATTGGCGAGGTTGAGTTGAACCCCAAACTGGACCGCGAACCCCAGCCATGAAGCGCAACCCGTAGCCGCTGGCGGCTACGGGTTGACCCTACTGCTTAGCTGTTGGGCAGCAAGCGGCAGGTGATGCTTTTGATGTAGCGAGTTTCTGGGATCGCCGGGTGTACCGGGTGATCCGGGCCTTGGCTGCCGCGTTCCAGCAACTGGATGTTGCGGTCCAGGTGGCGGGCGCTGGTCAGCAAGATGTTTTGCAGGTCGTCTTCGGGCAGGTGCATGGAGCACGATGCGCTGAACAGGATGCCGTCTTTGGTGAGCAGGCGCATGGCTTGCTCGTTGAGGCGGCGATACGCGCCTTCGCCGTTTTTCAGGTCTTTTTTGCGTTTGATGAACGCCGGAGGGTCGGCCACGATCACGTCGAAACGTTCTTCGTTGGCTTTGAGCTCTTTAAGCGCTTCAAACACGTCGCCTTCCATGCAGGTCACACGCTCGGCAAAACCGTTCAGTGCCGCGTTACGCTCAACACCGTCCAGTGCGAACGAGGACGCGTCAACACACATCACTTCGCTGGCGCCAAAGGCCGCTGCTTGAATGCCCCAGCCGCCGATGTAGCTGTACAAGTCCAGGACACGTTTGCCCTTGGCGTACGGTGCCAGGCGGGCACGGTTCATGCGGTGGTCGTAGAACCAGCCGGTTTTCTGGCCGGCAATGACCGGTGCTTCGAACTTGACGCCGTTTTCTTCCAGCGCGACCCACTCCGGCACCAGGCCGAAGACGGTTTCGACGTAACGCTCAAGGCCTTCGGCATCACGGGCAGCCGAGTCGTTCTTGAACAGAATGCCGCTTGGCTTGACCACTTGGACCAAGGCTGCAATCACGTCAGCTTTGTGCATTTCCATGGTTGCAGAGGCCAGTTGCACCACCAGGATGTCGCCGAAACGATCCACCACCAGGCCTGGCAGCAGATCGGAATCGCCGAACACCAGACGGTAGTAAGGCTTGTCGAACAGGCGATCACGCAAGGACAAGGCCACGTTGAGGCGGTGAACCAAAAACGATTTGTCTAAGGGCACTTTCACGTCGCGCGACAGCAGGCGCGCGCAGATCAGGTTGTTAGGGCTCATGGCAACGATGCCCAGCGATTTGCCGCCAGCAGTCTCCAGCACCGCTTGGTCGCCAGCCTTAAAGCCGTGCAACGGAGTGGTGGCTACATCGATTTCGTTGCTGTAGACCCACAAGTGGCCGGCGCGCAGGCGTCGATCGGCATTGGCTTTAAGGCGCAGGCTTGGCAGGGACATGACGTCGCTCCGGGTATTGAAAAGGGCGCGATTATAGCCTTAGACGCAAGCGTGGGGCTTGGTTGATTCACCGCATTGCGTCGGATTACGTGCCCAACCCTGCCGAAAATTCCGTTAGAATCGCGGGCTATTCCAGAGTGTGTCGTCATGCCCCCAGAGCTTTCATCCGAACAGATCAGCCAAACGCTGCAAGGCATCAGTGTGCCGCCTCAACCGCAAATCATGGTGGATTTGCAGATGGAGCAGTACATGCCCGATCCGGACCTGGAAGTGATCGCCCGTCTGATTGCCCAAGACCCCGGTTTATCGGGCGCCTTGATGAAGATCGTCAACTCGCCGCATTACGGTCTGAGCAACAAAATTGCCTCGATTCAACGTGCTGTCACGTTGCTGGGCAGCCGTACCGTGATCAACCTGATCAACGCGCAGTCGATCAAGGGCGAGATGTGCGATGAAACCATCGTGACCCTCAACCGTTTTTGGGACACCGCGCAGGACGTGGCCATGACCAGCATGACGCTGGCCAAGCGCACCGGCTCTCAGGCAGTCGATGAAGCCTACGCGCTGGGGTTGTTTCACGATTGCGGCATCCCGCTGATGCTCAAGCGCTTCCCTGACTACATGACCGTGCTGGAGCAAGCCTACGCCAATGCCGGCCCGGCCAGCCGTGTGGTTGACACCGAAAACCGCCATTTCAACACCAACCACGCGGTGGTCGGTTATTACACGGCCAAGTCCTGGCGCTTGCCGGAACACCTGACCCACGCCATTGCCAATCACCACAATGCGCTGGCGATTTTCAGCGATGACTCGTCGCGCAACAGCCAACTGAAAAACCTGCTGGCGATCCTCAAGATGGCTGAGCACATTTGCGCCTCGCACAAGGTGTTGGGTAATCAGCGCGAAGACCACGAGTGGAACAGCATCAGCCACTTGGTGCTCGATTACATCGGTTTGTCCGAATACGACTTTGAAAACCTCAAAGAGAGCATCCGCGAGCTGGGTGCTCACTAGGTTTTTCCCCGCAGGAGCCTTGCATGCCTGAATTACCTGAAGTTGAAACCACCCGTCGCGGTATCGCTCCTCACCTGGAAGGGCAACGGGTCAGCCGGGTAATTGTGCGTGAACGGCGGCTGCGTTGGCCCATCCCCGAAGACCTGGATGTACGTTTGTCGGGGCAGAAAATCGTATTGGTCGAGCGGCGCGCCAAGTATTTATTGATCAACGCCGAAGTGGGTACGCTGATCAGCCATTTGGGCATGTCGGGCAATTTGCGTCTGGTTGAGGCCGGGTCGCTGGCGGCCAAGCATGAGCATGTGGATATCGAACTGGAGTCCGGGCTGGCCTTGCGCTACACCGACCCGCGCCGGTTTGGCGCGATGCTGTGGACCCACGATGCGCTTAATCACGAACTGCTGATCAAATTGGGGCCGGAGCCACTGACCGACCTGTTTGATGGCGACCGGCTGTTTCAGCTGTCGCGCAAACGTTCCATGGCGGTCAAGCCGTTCATCATGGACAACGCGGTGGTGGTGGGTGTGGGCAATATCTACGCCACCGAAGCGCTGTTTGCCGCCGGCATAGACCCGCGCCGAGAAGCCAAAAGCATCTCGCGGGCCCGCTATTTGAAGCTGGCGATTGAAATCAAACGGATTTTGGCCGCCGCCATTGAGCGCGGAGGCACTACCTTGCGCGACTTTATCGGTGGCGATGGTCAGCCCGGTTATTTTCAGCAAGAACTGTTTGTGTACGGCCGGGCCTACGAGCAGTGCAAGGTATGCGGCAGCGAGTTACGCGAGGTCAAACTGGGCCAGCGCTCCAGCGTATTTTGCCCGCGCTGCCAGTCGTAGACGCAATCACGAAAAACCCTAGCCGCTGACAAGCAGCCCGACGCTGCGTCTGGCAGCGAACCCGTTGTGAGATCAGGTTTGCTCTGCATCGGGCAAGCCGCAAGTCTCATGTCGCAAGGACGTTGGCGAAGTAGCACGCGGCTCTGGCGTAGCCTCGTTCCTTCGGCAACGGCTGCCGACGATACCGACTTACGCTTTGCCGGTTATCGCCCGGTATTTTTCCATCAATTGGGCTTCGGTTTCCGGGTGGGCTTCGTCCAGCGGGATGCAGTCGACCGGGCACACTTGCTGGCATTGCGGCTCGTCGTAATGGCCGACGCACTGGGTGCACAGGTTCGGATCAATGACGTAGATCTCTTCGCCCTGGGAAATGGCGGCGTTCGGACACTCGGGTTCGCAGACGTCGCAATTGATGCAATCGTCGGTGATGATCAGGGACATGGGTACTCCTGCCGGGGCGGTCGGCCCGGGCAACTGAAATCGAATGCGGGCAATTGTGCCGCATTGGCGCCCGCAGTGCACGCGGGCGCCGCTTCAGCGGTCATTTCTTGCGAAAGCGTTCGGTCAATGCGTCCGCGACCACCGGGTGCACGAATTTGCTGATATCGCCGCCCAATGCCGCAATTTCACGGACCAATGTCGACGATATAAACGAATAGCGCTCTGACGGCGTGAGAAACAGGCTCTCGACGTCTGGTGCCAGTTGGCGATTCATGTTCGCCAGCTGGAATTCGTATTCGAAGTCAGACACCGCACGCAGGCCACGCAGAAACACATTGGCGTTCTGCTCTTTGGCAAAGTGCGCAAGCAGGGTCGAAAACCCCACCACTTCGACATTGGGCAGGTGTTTGGTGACTTCACGTGCCAGCTCAACACGCTGTTCCAGAGGGAACAACGGGTTTTTCTTGGTGCTGGCCGCAACAGCAATGATGACGTGGTCGAACAAGCGCGAGGCGCGTTCAACCAGGTCGCCATGGCCCTTGGTAATAGGGTCGAATGTACCTGGGTACAACACTCGGTTCATCGCGTCGTCCTGGCGGGAATCCGTTGGGGAGTCGGATGGTATCGCAGCATTCCCGGTCGGCCAAGTCGCCATTCGCAGAAGAAAGCACTATAGACGCCGCCGAATTCGTCCTTTTTCACGGATTTTCAAGACGCTTGCTTAGCTGAGTCGCCAGTTTTGCAGTGAGCCCATACACCGATAATTGTGGGTTTGCGCCAATGCTGCTGGGGAATAGCGAGCCGTCGTGGACCGATACGTTGCGCAATTGATGATGACGCCCAAGGCTGTCGGTGACCGCCATGTGGGGATTTTCTCCCATAGCGCAACCACCCATGACGTGGGCACTGGCCAGACGTGTCCGATACAACTCCAGGCTCAAACTGTCTATCAGTTCACGCGTTTCACTCAAGTTGTTCACGTAGCGCGCATCGCTGTGCAGCGGCATGACGGCGCTGGCACCCGCCGCAAACTGAATCTCGGCCATGCTGTGGTAAGCGCGTTTCAACCCCTCCCAGACATACGGCGTGAGGCTGTAATCGAGCACCGGGGTGCTGTCATTGCGCAATTGGACGTTGCCGCCGCGACTGTCTGGATGAAAACCGTCGCGCATCAGCGCCAACATCATGTGCGTATTGGGCAGTTGGGCCATGTGTTCGGCGCTGCTCTCGCCGTAGCGGGCGAATAACGTGGCAGCCAGTGCGGGGTGGATCGGCGGTACTTCGAGTTTGTAGCCCATTGAGCCGGTGGTGCCGTCTTTCCACTGAAAATGATCGGAGTAAATCGACTGCGGTGCGCCTTCAAACGCATTAATAGCCGTGGGAAAGGTTGCCGCAGAGAAGTTGACCACATGCAGGAAGGTGCGTTTGCCCAGTGTTTTATGCGGGTCTGGAGCATCTGAGCGCATGAGTAAACCGGGGGTGTTGATGCCTCCGCCCGCGATCACGTAATGCCGCGCCTTGACAGTGATGGTGCGGCCAGTGGGTGTCACGCAACGCGGGTCCATGCCTTGGCACTCAAGGCCGGTGACCTGATCGCCCTTGATTATCAAGCGCTGGGCGCGGGCCAGATACAGCAGCTCGCCGCCTTTTTCGAGGGTCGCAGGGATAGTGGTCACCAGCATGGATTGCTTGGCGTTGGTCGGGCAGCCCATGCCGCAATAGCCCAGGTTCCAGCAACCGCGAACGTTTCGCGCGATTACATGCCAGCTATAGCCGAGCTTTTCGCAGCCGGTGCGGATGACTTGATTGTTGGCATTCGGGGGTATCAGCCACGGCGCTACGCCTAAACGCTGTTCCATCTGCTCGAACCACGGTGCCATTTGTTCGCTGCTGTGGCCGACCACGTGATGTTCGCGAGCCCAGTGTTCAAGGGTTTGCGCGGGAGTGCGAAAGCTGGACGTCCAGTTGACCAGCGTTGTACCACCCACGGCCCGACCTTGCAGGATGCTGATGGCGCCGTCCTGGGTCATGCGGCCTACGCCTTCCTGATACAGGCTGGTGTACGCCTCGCCTTCGAGCATTTTGAAGTCGCTGCTGGTTTTGAGCGGGCCTTCTTCGATGATCAACACTTTGAAACCCGCCGCGCTGAGGATTTCAGCCGTGGTGCCGCCTCCCGCGCCGCTGCCGATGATGGCCACATCAGCGTGCAGCGTCAGGTCGCTGTCCAGTTGTGAGCCGTTGTAGGTTTTCCAGCCTCGGGCCAAGCCTTCGCGAAAGAGATCCGGTACGGGCATTAAGGTGTTCCTTGTCTTTTTATTTTTATGAGTGGCAGGTCGTCTGCTCACTGAAAACCGGTAGGCGCGAACGTGTTTTTATGGGGGCATTCAGACTGTGGGCGGTCCCGGATACCCGCAATGGGCCCAGGACTCTGGCCGCTCGTACCAACTCATCATCACCAGTTGCACCAAGGAGGCGTGACCCATGCGCAGCAGGCTCAGGCTGCTGTTTTGCCAGCGCTCAAGAAAGTGGCGAACCTGCTCAGGGCTGGCGGTTTCCCAGCGGCCCCAGACGCCAGTCAACGGGCCGCGCGTAATGGGCATGGCCACGACGTCGAATAATTGCCGGGTGAGAGTGAACAAGGCGGGTGACAGGCGGTTGAGGTTGTCGTCCAGCGTGTGCAACGTAGCATCGGCAGCGCTGGGCATGAGCGGCGCGGCAGTGCTGGCGGCCAGCATCACCGGAATCAGCGTGCGCAAAAAAGCCAGATCGCTGCTGCGCAGTACCGCAAAGCCGCGGGCGTTGTCACGGGCCGAGCAGCCTGTGAGGCTGGCGCCCAACCCGGCTGTCGCCAGTAGCGCGCTGGCACACAGCCCCACTTTAAGGGCGCCACGACGAGAGAGCAGCGCGTTTTCAACACGGGGTTCGGGCATGGTCGGGCCTCGTTAACGAATGAACAGCTTCTGAACCAAACGCCCCAGCTTTCGCCCATAAGGCGGATAAATGGCCAGTGAGCTGTTCACTCGCTGCTTGGCCAATACGCTCTTGGCATGGCTGAAGGTCAGAAACCCTTCATGGCCGTGGTAACGGCCCATACCGGAAGGCCCGACACCACCAAACGGCAGGTCGTCAACGGCCACATGCAGCAAGGTTTCATTGATGCATACACCACCTGAGTGGGAGTTTTGCAGCACACGCTGTTGCTCAACTTTGTTGTAACCAAAATAGTAGAGCGCTAGCGGTCGCGGCCTCTCAGTGATGTAGGCCAGCGCCTGCTCCAAGTCGCGGTATGCCACGACGGGCAGCAAGGGACCAAAAATTTCCTCCTGCATCACCTGCATGTCGTCGTTGACATCCAGTACCAGGCAGTGGGCCATGCGTCGGCCCTGACCCTGTTCATAAAGAGGGATCAGGCGGGCGCCTTTGGCCACGGCGTCTGTTTTGAGGTGTTCAAGCCGGGCCAGTTGGCGCTCGTTGATGATGGCGGTGTAGTCCGGGTTATCGATCAGCGTCGGGTAGAAGCTGTGCATCACCTGGCGGTAAGCGTCGACAAATCCTTGAACGCGGTTTTCTGGCACCAATACGTAGTCCGGGGCGATGCAAGTCTGCCCGGCGTTCAGGCTTTTGCCCCAGGCAATGCGCTGTGCTGCGTCTTTGAGCGGTACATCGGCCGACACGATGGCCGCAGATTTACCGCCCAGCTCCAGCGTCACGGGGGTGAGGTGTTCAGCGGCGGCACGCATGACCAACTTGCCGACCTGGGTGGAGCCGGTGAACAGCAAGTGATCAAACGCCAGCCCGGAGAACGCAACGGCGACATCGGCTTCGCCCAAGACCACCGCCACACAGTCTTCAGGAAAGATGCGCCCCAGTAAATCTTTGAGCAGGCGCCCGGTGGCCGGGGTGAACTCGCTGAGTTTGAGCATCACCCGATTGCCGGCCGCCAACGCACCGATCAACGGGCCTATTGCCAGATAAAGCGGGTAGTTCCACGGCACGATGATGCCGATCACCCCCAAGGGCTGATACATGACGTGGGCGCTGGCAGGTTGAAACATGACGTCTACGCTGCGGGCAGAGGGTTTCATCCAGCGTTTAAGGTGTTTGAGGGTGTAGTCGATGCCATGCAGGCTGGGCATCAGTTCGGCAAATAAGGTCTCATCGGCGCTGCGATGGCTAAAGTCCTGGCTGATGGCGTCGATTAAGACTTCACGCTCATCACTTAACAGCTGGCGCAGGCTTTTTAGCCATTGCTGACGTTGCTCAAGGGGTGGGTAAGGATGCGCAGCGTAAGCCTGCCGTTGTTTGTCGAGCAGAAGATGCAGATCACTCAGTAAGTCTGAGGCGTCTTTGGGGTAGGCACTGTCGACAGACATGGGTCGCTCCGAGCTGATTTTTATAGGTGTAATTTTTAAGAGAGCAAGGACGTTTCTAGAGCCTATGCTCTAAGTTGTCAATCAGGGGGCCTGCCCGCCGCGATGTTTATCGAACTGAGGTTAGGCCGTAAGATGCCGTCCGTTCTCAAATTAAAGCCCAAGCCTATGGCCACGCGAATAAAAACCAGCCAGCGCATAGTCAACAACAGCCTGGCGTTGTTTAACCAGCTGGGCGAGCGCGCTGTCAGCACCAACCACATTGCCGCCCATATGGAGATATCTCCGGGCAATCTGTATTACCACTTCCCCAACAAGCAGGCGATCATCTCGGTGTTGTTCAACGAGTATGAAGCGCTGGTGCTGAGTTTTCTGCGCCTTCCCGAAGGGCGTTTACCCACCGTTGCGGATAAACATTTTTATTTGCAGCAATTGCTCGATGCCATGTGGCGTTACCGCTTTCTGTACCGCGATATCGAGCACTTGCTGCACAGCGACAGCGAGCTGGCCACCCGATATCGGCATTTTTCACAGCAATGCTTGAAGCAGGCGCAGGCGATTTATTCAGGGTTTGTCGACGCTGGCATTCTCAACATGACGCCACTGCAAATCGAATCGGTGACCCTCAATGCCTGGATCATTCTTACGTCGTGGATCGGTTTTTTGTGCACCACCCGTGAGACGAGTGATCAGCTCAGTGAGCAAGCGATCAAACGGGGTGTTTATCAACTGCTGGTCCTTGAAGCCGGTTTTGTGACCGATCAGGCGCGTGATGCCATTGATGAGTTGATTCAGGAATATTATGTGCCGCTGGACTTTGCGCTAGACGATCACTAACTGCGTTTCACCCCTTCACAGGAGTTCACTATGCCCGTTGCGCAACTGATCAGCCCTCACGCCCTGAAAGAACGTCAGGCGCAACCCGGCCTGATTATTCTGGACTGCCGCTTTGCCCTGGAAGACCCCGACTATGGCCGTTGCAGCTATGGCGAAGGGCATATCGAAGGCGCGCAGTATGCAGATCTGGAACGGGACCTGAGCGGCCCGGTGGTCAAAGGTGTGACGGGCCGTCATCCGTTGCCCGATGCGCGGGCATTGGTTGAGCGCTTGCAGGCGTGGGGCGTCAATGCAGACAGCGACGTGGTGGTGTATGACGACGGACCAGGTGCGTTTGCCGCACGCGCATGGTGGTTGCTTGCCTGGCTGGGCAAGCGCGACGGTGTGTTTATGCTCGATGGCGGTTTGAAAGCGTGGCATGCGGCCGGTTTCTCGTTGAGCCTGGATGCCGTGACGACGCCGCGCGGCACCTTCGAGGGTGCGCCGGATAAACACTTGGTACTGAGTGCCGAGCAGCTGCAAACGCGCCGGGGTGATCCGCAATTGACCTTGATCGATGCGCGCGCGCTGCCGCGTTTTCGCGGTGACGTTGAGCCGATAGACCCTGTTGCAGGGCATATTCCGGGCGCGCAGTGTGCAGCGTTTGGCGAAAACCTCGACAGCACGGGGCGTTTTCTACCGGCTGAGCAACTTAAACAACGCTTTGCTGAAAAACTGGCGGGGCGTTCGTCAGATGCACTGGTGGCATATTGCGGTTCCGGGGTAACGGCGTGCCATAACCTGTTCGCGCTGGCGTTGGCGGGTTATCCACTGGGCAAGCTGTACGCGGGGTCGTGGAGCGAATGGATCAACGATGCGCAACGAGGCGTTGCTACGGGCGATTAAGCTGCGATCGCTACGTCAAATGAGCGTTGTTACGCGCTGAGCGATAGGCCCCCGGGCCAACGCCATAGACCTTCTTGAATTGCCGGCTCAAGTGGCTTTGATCGGCAAAACCCAACTGGGCGGCGACCTGCACGGGTAAACACCCTTGTTGCAACAACGCTCTGGCATGGGCGATGCGTTGTTGCATCAGCCAAGTGTGCGGCGGCATGCCGGTGGCCCGTTGAAACACGCGCGCAAAGTGAAACGGCGACAGATTGACCGCCGCAGCCAGTTCTTCCAGCGACGGCGGCTGTGCCAAACGCGTCTGCAACAACTCTTTGGCTTGATTCACCGCGCGGTGTTCGACACCGGGTTTGGCGGGCGTGGGTAATCGAGCGTGGCGATGCAGCAAGGCAAACATCATCTGGCGCCACACCGTTTGTTGTTGCAGCGCTGATTCCGGGCCTTCGAGCAATTGATGTAACTGGCACAACCCGCTGAACAGTTCAGGGTCTTGCAGCAAGGTGTCATTGAACAGGGGCAGGTGTGCGCCGGGCAGTTCCAGTTCGGCCAGCAAGCGGTGCATTTGCGCGTTATCCGGGTAGAAAGCGCGATAACGCCAGCCTGCGTCATGCCCCTTGTGACCGTTATGCACCTCGTCGGGGTTGATCAACACCAGCGTGCCCGTGGCCGCCAGATGCTCTGCACCGCGATAGCGATAACGCTGGGCGCCCGCCATGATCATGCCGATCACAAAGCCATCATGCACATGCGGCACAAAGCGGTGTTCGATGTAGCGAGCGGTGAGCAACTCGACGCCCGCCAAGGGGGGCGTTTGCCAAAACCGGATGGACTCACCCTGCTCGCTGTCCATCACGCCGAACCGCAGTGCAGGGAAGCCAGCCATTGTGGAATGCGCCGCTCAAGATAGTACTGGGGCGTCCTCAGCGAGCCTTCGATGAAACCGACATGCCCGCCTTTGGCGTGCAGCTCCAGCTCAGTGTCGGGCGCCAGCTCGCAGGCCTCGGGAATACTGTGTGTGAAGACAAACGGATCGTCTTGGGACTGGATAATCAGTGTCGGCGTTTGAATAGCCCCCAGAAAATAGCGACTGGAGGCGCGACGGTAGTAATCGTCGACATTCAAATATCCGTTGAGCGGGGCCGTGACGCGGTCGTCGAACTCCCAGAACGTGCGCATTTTGCCCAAGGATTTGAGCGTGCCCAGTTCGGCCAGTGTGGCCAGCCCTTCCTGTTTGGCATCGTGCTCAAACTGGCGCTGCTTGTTTTTGACGTACGCCACCATCTCACGCATGAAGTGAGCCTGATACACCCTGGAAAACCCCAGGCCAATGCGGTCGGCGCACTGGTCGAGGCGAAAGGGCACCGACACCGCCACGGCGCCTTGCAGCTCACTGGCCGCCCCCGTTTCGCCCAGGTACTTGAGCAACACGTTGCCCCCCAGCGAATAGCCCACGGCATACAGCGGTGCCAGTGGGTATCTGGCCCGCAGGTGAGCCACCGCGGCGGCCAGGTCTTCACTGGCGCCGGAGTGGTAACTGCGGGCCAGTAAGTTGGGCTCGCCGGAACAGCCGCGCCAGTTCAGGGCGACGCTGACCCAGCCTTGCGCCGCCAATGCGCGCTGCTGGCCCACGATGTAGTGCGAAGCCGAAGAGCCGGTCAGGCCATGCAGCAGCAACACCAGCGGCGCATAGGCTGACGGGGTGCCGTGCCAATCCAGGTCCAGAAAGTCGCCGTCGTCCAGCCACAGGCGCTCACGCTGATGATCAATGAGCGGTTTGGTGCGCCACAACGGTCCCCACAGCGTTTGGACATGAGGATTTCCAAGGCCCGAAGCCGGGGTAAACGGTTGAGCAGGTATGACAGGGGAAGCGATGTCGCGCACTTGGGTTCTCATCGGGTAGCGGGGACAGGGGTGTGCTTAAGTTGCCACAACGCAGACCCGTGCCCAAGTGTTGTGTGCTTGCCTTGAACGGGTCAATTGGTGGAGGTGCAGCCGTTTTGTGCAATCGCCTCGGGAGTGCTTATCTCAGGCAGCGGTAATTGTTCAACCCGGGGGCCTGAGGTCAGGCTGACCCAGCCGTCCGCCTTGAAGTGGCGATTCATGGCTGCTTTTATCTGTTCGGGGGTCATTTTTTGAACTTCACGGGTTTTGTACTCGAAGCTCAAGGGCTGGTTAAACCGGTTGATAATCGACAGTTCGTTACGCATCTCCTTGTTGGTCGAGGTGAGCTGTGGCAGAGCTTTGTTCAAGTATTTTTTGATGTCGTCCAACTCTTCATCCGTAGGCCCGTCCCGCAAAAAAGTGGCAAACAGGGTTTTGATGTGGGCCATTGTGTCGAGGCTGTAGCGTGACGGCGTGTTGAGATGAATGACCCACGGCGCTGAGCCCCGCACCTGAGCAATATCGGACGAAACGCCGTAGGTGACACTGTGCTGCTCACGCAAATGCTCATTCAGGATCTGGTTGAACACCACATTACCAATGCGTAAAGCCACTGTGTCGGGGTGCTGATGGGGCACTGCATCTTGCGCCATCATGATCAGGGTGTTTGTGCTGTCATCCTCGGTATGCAACGTGTTGTCTGTGTTTGCCAATGCAACCAGTACTGCCGGAGCAGGCAGTGCGGGACCTGCCGGCAAGGCATCGGCCAAAGCCTTGCTCATCCTTTGGGCTTGTTCGGGCGTAAGGTCGCCGACAATCGTAATTTGCGCGTTGGCAGCGGTATACGCGCGGCGGTAGAACGCGAGCAAGTGCGCAGCCTCAATAGGTTCGATGCTGGCGGGTGAGCCATACACTGAGCGCAACGTGGGGTGATCGGCGTACAGCGCGTGGTGAATGCGTGTCAGTGCTCGTGCGTACGACGTTTCCTGTTCGGCTTTAAGCAGTAAGCCGAGTTCATATTTGACCCGGCGTATGGCGTCAACGCTCAGCCCGGGTTGAGCGAGCATTTCGGTGAATAAAGCCATTGCAGGGTCTGCTATTTCGCGCGCACTCAGGGTGCGCAGCGTGAAAAAGCTTTGCTCTTTGCTGATCCCGTTGCCCATTACCACGCCCAGATTGTCGAACCCCCTGGCCAGGGCCGTGGCGTCTTTTAGCGTGGAGCCTTCGTTGAAGAGAGCCAGCATCATGGCTGCCAGCCCGGGTGTGTCGCCATCTTGATAGCTGCCTGCTGCAAAGCTGATTTTCAGGTCGATCATCGGCAAATTGTGGTTTTCGACAAATAGCACTTTAGTGCCTTGCGCAAGCTTCCAGGCTTTGATGACTGGCAAGCGGTGCACCACCGACGGCTCCTTCAGCTCGCGCAGTGATTGCAGGTGAGCGCTGGGCGCGGCAGGTGTGGCGTTAGCGTATGCCGCGCAGACTTGGGCAACGCACAGCAGGGCTAGCACGCACGCGGTTTTACAGCGTGCGATAAAGTTTGGGTTATTCATGAGCACGCTCCAGAGGCAGTACAGCGCTGGTGGTTAAACGATCACGGACCAAAAAGCGCTGCGCGGTACGCTGTATGTCCTCTGGGGTAATGGACTTCATGACATCCAGACGCGCTTGTTCTGTGCGCCATGAAAGGTCGGCAATTTCCAGCTCGCCGAGGTGAAGTGCATGGTCATGTAGCTCGTCGCGCTTAAACACTTGTTGGGCAATAAGCTGCGTGCGCGCTCGCTCAAGGTCTTCGAGGGCGGGAGGCGCATTTTTCAGTGAGTCGATAACGGCCCAGATACGCTGGGTGGCAGCGTCTGTGGAGTTGGCCTTCTCAAGGTCAGGAAAGCTGGTGATGCTGAACAATTCATCACTGCGGCTGATGGCGTTATATTCCGCTGTGACTGCAATCAGAAGCGCTTCGTTATGCACTAATTGAGCGTTGAGCAAGGCGCTGCGTCCTCCCGCGAGCAGTTCCCTGAGCAGCTCCAGCGACGGGGCAGTCCGCGGGTCTGTTTGGGTGCTCATGCTCGGTACGTTGAAGAGCATGTGCAACATGGCCGGTTGATGCGCAAAGTATTGGGTGATTTTGCGCTCGCCCGGTGCCGCCACTTCGAGCGCTATTTTGTTCACGGGTACCTCACGCCGGGCAATACCCCCGAAGTAACGCTCGGCCAGTGCCTTGACGTGCTCTGTCTCAATACCGCCTGTGACGACCAAAATGGCGTTGTTAGGTGCGTACCACCTGCGATACCAATGTTGCAGCTCCTCGACGTTCAGTCGATCGAGGTCGTGTTTCCAGCCGATGGTCGGGTTGCCTGCCGCGCTGGAAGGGCTGGCAATGCGCAGTGTCATTTCCAGCCCTCGTTGCACGTGGCTGTTGTCAACGGACTCACTGCGCTCGTTTTTGATCACTTCGCGCTCCCCCAACCATTGCGCGGCGGACAGGTGGGCTGTGCTCATTCGATCGGCCAGTATTTCAAAGCTCACGCCGAGCGCATGCGGGGCCAGGGTTTGAAAGTACAGCGTGGTGTCATTACGCGTGGTTGCATTGTCGCTGCCGCCCAGGGTCTGGAGAATATGGTCGCCCTCACCCGAACAGAGTTTGCTGCTGCCGTTGAACACCATATGTTCCACTGCGTGCGATATGCCTGACTGCCCCGGCGGTTCGTTGTTTGAGCCGACGCGATACCACAGATGCGTATGCACCACGGCCGAACGGTGGTCTTCGTGAACAATGAGTTTTAGCCCGTTATCCAGGATGAACTCTTGGGTGGAAGGCGCGGGGATAGCAAAGGCTGTCGCTGGTAGCCACAGCGTGATCAGCCAGCGACCGAGTATCGAACGTTTCATGAGGGGCAATCCTTAAGTGTTCTGCGTGTATGTCAGAACAGGTTGGATCAACCCTCAGGCTGCAAGGTGGTACATAGCTATCAGGCCGTATTCACAGGTATTTTGATCAGGCTGTGCGCGGCAAGACGTAGGCGACGCTCAAGCGTTCTGGAGTGAAGTACAGGCTGGCGACGCGCTGGATGTCCTGGGCCGTAATGCTTTGAAGTTGTTGCGCTTCGCTATCGCTCAACGTCCAGGATTGGCCAATGACGTGCAGGTTGCCAATGATTGATGTCTGGGTCTCAAGGGTCTCTAGCTCACTGAGCTTCTCAATGGCCTGTTGTTGGGCGTACGCCAGCGTGAGGGTGTCCAGTGTCTGGGTTTTGAGGGTCTCCAGCAGCTGTTTGATCTCCAGCTCGATGTGCTGCAACGACAGTGCTGTGTGCTCACCCGCAGTGGCGGCGATCAGGAAAAGGTCATCCGAACGGCGATACGCTGGCAGGCGCGTAATAACGCTGCTCAACGTTGCCTGGCCTTCAGATAAGCGGCCGGGTAACCAAGCCTCGGGCCCTGAGGTCAGCAGCGCACTGATGACTTGCAGGGCTCGCATGTCGCGCACGTCAGCGACGGTGGCCAGGCTCGGTACATTGAAGGCCATTTGCAGCCGTTGACGCGCGGTATCGAGGTGTTCAGTCAGTGCGCGCGGGTCTGTTTGTACGTCGCTTGCGGCTTGATCGAGGCGAGCCAAACCATCGACCCGCGGGATATCCCCGAACAGGCGCTGAACCACGGGTTGGATTTCTTCAAGCGAGACATCGCCAACAATCACCAGAATAGAGTTGTCAGGGGCGTAGCCGTTTTTGTGCCAACCCAACACGTCGTCAATCGTGATGCGCTCAAGATCGGCGATGTCGCCAAACTTGTAGGCTTTGCCGGCGTTCGGAAAAATGAGTTGTTCGAACGCGGGTGTAATCCAGTAATCAGAGGTGAAATAGGGTTCACCCAACTCCAGTGTCTGGGTGTGCTTGATGCCCGCATTGAGACGTTCTTGCGACAGTGCCGGCGCGAGCATTCGCATCGCCAGCAGGTTCAGCATCGGGGCTAGCGCTGCGCGGGGTGCTTCGAGGCTGTAGGTGCTCACATCGTAATCGAGCCAGCCGTTGGCCACGCCGCCTGACGCCTTCACCAGCGCTTTGTCTTTGAATGCTGCGCTGCCTGTCAGATAAGCCAGACCGCGCTGGCCTGGGCGTTCATTGCGGGTGCCGATTTTATGAAATAACGATGCACAAAATGCAGCGGTGCGGTGGTCTTCGCGCACGATCACCTGCAAGCCGTTGTCGAGGGTGAACGTATGGGTCGGTTTCGCGGTAAAGAGTGTCATTTTCACATTCCATTGCTCTGGGACGCGCTTGTGCGCGTACGACTGATAGAGGCGGCAGAATGCGGGACAGAGCACTTAGGCGTGCGGTAGATAAATAGTGCGCAAGGTAAGAAATCAGTGCGGATGTGTCGGGTAGACGGGGCGGGAGGCGCAACAGGTCGCTGGGCAGAGCGCCAAACAGCCAGCACACCGTTTATAGGTGCGCTGGCTGGGTTCACGTTTTACGCTTGAAGCGCTTCACGCTGCCACAGGGCATAGTTTACGCCCCCGGCTTTTTGTTCGCGGTGCAGGCGCCAATTGGTGGGCAGGCCCAGTTCAGAGGGGCGCAGTTCACTTTCGGTGTATACCCACGCCTCGTCTGCCAACCAGCCGCGTTGTTCCAGCAAGTCGCACGCAGGCTTGAGCAGGTCTTTGTGGAACGGCGGGTCGAGGAACACCACGTCAAAGGTGTCACTGGGCGTTGCATCCAGGTAGCGCAGGGCGTCGGTTTGCTGCACTTCACCCACTGTGCAGCGCAGGATGCCCATGTTTTCGCGGATGTTGGAAATCGCATCGCGGTTGCTGTCCAGCGCCACGCCTTTGGCAGCGCCGCGGGACATGGCTTCGAGGAACAGCGCGCCGCTACCGGCAAACACGTCCAGAACCTTGGCGCCGCCGATGTGCGGTGCCAGCCAGTTGAACAGGGTTTCACGGACCCGGTCGGGTGTAGGACGCAGACCTTCTACGTGGGGGAAGTCCAGCTTGCGGCTGCGCCATTCCCCGCCAATGATGCGTAACTGACCCGCACCCGAGTGCGATGTGTTTTTTGGCTTTGCCATTAATGCTCCGGAACCCCAAGAGGTTGCTCTGAAGGTTTGTCGGTTGGAGGTGGCAGTGGTTTTTGCGGCACGGTTGGGCCGGCGGTCACTACGACCATTTTGTCGGCGCTCAGGTGCTTGTTCATGGCGGCCTTGACCTGCTCGGTAGTCAGGTTCTGGGACTGCTGCATGAAGGTTTCGAGATAGTCCAAAGGCAAATCGTAGAAGCCCATTGCGCCCAGTTGGCCGACGATTGCCGCGTTGCTGGCGGTGGACAGCGGGAAGCTGCCTGCCAACTCACGCTTGGCATCGTCGAGTTCTTTTTGCGTCGGACCTTGTTTCAGGTAGTCGGCCAGAATGTCTTGCACCAGTTTGAGCGTGCCTTCGCTCAGTTCGGCGCGTGTTTGCAGGTTAATCATGAACGGGCCGCGCGCTTGCATCGGGCTGAAGCCTGAGTAAACGCCGTAGGTCAGGCCACGTTTTTCACGTACTTCGGTCATCAGGCGCGTGCCGAAACCGCCACCGCCCAGCACCTGGTTGCCCAATGACAGTGCCGCGTAGTCCGGGTCGTCACGGTCAATGCCCAATTGCGACAACAGCAAGTGAGTTTGCTTGGACGGGAACTCAATGTGGGTAGCGCCCGCTTTGGGTTCGCCCGGTTGTACGGTTTTGGGCAGCGCCGGGCCTTTAGGCAGTGCAGCTGAAACCTGCGCCGCCATCGCCTGGGCTTCTTCACGCGACAGATCACCCACAATCGCGATCACCGCATTGCCTGCGGTGTAAGCCTTGTTGTGGAAGGCTTTGAGCTGATCGGCGGTGATCGACGCGATACTGTCAGCGTTGCCATCGCTGGCATGGGCGTACGGGTGGTTGCCGTACAGGCGCTTGAACAGTTCATCGCTGGCCAGTTTGCCGGGGTTTTGCTTCTGGAACTCAAAGCTGGCCAGCAACTGATTTTTGATGCGCGCCAGCGAGTCGGCCGGGAACGTCGGTTTGCCAATCACTTCAGCGAACAGGTTAAGCGCCGGGGCACGTTTGGCCGGGTCGCTCAGGCTGCGCAGCGAGACCACCGCCATGTCGCGATAGGCGCCGTTGCCAAAATCAGCGCCCAGGCCTTCAAAGCCCTGGGCAATCGCGCCGACATCTTTGCCCGCCACGCCTTCGTTGAGCATGGCATTGGTCAGCAAGGCCAGGCCGGGCGTGTTGTCGTCCTGGCTACTGCCGGCGGCAAAAGTCAGGCGCAGGTCGAACATCGGCAGTTGCCGGGCTTCGACAAACAGCACTTTGGAACCCTCGGCGGTTTTCCAGGTTTGCACGTTCATCGCGCGATGGCTGGGGGCCTTGCCGTCGAGTTCGGCCAGCGACTCGAGCGTGTGCCCGGCCTTGGCGTTTTCAAGTGCGGGGCTGGCCACGGACACGGCCGGGCTGGCGAAGTAATAGCCGAGTGCGCCGACCAGGACTGCGGTGGTCAGGCCGAGCAGGGCGTAGCGGGGACCTTTACGCTCACTCATGGGTTTTCTCCTCGGGCAGTACATGCGCAACGCTCAGACGGTCGCGAGTGAAATAGGTACGCGCGGCTTGCTGGATGTCGGCCGGGGTCACTTTTTGCAAGTCTTGCAGTTCAGTGTCCATCAGCTTCCAGGACAAACCGACGGTTTCGAGTTGACCAATAGAGGTGGCTTGGGAGGTGATCGAGTCACGCTCGTAGACCAGCCCGGCGATCACTTGGGCGCGCACGCGCTCCAGTTCTTGCGCGGTAGGCGGCGTTTTTTTCAGCTCATCGAGCAGGCGCCATACACCCGCTTCGGCTTGAGCCAGGGTGACTTTCTTCTGGCTGTTGGGCATGGCGCTGAGCAGGAACAGGCTGTCGCCACGGGTGAAGGCGTCGTAGCTCGACGAAGCGCCGGACACCAGTTCTTCACCACGCTCCAGCTGTGTCGGCATGCGCGCGCTATAGCCGCCATCCAGCAAGGCTGAAATCAGGCGCAAGGCGTTGGCGGTGACCGGGTCTTTGGCGGTCGACACGCTCGGTACGTTGAAACCCATCATCAGGCTTGGCAGTTCGGTTTGAACGTGAACTTTGAGCAACCGTTCGCCGGGGGTCGCCAGTTCAAGCGGTGCCTTGGCAATTGGAATGTGCCGCTGAGTTACCGGGCCGAAATAACGCTGGGCCAGCTTTTTGACTTCATCCGGGGTCACGTCACCCACCACCACCAGTGTGGCGTTGTTGGGGGCATACCACTCTTCATACCAGGCACGCAGCTCGGCAACGTTCATGCGCTCCAGGTCAACCATCCAGCCAATGGTCGGCGTGTGGTAGCCACTGGAGGGGTAGGCCATTGCGCTGAACAGCTCGTAAGCTTTGCTCATGGGCTGGTCATCGGTGCGCAGGCGGCGCTCCTCTTTAATGACTTCGATTTCGCGCTTGAACTCTTCTGGCGGCAGACGCAGGCTGGCCATGCGGTCAGCTTCAAGCTCGAACGCCACACCCAGGCGGTCGCGGGCCAGCACTTGGTAATAGGCGGTGTAGTCATCGCTGGTAAAGGCGTTTTCCTGTGCGCCGAGGTCGCGCAGGATCAACGAGGCTTCGCCGGGACCGACTTTGTTACTGCCTTTGAACATCATGTGTTCAAGGGCGTGCGACAGACCGGTCTTGCCGGGCGTCTCGTAACTGGAGCCCACCTTGTACCAGACCTGTGACACCACCACCGGCGCACGGTGATCTTCGCGCACGATGACTTTAAGGCCGTTGTCCAGGCGGAACTCGTGGGTAGGCTGCGGTTCGGCCGCCAGGGCCGAAAGCGGGAGGCAAACTGTGCTGAGCAACAGGCCAGCAGCGCGGCGGGCTAGAGCATTCATTCGTTTTTAAACCTGTTGGGCTGCCCGCTTGGCCTTAGCGTCGGCGGGTGAGGAGGTGCTAGGATACTGATCCGTTTTACTGGCGGCCACGTCTATCCGGCCTTTGACGATCAGGCGACGTTTGATCGGGCAGTATAGAAGCCCGCTTGGCGATGTGGATGCATGTCGGTAAATTTCATGTTTTTGCCGATTTTTCTGTTCAAAGTCCGAGTAAAGACGAAGTTTCGCAGGTGTTTTTTACCCTTCGACTAAGTTGTGTGCGAACGAGCTGACGAAAATACAGTCTTTTTCACACCGAATATTATTTGCCGGGGCGCCACAGTGGCGCGTCGCTACGATGAGATAGCCGTCCTCCATGTTTGGTTCCAACGACGACAAGAAGAACCCAGCCAAGGCTGGCGAGAAAAAAGGCCTGTTCGGGTGGCTGCGCAGAAAGCCGCAGGAAACCGTCGTTGAGCAGCCATCTGCTCCCGAAGTCACGCCCGAGCCGCTGATCGAACCCACGCCCGTCGTGATCGAAACGGTGCGTGAAGTGGCAGTGCTCGCTGAGCCTGAACCAACGCCTGCTGCCGAGCCGCCAATTACGCATCAACCGTGGCCAACTCTGCCGGTGGCAGAAGAGCCGGTTGCGCTGGTTGAGGACGTGCAAGCGCCGCATGTTGTACCGCCGATTCCTGTGCCCGAGGTTGAGGTGGCGGTTGAGCCGGTGATTGCGCCTGCGCCTGTGATCGAAGTGCTTGAAGTGCTTGAACCCGTCCTAGAGCCTGTCGAGCCAGAGCCAGAGCCAGAGCCAGAGCCAGAGCCAGAGCCAGAGCCAGAGCCAGTCGCGGTCATCGCGCCAGTCGCGGTTGTACAACCGGCTGCGGTCCCTGCACCTGTCGTGCAGGCACCGCCCGCTGTCATTGAAGCGCCTGCGCCCAAAGCCGAACCGGTTCCAGAAGCTAAAAGCGGTTTCTTCTCGCGCCTCAAGCAAGGCCTTTCGAAAACCAGCGCCAGCATCGGCGAGGGCATGGCGAGCCTGTTTCTGGGCAAAAAAGCCATTGATGACGACCTGCTTGAAGAGATCGAAACCCGCTTGTTGACCGCTGACGTGGGCGTTGAAGCCACCTCGGTGATCATCAAGAACCTGACGCAAAAGGTTGCCCGCAAGCAACTGACCGACGCCGATGCGCTCTACAAATCCTTGCAGGACGAGCTGGCGGCGATGCTCAAGCCGGTCGAACAGCCACTGAAGATCGAATCACAGAACAAGCCTTTCGTGATTTTGGTGGTGGGCGTCAACGGTGCGGGTAAAACCACCACCATCGGCAAATTGGCCAAGAAGCTGCAACTCGAAGGCAAGAAAGTCATGCTCGCTGCGGGCGATACCTTCCGTGCGGCTGCCGTTGAGCAGTTGCAAGTGTGGGGCGAGCGCAACAACATTCCGGTGATTGCACAGCACACGGGCGCTGATTCGGCGTCGGTGATTTTCGACGCCGTGCAGGCCGCCAAAGCCCGTGGCGTGGACGTGTTGATTGCTGACACCGCCGGGCGCCTGCACACCAAAGACAACCTGATGGAAGAGCTGAAAAAGGTGCGCCGCGTGATCGGCAAGCTCGACGCAGACGCGCCACACGAAGTGCTGCTGGTGCTCGACGCGGGCACCGGCCAGAACGCGATCAGCCAGGCCAAGCAATTCAACCAGACCGTCGCGCTCACAGGGCTTGCCTTGACTAAGCTTGACGGTACGGCCAAAGGCGGGGTGATTTTCGCGCTGGCCAAGCAATTCAGCATCCCGATCCGCTTTATCGGTGTCGGTGAAGGCATCGACGATTTGCGCACCTTTGAATCCGAACCCTTTGTCCAAGCTCTGTTTGCGGAGCGGGAGCGTCCATGATTCGTTTCGAGCAGGTCGGTAAACGCTATCCAAATGGACATGTGGGCCTGCACGAGCTGAGCTTTCGGGTCCGCCGTGGCGAATTCCTTTTTGTGACCGGCCATTCTGGCGCGGGCAAAAGCACGTTGTTGCGCCTGTTACTGGCGATGGAGCGGCCCACCAGCGGCAAACTGCTGCTGGCCGGCCAGGACCTGAGCCAGATCAGCAATGCGCAGATCCCGTTTCTGCGTCGTCAGATTGGCGTGGTGTTCCAGAACCACCAACTGCTGTTTGATCGCACCGTGTTCAACAACGTAGCCTTGCCGTTGCAGATTCTTGGGTTGTCCAAGGCTGAAATCGCCAAACGCGTTGATTCGGCGCTGGAGCGCGTATCGCTGTCGGATAAAACCGATTTGTACCCTGGCGACTTGTCCACCGGCCAACAACAGCGCGTGGGTATTGCGCGCGCAATCGTGCATCGCCCGGCCTTGCTGCTGGCCGATGAACCCACCGGTAACCTCGACCCGCGTCTGGCGGCGGAAATCATGGGCGTATTCGAAGACATCAACCGTTTGGGCACCAGCGTCCTGATCGCCAGTCACGACCTGGCCCTGATCGCCCGCATGCGCCACCGCATGCTGACCTTGCAGCGCGGCCGATTGATCGGTGACGGGGAGGCAGGGCAATGAGTGCAACACGCAGCCCCAAAGTGTCTGAGCGCGTAGCCCCCAAGGCTGCCGATCCACAGCCGTCGAAGAAAAAACACGATGAAGACGACGGGCCAACCTTTGGCATGTTGTTTCACGCCTGGATCGAAGCGCATCGCGCCAGTCTGCTCGACAGCCTGCGACGTTTAGGCAAACAGCCGATTGGCAGCTTTTTCACCTGCCTGGTGATGGCGGTGGCGCTGAGCTTGCCGATGGGCCTGTCGTTGTTGCTCAACAACGTAGAGCGCCTGGGCGGTTCGTGGCAGCGTGCGGCACAGATTTCGCTGTATCTGCAGATGGACGCCAGTGGTGATCAAGGCGAACAGCTGAGCAATCAGATAAAAGGTATGTCAGGGGTCGCGGACGCTGAATTCATCAGCCGCGAAAAAGCCCTCGAAGAGTTCCAGCAGCAGTCAGGGCTGGGCGAAGCGCTTAAAGAGCTGCCGGATAACCCTCTGCCCGGCGTAGTGCTGGTGACCCCCAATCAGGTTGACAAAGCCACCCTTGAAGCCCTTCGCGAGCGTCTTTCCGAGCTGCCGAAGGTGCAACAGGCGCAGCTTGATCTAGTCTGGGTCGAGCGCCTGGCGGCCATTCTGAAGTTGGGTGATCGTTTTGTGTTCGGTTTGACGGTGTTGCTGGTCTCGGCGCTGTTGCTGGTCATCGGTAATACGATTCGCCTGCATATTGAGAACCGCCGAGTCGAAATCGAGGTCACCAAGCTGGTCGGTGGCACTGATAGCTATGTGCGTAGGCCGTTTCTATACATGGGTGCGCTTTATGGTTTGGGCGCTGGCGTACTTTCGTGGGGCGTTTTGGCCTTTGGCCTGAACTGGCTCAACGACGCGGTTGTGGGGCTTGCCGGGTTGTACGGCAGTAATTTTGCACTGGCCGGTGTGCCGGTAGCCGATGGTCTGTCTCTCTTGCTTGGCGCGGTGCTGTTAGGGTATATCGGTGCATGGATTGCGGTAGCACGTCATTTACGTGAGCTTTCACCCAAGTAGTTTCATTTTTACCTGTTGACCTTTTCAGCTTATGTGGGAACTTTTTTCGTGGTTCCCGGTCAATTTTCGCAGTGCTGAACTGCACGAGTTATGTGAGTCGGAGGTTTTTCGTATGACCACTTCTTTGCAACCTGCGTATGCGTTAGTCCCTGGTGCGAACCTTGAGGCCTACGTAAACACCGTGAACAGCATTCCACTGCTGACACCGGAGCAGGAGCGTGAACTGGCCGAGAGTCTCTATTATGAGCAGGATCTTGAGGCGGCTCGGCAGATGGTGCTCGCCCACCTGCGTTTTGTTGTACACATTGCCCGCAGTTATTCGGGCTATGGCTTGGCACAGGCTGACCTGATCCAGGAAGGTAACGTTGGCCTGATGAAAGCGGTTAAACGCTTTAACCCTGAAATGGGTGTGCGTCTGGTGTCGTTTGCGGTGCACTGGATCAAAGCCGAAATTCACGAATTCATCCTGCGTAACTGGCGGATCGTGAAAGTGGCCACCACCAAGGCTCAGCGCAAACTGTTCTTCAACCTGCGCAGCCAGAAAAAACGTTTGGCCTGGCTGAACAACGATGAAGTGCATCGTGTGGCTGAAAGCCTGGGTGTTGAGCCTCGCGAAGTGCGCGAGATGGAAAGCCGGTTGACTGGCCATGACATGGCGTTCGACCCGGCCGCCGAAGCTGACGACGACAGTGCGTTCCAGTCGCCAGCCAATTATCTGGAAGACCACCGTTACGACCCGGCGCGTCAACTGGAAGATGCTGACTGGACCGATAACTCCACCAGCAACCTGCACGAAGCGTTGGAAGTGCTGGACGACCGCAGCCGCGACATTCTCTATCAGCGCTGGTTGGCTGAAGAGAAAGCCACGCTGCATGACCTGGCGCAGAAGTACAACGTGTCTGCCGAGCGTATTCGTCAGCTGGAAAAAAGCGCGATGAACAAGCTCAAACTGTCGATTGCCGCCTAAACCGGCCCGATAAAAAAACGCCCCGATCATTTGGGGCGTTTTTGTATGCGCAACCCCGTAGGAGCTGCCGAAGGCGGCGAGCTTCAGCGACCATGCTCGGCCCTATCCTTTAGGCGCGTGATTACTCAGCCCACGGCGCCTTACGCGAATTATTCAGCGTATCGAGATAGCTATCGCCCCCCAGCTGGCGCATTTGCTGGCGGATCCAGGCGGCTCGCGTGCTCACATACGGCGTCGGGTGACTGGCACTCCAGTTGCGCGGGTTAGGCAGCACGGCGGCCAGTTGGCTGGCCTGCTGGCGACTCAAACGTGCAGCGCTTACACCAAAATGATGCTGTGCGGCCGCTTCTGCACCGAACACGCCGTCATCCCACTCAGCACTGTTGAGGTACACCTCAAGGATTCGCTGCTTGGGCCACAGCACTTCGATCAATGCTGTAAACCAGGCTTCCAGACCTTTGCGCAGCCAACTGCGGCCCGACCACAAAAACACATTCTTCGACACTTGCTGACTGAGTGTGCTGGCCCCGCGCAGTGTGCCGCCGCGCTCGTTGTGCACAAAAGCGGCGCGAATGGCGCTGAAATCAAAGCCCCAATGCTCGGCGAACTTCTGGTCTTCCCCGGCAATCACGGCCACTTTCAACTCGTTGGAGATTTCATCCCAGGGGCGCCAGCTGCGTTGCAAGTCGATGGGCTGGCCATCGAACCAGGATTCAACCTTGCGCTCGACCATCAGCGCGGTGCCTGGTGGTGGCACCCACCGAAAGATTAAAACGAGCAACGCGCTGCCCGCTGCGAACCACAGCAAGGCTTTGAGCAAACGATGAACCAGTAAACGCAGCATAGATGGCTTGGCCGAACCCGTTGAGCGGGCCATTATACAGACCCTGCGTCATTCGATGATCCTGAGGGGAATGTTCCATGTTGCGCGTATTTCTGATGTTGGCTGCCTTCTTTGGTTTTACCGGCGTGGCCTTGGGCGCGTTTGCCGCGCATGGCTTGAAGGGCCGCTTGAGCGAGCAGTACCTGGCCATTTTTCACACCGGCGTGACCTATCAGTTGGTCCATACCCTCGCCATTATCGGTGTAGCGCTGCTCGCGACGCAGTTGCAAAGCCGTTTGGTGACGTGGGCCGGTATCTGCTTCACGCTGGGGATCGTGTTGTTTTCCGGCAGTTTGTACCTGCTGACCCTGAGCGGTATCAGCAAGCTGGGCATCATCACACCGATTGGCGGCGTCGCCTTTTTGGCCGGCTGGTTGTGTCTGGGGCTGGCCGCCTGGCGCCTGAGCTGAACCTGCAAGATGAATGGCTTGGGTCGACCTGATGGATCGGGCTAGAATGCTGGCCCCCTAAAAACGAAGGCAGCGTCGCGCATGCGCATTCAGTTGAACGGTGAACCCTTTGAGCTGCCGGACGGCGAGACCGTCGCGGCCCTTTTGGCGCGGCGCGAGCTGACCGGCCGTCGCGTGGCAGTTGAGCTGAACCTGGACATCGTCCCGCGCAGCCAGCACGCACAGACCGTGCTCAAAGAGGGTGACCAGGTTGAAGTGGTGCACGCCATCGGTGGCGGCTAGGCTGCGGGCCGACGTTTGAACCCAGCCCCACTGAGAACTCACATTCCAAGAGGATTACCGATGAGCAATGTTCGCAGCGACAAGCCGTTTACTTTAGCCGGCCGTACCTACCAATCGCGTTTGCTGGTAGGCACTGGCAAGTACCGTGACCTTGAAGAAACCCGTTTGGCCATCGAAGCCTCGGGTGCTGAAATCGTCACGGTGGCGGTTCGTCGCACCAACATTGGTCAGAATCCCGGTGAGCCGAACCTGCTCGATGTGCTGCCGCCCGACCGTTACACCATCCTGCCGAACACGGCCGGTTGCTTTGACGCCATTGAAGCGGTGCGCACCTGCCGTTTGGCCCGTGAGCTGCTTGACGGCCACAACCTGGTCAAGCTGGAAGTGCTGGCCGACCAGAAGACCCTGTTTCCTAACGTGATCGAAACCCTCAAGGCCGCCGAAGTGCTGGTCAAGGAAGGGTTTGACGTGATGGTTTACACCAGCGATGACCCGATTATCGCCCGCGAGCTGGAAGCCATGGGCTGCGTGGCCGTGATGCCACTGGCCGGCCTGATCGGCAGCGGTCTGGGCATCTGCAACCCGTACAACCTGCGGGTCATCCTTGAAGAAGCAAAAATTCCGGTGTTGGTGGATGCGGGCGTAGGCACAGCCTCCGACGCGACAATCGCCATGGAAATGGGCTGCGAAGCGGTGCTGATGAACTCGGCCATCGCCAATGCCCAGCACCCGATCATCATGGCTCAAGCCATGAAGTACGCCATTGAGGCGGGTCGTTTGGCCTATCTGGCCGGGCGCATGCCGAAAAAACTCTATGCCAGCGCCTCCTCGCCGCTGGATGGTCTGATCAAGTAAGAGCCCCTGATGACTGAACCACTCGATACCCCAACCCCGGAAGAAGGCGAAGATCGCCAGCACCGTCGCATCAAGAGCTTCGTGATGCGTGCCGGGCGCATGACCGAAGGCCAGCAACGTGGCCTCGATCAAGGCACGCCGCTGTATGTATTGCCGTTGGCCGATGCGCCGGTGGATTACGACCAGGTGTTCGGTCGTTCTGCGCCGCGCACCCTGGAAATCGGCTTTGGCATGGGGCACTCCCTGCTGGAAATGGCTGCTGCTTCGCCTGAGCAAGACTTCATTGGGGTCGAGGTTCACCGCCCGGGTGTGGGCGCACTGCTCAATGGCGTGTTGACCCAGGGCCTGACCAACTTGCGCGTCTACGACTGTGACGCCATTGAAGTGCTGACCCGTTGCGTGGCCGATAACAGCCTGGATCGTCTGCTGTTGTTCTTCCCGGACCCGTGGCACAAGAGCCGTCACCACAAGCGCCGCATCGTACAAGCGTCGTTTGCCGAACTGGTGCGTTCCAAGCTGAAAGTGGGCGGTGTGCTGCACATGGCCACTGACTGGGAACCTTACGCCGAGTACATGCTGGAAGTGATGAACGTGGCGCCGGGTTATCGCAACCTGGCTGAAGACGGCCTCTGTGTGCCGCGTCCTGCTGAGCGTCCGATCACCAAGTTCGAACGTCGTGGCGAACGTCTTGGGCATGGCGTGTGGGACTTGAAGTTCGAAAAACTGGCCTAAGCCGTTTTTCAATGACCGGCCTCAGCCCTGAGGCCGGTTTCTTTGCGCGACGACCGTCGCCTTGCACTACAAAACAAACCTCACACGTTTACTCAGCGCAATCAGCAATGGGGCCGCGACCAGCGCCAGGCCGATGACCAGCAGTGCAAGCAGATTGCCGTAGGCCATACCCGCTGCCAGGGCGCCCACAATAAACAATGGATGAATGTAGTACACCGCCGAGGACACCTTGGCCGGTACGTTGCTGGTCGACGCCCTGAAGTACACACACGCCAGCATGAACAGCGCAGGAGTGAGGATGGGCAGCGAGAACATAAAGTCGAAGTACAGCTGTGGATTGGCCCGCAGCGAGTAGTTTGTGTACGACTCGGCCAGCATCAACGCAGTGCCGGATACCAGCCAGATCCACACCACAGGGCGTGTAACGGTCTGAGTGATTTTATGCTTGGCAAACACAAACCCCAGGCACATGAACGGGAAGCCCATAAACAGGAAGTTGCGCGCGGCGTAATCGTTTTGATTGAAGTGTTGCAAGAAAGGGTTGGGCAGCAAGTAGTAAACGCGCATGTATTGCAGCGTCAGACCGATCAGGTAGGCGATCAGCGCTAACGTGATCAGCCGCTGGGTTGGCGCGTGTCGCAGGGCATACAGAATCAAGCCGCCGCCGAGCATACCCACCAGATACCAGAGGTGGAAATAACCGATCAGCAAAGACTTCACCACACCCAGTACGCCTTTGAGACTGCCCAGCGTGGCCGGATCGACGTAAAACGGGCTGTAAATCAGCATCCAGAACAGGTACATCCACAGCCCGCGCTGGAACCACTTGCTGAAAGAATGGCCTTCGCTGAGGGTGTGGAACAGGTAATACCCGTTGATGATGAAAAAAACCGGTACTGCGACCCTAAACAACCCGTTGCCCAGCATGTAACCGATGGCAGTGTCATTGCCGCCGAAGACCTTGCAGTGCAACGCGACGACACAAATCGCCAGCACAACCTTTAGCGCATCGAGATTGCCATTCAAAACCTTCGGCATGGGCGGTGCTCACAGTAAGCGATACCCAAGCGTAGCCCACAATTTGTAGCCGCTGGCGCAGCGATCGCAAATGCGGAGGTCACGGTTTAGCAGGTGGGCTGAGTGCGCGAGTTCAACGACGGCTTCGGCAGCTACTACGAAGTTGGGAGGTGGTTGACTCGCACTTGTAGCCGCTGCCGAAGGCTGCGTCCGATTGCGCAGCGATCGCAAATGCTGAGGGCACGGTTTAGCAGGTGGACTGAGTGCGCGGGTTCAACGACGGCTTCGGCAGCTACTACGAAGTTGAGAGGTAGTTGACGCACACTTGTAGTCGCTGCCGAAGGCTGCGTTCGATTGCGCAGCGATCGCAAATGCTGAGGGCACGGTTTAGCAGGTGGACTGAGTG